>CAZPZZ010000095.1:0-16053 GCA_964591245.1 uncultured Vicinamibacteraceae bacterium | reverse complement strand
ACGACCGAGATGAGCGACCCCAGTCTGTTGGGCCGGATGGCTGATTTTGATTTGACCGATACGCAACGGCAGGTTCGCGCGGCCGTACGGGAATTTGCCGAGGCAGAGATTCTTCCGACGGTGGAGCAGCATGAACGTGAGGCGCGATACCCGCGTGAGCTTATTGCCCGGTTGGCACCACTCGGATATCTCGCGCCACTGATCCCGGAGGAATATGGTGGTTCGTTCAGTGACGTCGTGACTTACGGCATTGTCTGTGAGGAGTTGGCCCGAGTCGACTGGGTTGTCGCATCGGCTGTTTCCGTGGCCAACTCCCTGGTGGGAAGTGCCATTCTACGGTTCGGGACAGAGGCACAGCGACGGCGTTGGCTGCCACCCTTGGCTGCGGGAGAGACCTTGGCCTCGGCGTGTCTGACGGAACCTGGCGGAGGGACTGACCTTGCCGGTCTGGCAACGCAGGCGATCCCGCGTGACGGTGGCTGGACCCTGCGCGGGAGCAAAGTTTTCATCTCCCATGCCGCCGAGGCAGGCGTTTTTATTGTCGCGGCGACAGTGGATCCGGCTCAAAAGCACCGCGGAGTCACGATGTTTTTGCTCGAGCCGTCTACACCCGGGGTTCAGATCAGTCCCTTGCCGATGCGCACCTTACAGCGCGACAACGTGGCTGAGGTGCACTTCGATGACGTTGAGGTGCCTGAGGATGCGTTGCTCGGGGAGCCGGGGCGGGGGTTTCCTATTCTGGGAGCAGCACTCGATACAGGTCGGTTTTCGGTTGCGGCTCGGTGTATCGGTCAGGCCCAGCGAGCCGTGGACTTGACGCTACCCTACGCGCGCGAGCGCCGGGCGTTTGGGCAGGCGATCGGCGAGTTTCAGATGGTGCAGCAGAAGATCGCAGACATGATTTGCCGTACCGAAGCTGCTCGTGCCCTGGTGTATCGCTTGGGACGGATGAAGGATGCCGGTATCGAGCGCTGTTCGATGGAAGCCTCAATGGCAAAACTCATGGCGAGCGAGGCAGCGACCAAGAACGCCCTTGATGCCATCCAGATTTTCGGGGGGTACGGTTTCTCGTCGGAGTATGAGATCGGGCGGTTATTACTCGAGGCGAAGACGCTCGAAATCGGCGAGGGAACGAGCGAGTTGCATCGAAAGTTGATTGCCGAGTTTGGACTGGGTCTCCGATAGCCGTAGGGGTGATCGGGCGCGTGGTCAAGTGTGCGCGTGAGGCGCGGGTCGGGCGTGCGCCCACGGGTCGTCTGGGGTCTACTCTGTTATCCGTACGCTGCGTAGAAATGTGCTGTAGGTGTTTTCCCATTGCGCGACAGTGCGAGCTGGCCCGGTAAGTTTGAAAAAGAACGGGCCAATCGGAGTTTCTACGACGGCGGCCAGTAGGCGGAAGCCTGGCTTGTTGAGGCGCTCCGATGAGCCGGGGCGAACGCTTGCGACGTACGTGCCCGGCACGTCGAGCAATGTCACGGCAAGTCCGTTGGCATCGAATCCAGTGGTGGCGGCTACTTCGAATGAGGAACGCCCATCCGGTTGTTCCATCTGGCTGATCCAGCGTTCCAGGTTGGCGTCGACGCTGCCTCCACTGCCACCGAAGTAAAACACCACGAGTTCCCCGTCTTCGGCATCACCTGGCACGCGTGGGAGTTGAAATTCGGTGACCCGCATTGGCGAATTCGCCGACTGCTGGATCCAGTCACTGGGTGCATCGTAGGCAAGAGTGGGTTGTCCCAGCGCGGAGGAGGTTGAACCCAGAAGGAGCCACGTCACGGCAAGGAGCAAAGAGTACATGCAAATTATCGTACCATGATCGTCGAGGCCGCGATGGGGGTGATTGTGCTGCCTAGGCCAGGGATGGGGCGTGTCGCCTGTCGATGTTGTGTTCAGGGATTCGTTATTTGACGCACACGGGCATGTTGCGACCGGCGTCGCAGTATGATGCCTCCTCGAACCAATGGTTACCAACACGCAACATGAGATACAGACATCTGGCCAGGGCGATGTGCACGATGTGACCCCGTTGGTGGCCCGGGCAATCGCCGAGTCTGAGCTCGTGAACGGATTGGCGACCGTCAGCGTGGTGGGATCGACGGCGGCGGTGACGACGATCGAGTACGAACCCGGGGCGGTCGCGGATCTGAACCGATTGCTCGATCGACTCGCTCCGTTCGATGGGCAGTACGCGCACCACGAACGGTGGGGTGACGACAACGGATCGAGTCATGTGCGTGCGGCGTTATTGGGTCCCTCGCTGGCATTGCCGTTCGCGCAGAGTCAACTCTTGCTGGGCACCTGGCAGCAGATCGTATTACTGGAGTGTGATACCCGGCCGCGAAAGCGGCCGTTCGTTGTACAGCTCATGGGTGAATAGCGTACGGTTCTTGGCGTTCTTGACGGGCTTCTGGATGTGGGACATCCATTGACCCGTTCCTGATTTTTCACCACAGATTTATGGTTCGTCATCTGACATGCTGGATTACACGAAAACTACGCTAGAAAACGGTCTGCATGTGATCGTGCATGAAGACCATCGGTGTCCTATCGTGGCCGTGAACGTCTGGTATCACGTGGGGTCCAAGAACGAACAACCGGGTCGAACCGGTCTGGCGCATCTTTTTGAACATTTGATGTTCGAAGGGTCGGCCCATCACGATAGCGGCTATTTCATGCCGTTGCAGGAGGCTGGTGCAGCGCTGAACGGATCTACCAATACGGACCGGACAAATTATTGGGAGGTTGTGCCGACGAGTGCGCTGGAGTTGGCGCTCTGGCTGGAATCTGACCGCATGGGGTATTTGCTTCCGGCCCTCACCGCGGCGAAATTCGAGAATCAGCGGGATGTCGTGCTGAACGAACGACGTCAGGTCTATGAAAATCGGCCCTACGGGATGGCTTTGATGGCGTTGACGGACTCGTTATTTCCACCTGATCATCCCTATCACTGGACGACCATCGGAGAGATAGCAGACCTTGAGCGGGCTACGCTGGAGGATGCCCATGCGTTCTTCAGCACCTTTTATCACCCTGCGAACGCATCGCTGACGTTGGCTGGCGATGTTGACCCCGAGTCGGCCGTGGCGTTGGTGCGGCGCTATTTTGAGGAGATCCCGACTGGCGCGGCGATTCCGCCCGTCGTGGGTGCGGGGAGCCCTTTGACCCCGCCGGCCGAGAAGGGAGAGGGCGTGCGTCTGCTGCTGGAGGATCGGGTGGAGTTGCCGCGGCTCTATCTGGCGTGGCGGACACCCGCACTGTTCGACGACGGTGACGCGGGTCTGGATATGTTGGCCGACGTACTCACGGGTGGGAAGACATCACGCCTGTACCGGAAGCTCGTGTATGACACGCGCCTGGCCACGGACGTCAGCGCATCTCAGGGGTCGCGGGAACTATCCGGGTGGTTTGGTATCACGGCGACAGCGGCACCGGGTCATACGTTGGACGAGCTTGAGCAGGTTATTTGCCAAGAGGTGGAGACCCTTGCCGAACATGGGCCAGAGGAAGCCGAGCTTGAGCGGGGCCTGGCCCAGGTCGAGGCGCAATTCGTCTATCGCCTGCAGACGGTTGGGGGATTCAACGGGCGGTCTGATCAGCTCAATGCTTACAACGTCTTCGCGGGTGATCCGGGTTTCATGGCCCAGGATCGAGCTCGCTATCGAGCGGCGACGGTCGACCAGGTGCGCGAGTTGGCCGGTTCGCAATTAGGAGAGGCCGGGCGCGTCGCCCTGAGTATTGTGCCTACCGGGGCGCTGAATCTGGCCTTGGCAGATTCGATTCCGGCGGAGGTATCGTGACGATGCGTGTAGATCGCACCCGTATTCCTGGGCTGGGGAAGGTGCCGACCGTACATTTTCCACGCGTCCGGGCTACAGATCTTTCATCCGGTCTTGCTCTTCGGACGGTTGAGCATCCCGGACTTCCGGTTGTCCAGTTTCTTTTGTTCCTGCCGACCGGGTCCTCGTCGGATCCGGCAGATCGACCGGGGCTGGCGGCACTGACCGCAGACTTGCTCGATGAGGGTAGTGAATCGAAATCCGTAATCGAGCTGCATGGTGCACTCGACCGGATCGGTGCGCGGCTTGGTATTCACGTTGGAGTCGACGCGACGACGGTCTCGCTGACCACGTTGAGCCGTCATACCGAAGATGGGCTCGCTTTGCTTGCCGAGGTCGTAGCACAACCGCGATTCGATCAGGCTGATCTGGAACGCGTACGGGAGTTGCGCCGGTCTCGAATCAGGCAGAGGCGCACGGTGCCAGGGGCCGTGGCGGACCAGGTCTTCGTCGAAACTCTGTATCCGGGGCACCCCTACGGACATCTTTCTATCGGTACCGACGAGTCATTGAGTCAGCTCACCGTCGATGACGTGCGTCAATTCCATCAGACGGCCTATTCCCTTCGCTCAGCGACGCTCATTGCGGCCGGAGCCCTGACGCATGATCCGTTTTACGAGACTGCGGAGCGGGTATTCAACGACATGCCTGTGTGGGGCAGTCGCATGGAACAAGTCGCGAACGAGGTGTCACCGCCGTCAGCGGACGTGCCGGCGGCACGTGTGGTGCTGGTTGATCGACCAGGCGCCGTGCAATCTGAGTTGCGGATAGGCCATGTCGCTGTGGCTCGACGCGCCCCTGATTACCACGCGTTGCTGGTACTCAACATGGTGCTCGGCGGACAGTTCGTGAGTCGGCTCAACCGGAGTTTGCGTGAGGAAAAGGGGTACACCTATGGGGTCCGTACCGCGTTTGACTTCCGGCGCCTCCCTGGTCCCTTCTCACTGCAGGGCAGTGTGCAAGCGGATGCGACGGGCGAGTCTATCGCCGAGGTTCTGGAACAGATGGAGGCGATCAACGGTAAACGTGCTGTGACCACACCAGAGCTCGACCTTGCCCGCGCGGCGTTGACTCGGGGGTTTGCCCGCGGGTTCGAGACCGCCGGTCAGGTCGTCCGGAGCGTTGCCCACATCGTGCAACACGAACTGCCCGAAGATGACTACGACCAATTCGTTCCACGAGTCGAGGGCATTGGTGCGAGTGCGGTCACGGAGGCAGCGCGTACTCATCTGCATGCCGACCGCGCGGTGGCGGTGGTGGTTGGGCCGGCCGATCAGTTGGAAACGCAACTTGAGACGCTTGGGCTAGGTGACATGCGGCGGGTGGAGATTTAGCGTTGCCGTGTCGGTATGGGTGGCCAATGCGATGGGGTGAATACCCCGCTGTGCTGACCAGAGCCAGACGTTCGATTCGGTTCGAAGGGATCCGATGATCCAGGGCCAGCGCTACAAATTCCGTCGCAAGAATTGGACCAATATATAACCGTCCATCCACTTGAATGGAGCTTTTCCGGTGGTGTAGTGCCCACAGGGCAGTACGCTGACCTGGTGCGTGATTCCGTTGGCCTCGAACTCGTTGATGAGACTGAGAGACAGGTGGACGGGAAATGACAGGTCGTAGCGCGCGTAGACCAACAAGATCTTGGTATTTCCGAGGCGATCGATGTAGGGTTGCGGGCTGATTGGCAGCCAGAGTCGCCGCAAGTGCTCAAGGTCGATGGCCTCGTCGAGCCCGGCGCGTACATGCGCTGTCGACAACCCCTCCCAGACAACGTCGGCGAAGTACGGCGAAATGTGGTTCAAAGCCGCAGCTCGTACAAGTGGTTCGTGCGCGGCGGTAAGTGCGGCCAGGCATGAGCCGAGGCTTGTGCCCAGAATACCGATATGGTCGTAGCCCTGTGTCTTGAGCCAGGCAATCGCCCGTCGTGCGTCGAGCACTGCCTGTCGATTGACTTGTAATGTGCGTCCGATGTTGGAACTGACGATGTAGTCCGCGCGTTCGAGTTCCGGTGGCATGCGCGCGTCGTGATACGGCAGACTCAAGCGCAGTGCGCTGATGCCAACTTTTGCCAGGAGTTGGCACAGACCCACGTGCCCACCGGCGTCGGCGTTCCACTGGGGAAGGACCAATGTTGCGCGACGCCTGGCTGTTGCCGGTGTGGCGGGGAAAAAGCGCGCATGGACCGTGTTGTTTTCTACGTGTGGGGTCTCCAGTGCGCTCGGGAACGAAAGCTGGTTGTCTTCGAATGTGTACTCCCTGCAGGGCGGTGGCTGGAACCAGTCAGCATTGGCGAGGGCGGCATTGGTCCACTCGTCCAGCAACTGGGCCGGATCCTGACCGGTATTGCTGGGCGCGCCGATCCAGTCGAGTCCCCAGTCGAATGGACGTACGATCCGGTTACTGTCGACGGCGACGAGGCGCCGCTCCCACGCGGAAAAGAACCGAGCAAGCACACTCCAGTGTAGTATGACGAGAAAGGAGTGTGAGATGAGCGTGAGACAGGTCGGGGTCCAGGAAGCACGTCAATTGCAGGCGGACGAGGAATACACGTACGTGGATGTACGGTCCGTTCCTGAGTTTGAGAATGGGCACCCGGCTGGAGCGCACAATGTGCCGCTCTTGCAGCCGAACAGTCAGACAGGGCAGATGCAGCCCAATCCCGATTTCCTCACGGTGATGCAGGCCAATTACCCGACCGACGCCAAGTTGCTGATCGGGTGTCAGATGGGCGGACGTTCATCAAGGGCCGCACAGATTCTCGAGGCCTCCGGTTACGAGCACGCGGTCAATGTTGCTGGTGGCTTCGGGGGACACCGAGATCCTGCCACGGGGAGTGTTATTGCCGAAGGCTGGTCGCAGGCCGGGCTGCCTGTGGAAACCGGCAGTTCCGATGAAGCCGGGTACGAGGCGCTTCGCCTGAAGGTGACGGAGTAGGCAGCTTCAACGCGGCCCCTTGGAAGACACGCTTCTCCCGTTGATCTAATCGTCCCGGGTGTTCTCAAGGAGTGGTTCTAGGCGTTGTTCGCAGGCCGCTGCCACGTCCAGTAGGTGATCCGTGCGTCCGCGCGCGCCGACGAGTTGCAGCCCACAGGGAAGCCCCTGCGGAGTGTGTCCGCACGGGATAGAGATCGCCGGGTGGCCGGTGGCGTTGAAGAGCTGAGTCATCCGGAGCGTCAGTGCACGCAGTGATACGTGCTCGTCGTTGAGGTGGACCTCTGACGTTCCGAGCCGTGGCGCTGCGATGGCGAGGGCCGGCAGGACCAGCGCGTCGTGATCCGCAAGGGCATCGTCCACAGCCCGAGCAAGGACTGCACGTCCACGTTGGGCCCGGGCATAATCCACACCCCGTACATATCGTCCGAGTTCGAGGCGGAGTCGTACCTCTTCGGTGTAGCGCTCGGGACATTCGGTTAGACGTTGATCGTGGATCGCGGCCGCCTCTGACAGGATGAGAGGAAGACAGACCGCGGGTGCGTCGTGTACATGCTGTATAGAGGTGTCGCGTACCTGCCACCCGGTATCGGAGAGCTGATTGAGGGCTTGCTCGATGACCGTGCGCACGTCGTCGTCCAATTGTTCGAAAAAGTATGGGCGCGGGCAGCCGAGACGCTGAGCAATCGTCGAGGTGTTTCGGATCTCCTGAGGCGATTCTGGGCCACGGAGGGCGTGAAGTACGAGCCGCGCGTCAGTCACGCAGCGGGTCAGCGGGCCGACGTGGTCGAGGCTAAAAGCCAGTGGCTGCACTCCTCGCATCGGGATTTCCCCGAACGTCGGTTTCAACCCAACCAGTCCGCAGGCGGCCGCGGGAATACGAATAGAGCCTCCGGTGTCGGTGCCAATGGACGCTACCGCCATACCTGTGACGACCGAAACGGCCGAGCCACTGCTGGAGCCACCGGGCGACCGTTTCTGGTCAAGTGGATGAAGGGTGGGGCCAAAGGACGAGCTTTCGCCGGTAGTGCCGAACGCGCACTCGTGCAGATTACATTTGCCGATGATGATGGCGCCAGCAGCACGTAAGCGTGAGACGACGGTTGCATCCTCCTTCGCGGGGATACTGCTGCTTGTTCGCGAAGCTGCCGTCGTGGGTACGCCCGAAATGTCGATCAGATCCTTGATGGAGATCGGGATGCCATGGAGCGGACCTCGGTGTCCGCCCGTCGCGATCTCGCGGTCGGCAGTCCGGGCATCGCGGCGGGCGGCGTGTTCCTCGACACGTGTGAATGCCCGGAGGGATGGATTGTGTGTGGTAATGGCCTGGAGTGCCGAGTCGACTATGCGTTCGACGTTGGTTTCCCGCGCCGCTATCATCGCAGCCAATTGGTGAATTGTGTGGTTCCACGACGAACTCATCGGGACGTATCCCGCGCAGGAGAAGTTGGAGAAGGGGTAGGTGCGACAGGCGGTTGTTCGGCCTCGCGCATCCAGCTGGCCCCCTGCAGCTGTCGCGCGGCGTCGGCGAGCATGTCGAGCAGCGGATGGAGGGCGGGCAGGCCTCGACGGGAGGCGTCGGCTTTGGCAGCTGCGAGCCATTCCTCAGGTGTCATTACAATCTCGCTTTACCGATACCGCGAGGCCGTCTCGAATCGGTAGAAAACTCGTTGCGAGCCGATCATCGGTCTCCAGTTGTTGGTTGTAGGCGGCGATTGCGGCGGCTTCTGTTGTGTCCCCCTGTGGCGATGATTCAAGGTAGGGGATCACCGCACCGCCCCACAAGACATTGTCGGTGAGCAGGACTCCGCCGGGACGGAGCATGCTCACGAGGCGATTGAGTACGGTTCCGTACTGCCGCTTGTCTCCATCGTTGAAGATAAGGTCGAATGGTCCGGCAACCTTGTGGACCATTCTGGCAGCGTCACCCACAATGACCTCTACCCGTCTGTGCAATCCGGCCGCTTCAAAGTGGCCACGTGCGACCGCAGCCCGAGCCGGGTCGATCTCGATTGAGATGACACGTCCGTCGTCTGGCAGCGAACGGCTGAGCCAGAGGGCGGAATAGCCATTCGCAGTGCCAATCTCGAGAATCTGTCGCGCCCCGGTGGACAGGACCATTGTTTCGAGAAAACGTCCTACTGCGCTGTCGATGATCGGCAAGTCGAGCAACGTGCCTTCCTCGGCCACTTCGGCGAGCTTGGCGTCAACCGAGATGAGGGACGCAAGGTAGTGTTCGATTTCAGGCGAGACGATCTGCATCGATGAGATTATACGGGCCGGCCGTACTAGATCAGGGCTTCGTCGTGTACGAGTTCGCCCCGGTCGAAGCGGTCGGCAGCAAAGCAGCGTACATCGACCGTGGTGGACTGTCCGGTGAGAATCAGCTCCGAGAGTACCTTGCCGATGGCCGGGGCGATCATGAGTCCGTGTCCGCTGAATCCGTTTGCGAGAAACAACCCTGGGGCGGCCGGATGTTCTCCAAGTACCGGGTTGTGATCGGGAGTCATTGCATAGAGGCCGGCCCACCCGTCGATCAATTTCACGGAGGTGAGTCCAGGGACCCGCCTCACCAACGGAGGCCGGAAATCGGTCTCCCATCGTGAGGCGTCACATTCGAAATTTTCCCCCAAGGGTTCGTTCGGCCTGGTGCGGGCCACGATAAGGCGGTCTGGGCGGTCTGCGTGCGTGTCGTCATGACGCCAGTGGACACCGCTGGGGTCAACGACCATCGGAAATCGGCAGGGCCATCGGTCAGGCAGCTCGCATCGGAACAGGTGCTGCCGGCTCGGCTGCACGGGCAAGTCGATGCCAGCCATGCTGGCGAGATGCCTTGCAAAGGGACCTGCGGCGTTGACGATCACGTCGGCGAGGATCCGTTCCCCGGTGTCGAGTGCCACTCCAATGACCCGGTCTCGCTGCTGTATCAAGTCGACGACCCGTGCTCGCCGATAGGTCGCGCCGGCGGCCTGCGCCGCAGCACGGAATCCGGCCAGTACCTCGCGTGGTTCACCATAGCCATCGTCCGGTCCAAAGGCTCCGAAGCGGATGTCGTCGAGTCGTACGCCAGGGAGCCGAGTGCGCAGTTGATCGAGATTCAGCCGTTCTACCCTGGCCCCGAGTTGGTGTTGGCGATCGATCCGGGCCTCGAAGTGTTCCGCCATTTCGTCGTTGACAAGGAACAGATATCCACGTTGGCGGAAATCGACGCGTGGGGTGTGTCCTGGGACGCGCATCACGTCGTCGAATGTGGCGTAGAAACGTACGCCGTACTGGGCGAGCTGGATGTTGACGGTTGAGCTGAACTGCTGCCGTATTCCACCCATCGCGAGAAACGACGACGCACGCGAGTAGGTCGGATCTTGTTCGAGGACGACGGTGGGACCGAGATGGCCGTCCTGGCGGAGGTGATACGCGATGCTCGAGCCTACAACTCCACCACCGACGATGATGACGGGATCGTGTGCGTCCTGCATGGGGCTCGGTCGAGGGCTTAGTTTTTCGATTGCGGTGTTTGCCCCTCGCGCTCCAGATGGAGTTTGAGTGTATTGAGGGACGCTTTCCAGCCGCCAGCTATCAAGCCGTAGTACCGCTGCCAGCGGGCGCCTTCGTGCGAGCCACTCTGACAAACGCGAAGCCGTGTTGCTGGGCCTTCCGCCTGGACACTCACTTCCAGTGCCATTGGTCCGAACGGGTCCGATTGAGGGGGCAGCCAATAGGCTTCGGCCAGGAAAAACTCTCTTCCCGGGTGGAATTCCATGACCGTGCCGTAGAAGACTCCGCCCAGCGTTCCGATCAGTTCATCGCTGAATGGCGTGGCACGCCACTCGATGGCATACACGCCGAGCGGACGAGGGGTGGTGACCGAGCGTATGGCATCCCACCAGATCGAAAGCGCCTTGGGGTCGAAGAAGGCTCCCAGGACTGCTGCGGGCGATGCGGTGATCAGTAGTGAGTGTTCGAATTTGAGTGGAGCGCGGCCCATGGTGTCCGGTGTTCCGCCCATCAGAGGCGTAAATGGTCAAGCGGATGCGATGGCATACGCGATGGCTGACCGCGCAGCGCCAGGAGAGCATCGTATCGGCTGATGGCTGGTCAGTAAAGGAGATAACGTGCGCTGACCGTACGGAACTCGTCGAGAGCCGGTTTCCACCCTTCGGCGATGACCCTATGCGACGTTCCCGCGTCTAGCTCCAGGCGTAGCCGATCAGAGCCTGAGAGAATGTCGATCGGCAGAATGGTGTCCTCGTACTCGTAGGGTGGCTGGCGCCACTCGAAATGGTCTGGCGCCTGCCGGCGGCATTCCTCGAAGAGGGCGACGGCGGTTGTGATTGACTGGAAGGTCTTGCGATCACTGACATGCAGTTGGCACCCTCCACAGGTTTGTCCCGCGTGCTTCTGAAACGTTGGTTGGAATTCCGTCGGCCGAAAGTGGACGCCAGGCAATGCCAAGGCGTTGAGGGCTTCGGTGAGGCGATGGGCGTGTAGCCAGGGTGCCCCGACCAGTTCGAAGGGCCGGGTTGTGCCACGTCCTTCGGAAAGGTTCGTACCTTCGAGCAGCACCAAGCCGGGATAGACAATCGCGCTGTCCAGAGTTGGCAAATTTGGTGAGGGGAGTACCCAGGGTAGTCCGGTATCGTCCTGGTACATCGGTCGCTGCCACCCCTGGAGTGGCAGCACCTCGAGCGTGGCGCCGAGGGCAAAAGTGTCGTTGCAGAGTCGAGCGAGCTCGCCGATCGTCAAGCCATGGCGGAGTGGAATCGCATATTGCCCGACGAACGACTCGAATCCCGGTTCGAGCAGGGGCCCCTCAACAGCCACGCCTCCGACTGGATTCGGACGGTCACAGACCAGCACGGGTACCCCTTGGGCGGCACAGGCACGGAGGCAGTTGGTCATCGTGTGGATGTACGTGTACACACGGGTGCCGACGTCCTGCAGATCGATAATGAGGAGATCGAGTCCCTCCAGCATGGCGGCAGTCGGCTCACGTGTTTCGCCGTACAGTGAGTAGACCGGCACGTTCAACACGGGATGTCGAGCATGGTCAGTTTCGATCATGTTGTCCTGAACATCCGAGCGGAACCCGTGTTGCGGGCCGAAAAGGGCGGCCAGTGTGACCCCGGGGAGGGCGGTGACTAGGTCGGCGACGTGGCGCAGCTCACCATCGACAGATGCAGGGTTGGCGAGTAGCCCCACCCGTTCGGTGGTGAGTCGGTGCGCGAGGTGGGCCGAGCCCAGGATGACGGACACGGGGGGATTATACGGAAGCGGAGCCCGCAACATGCTAATATGCTGTCCCCGTTGATGAGCGTGTCCGTTCCGCCCGTTCATTCCGTTCATTCGAAGGAAGCGCTAGCGCCAGCGTTGCTCGGGCCTCTCTCTCTGCCCCCCGACGGGCAACCCGTCCGTCCGTTCTTGAAGTGGGCCGGAGGAAAACGGCAGCTCCTACCGCGACTGCGTCGGTTTTACCCGGAGACCTTCCGTGCGTATCGCGAGCCTTTCCTCGGGAGCGGAGCCGTATTCTTCGATCTCGTGAACAGTGGACGACTGGCCGGGCATCCGGTGGTGTTGTGTGACTCAAATGCCGATCTCGTAGGGTGTTATACGCGGCTTCGCGACGAACCGGACTCGGTCATTCGGCGTTTGCGGCGTCTGGCCGCCGGGTATGCGCGCGCTCCAAAAGAGCATTACTATCGGGTGCGAGACCGGCAGTTCAACCCGAAGCGTCACGCCATGGCTAAGGGGACTGGCTTGAAGGGTGACCAGTATACGGTCGAGCTCGCGGCAGCGTTGGTGTACCTGAATCACACTGGTTTCAATGGGTTGTTTCGTGTGAACGCGTCCGGCGGATTCAATGTCCCGTTGGGCCGGTATGCGAATCCCAGGATTTGCGATGAGGATAACCTTCGCCGGGTCGCGGCCGTGCTCTCAGAGTCCGCTGTGTCGATAGGACAGGTGCCATATCTGGACAGCTTGGCCGATGCCGAAGCACACGATTTTGTGTATCTGGATCCGCCGTATGCGCCGCTGAATTCGACGTCCCAGTTCACGTCTTATACGTCGGATGGCTTTGCGAGAGGAGAGCAGGAATCCCTGCAGAAGGCGGTTATTGGCTTGGCGGAACGGGGTTGTCAGGTGCTCCTCAGTAACTCGACGGCACCTCAGGTGGCGGAACTGTACGACCGTAATCCTGACGCCGAACGCGTTGGCCTACGCGCCTACAAGATCCCCGCGAAACGAGCGATCAACTCGAACGCGGCTCGCCGAGGTCCGGTGCTTGAGTATCTGATCACGAATCTTCCCGAACGGACCTCGTGATGTCCGGCGCTATGCCGCCGCTTGGTCACGAGTGGACTGGCCTCGCGTGTGCGTGTGTGGTGAGGCCACGGAGCGTTCACCCATGGCGATATTCGAGCAACACTGAGAAAATTCTAGTTCGCGAACATTTGTACGCGAGAGAGGGATACAACGTTGTCAAATACGGAGCTGCACACCGATCTGAGGACCGCCGTTCGCGAGCTGTGCTCGCGGTTTCCAGATAGCTATTGGCGTGAATTGGATGCCAAGGAGGCATATCCCGAAGAATTCGTGAAGACGCTCACCGACGCGGGATATCTGGCCGCACTGATTCCTGAAGAGCTCGGTGGCTCAGGGCTAGGCATCTCCGAGGCGTCGATCATTCTCGAGGAAGTCAACAGATCAGGTGGTAACTCGGCAGCGTGTCATGCACAGATGTACATCATGGGGACACTGCTGCGCCACGGTTCAGAAGAGCAACGTCAACGGTATCTACCCAAAATTGCCAGCGGCGAATTGCGGATGCAAGCGTTTGGTGTGACCGAACCGACGACGGGCACGGATACGACGCAGATGAAGACAATGGCGGTGCGTCAGGGTGACCGCTATGTCGTCAATGGCCAGAAGGTGTGGATCTCCCGTGTCGAGTACTCCGACTTGATGCTGTTAGTGGCGCGGACGACTCCGCTTGAAGAGGTCAAGAAGAAAACCGACGGTTTGTCCGTGCTTTTGGTGGATCTGAAGAAGGCGATAGGAAACGGCATGACGGTGCGGCCTATCCGCGCCATGATCAACCATGCCACGACTGAGGTTTTTTTCGACAATCTCGAAGTGCCGGTGGAGAATCGGGTAGGCGAAGAAGATAAGGGGTTTCGTTATCTGCTTGACGGGCTCAATGCCGAACGTATCTTGATAGCTGCCGAGTGTGTGGGGGATGGGCGCTGGTTCACCGAGCGCGCGTGCCGCTATGCGAGCGACCGGGTGGTTTTCGGGCGGGCGATTGGTCAGAACCAGGGTATTCAGTTTCCGATTGCGAGGGCCCACGTCAACGTCGAGGCAGCGGATCTGATGCGGATCCGTGCCGCTGAGTTATTTGACAATGGGCAGCCGTGTGGGGCGGAAGCCAACATGGCCAAGTTGCTCGCTGCTGACGCGTCCTGGGAGGCGGCAAACGTCACCATGCAGACGTATGGTGGATTCGGTTTTGCCGAGGAATATGACGTCGAACGGAAGTTCCGTGAGACGCGTCTCTATCAGACGGCGCCAATCTCGACCAATCTCATCCTTTCCTACATCGGTCAGCACGTGCTGGACCTGCCTCGGTCTTTCTGATGCGACCTCTCGAAGGTGTGACGGTGCTGTCTCTTGAGCAGGCCGTGGCCGCCCCGTTTGCGACTAGGCAACTCGCCGACCACGGTGCCCGGGTGATCAAGATCGAACGGCCGGGCGTTGGTGATTTTGCACGCAGCTATGACGCCACGGTACAGGGAGAGTCGTCTCATTTTGTCTGGTTGAACCGCTCCAAGGAGTCGCTGACGCTCGACGTGAAGCACCCGGGCATGTCAGAAGTGCTCGGACGATTGCTCGCTGGAGCGGACGTGTTCGTGCAGAATTTGGCGCCGGGAGCTACGGGCCGTCTCGGGCTGTCCGCGGCAGAGCTTCGTCAGGCCTACCCACAACTGGTGGTCTGTGAGATTTCTGGCTATGGCTCCACTGGTCCCTATCGCAACCGGAAGGCGTATGACTTGTTAGTACAGGCCGAGGCCGGATTGTTGTCGATCACCGGGACTGAAGATGAGCTGGTGAAGGTTGGCATTTCGGTGGCGGATATCGCGGCGGGTATGTACGCCTATAGCGGCATCTTGACAGCGTTACTCATGAAACAGCGTACCAACCAAGGCACGGTGGTTGAAATTTCGATGCTGGAGGCGCTCGGAGAGTGGATGTCGTACCCCTATTACTACGGTGTCTACGGCGGGACGCCGCCGCAGCGTTCCGGGGCTCGGCACGCCGTTATCGCGCCGTATGGACCATTTGCTGGTGGAGACGGTAAGGTCGTGTATCTCGGTATTCAGAACGAGCGTGAGTGGGAGCTGTTCTGTCGGGATGTACTGCGGAAGCCGGAGCTCACTACCGATCCCAAATTTTCGTCGAATGCGTCCCGCCTGAAACACCGGTCGGCGCTGGATACCGAGATCGAGCGAGTTTTTGGTGGGTTGATGACGCCAGAGATTCTCGAACGCCTGCGGGACGCACGGATTGCCAGTGCACAGCTTCGGTCCGTTCAACAGTTTGCCGATCATCCGCAGTTGGAGGCACGAGGGCGTTGGCAGAATGTGGAGACGCCATCTGGTGCGATTCTGGCCTTGTGTCCCCCCGCCACTATTGAGGGGGCTTAGTCGGTCATGGATCCTGTGCCGGCGCTGGGAGCCCATACCGATGCCGTCCTGTCGGAATTGGGCTACGACGCCTCGACTATTGCCGCCTGGCGCGATGCTGGAGCGGTATGAGCCCCCGTGTGTGAGCCCGAAGGAGACACAGCAATGCCCGTGAAAGAAGGTTGGACCGGCCGTGTATATGAAGATTTTGACTTGGGGGATATTTACGAGCATCCGCTCGGGCGGACCGTATTGGCCGCGGACAATACCTGGGCGACGCTGCTGTCGATGAATACCAATCCGATCCATTTCGACCACGCCTATGCCGCCAGGACGCCCTATGGTCGGACGTTGGTTGACTCCACGTTCACGTTGGCCGTCGTCACGGGGCAATCGGTGATCGATCTGTCGCAGAATGTGATGGCCAATCTCGGGTGGGACGAGGTGCGTCTGCCGAATCCGGTCTTCGATGGCGATACGATCTACTCGCGCAGCGAGGTGTTGTCCAAGCGGGAGTCGAAGTCGAGACCGACTGTCGGCATCGTGACGGTCAAGTCCACTGGGTTTAATCAGGACGGTAAGATCGTGATCGAGTTCAAGCGCACCTT
>CAZPZZ010000094.1:8006-16217 GCA_964591245.1 uncultured Vicinamibacteraceae bacterium | reverse complement strand
CAATAGATACTACTGTTCTGTGATGACTGCGTATAAATGGAAAAAAGTAAGAATAAATAGGTAGTGATTGCAAAATGCTGGTATGTTCGGATCATGGGGAGTTTAGATTCCGTTCCCGGTATCGGCGATTTAAAGTGGCATGTCGGTCACATTCTCAGGCGCTTGCGTCTTAGTGGAGGCCGAGAGTCTCAGCGCGATGCGGCGAAGGCGTGCGGAATGTCAACGGGAGCGTATCAACGACTTGAAGAACACGGTGAGATTACGCTCTCAAAGCTGGAGCGGGTCGCGGCGCACTTCAAGACGAGTGTCGCGGCGCTGCATGTCTATGCAGGGGAGCTCAATAACGCGCGCGGATCTTCGACTCGGTTTGGTACACACGGATAGGCGAGCCCCGACCGACTTTCATGCGACGCGTTCGAGGCGAGGGTAGATCGCTAACGTCTGGGGATATGGTTGCGGTAGTGATGCACCACCTTTGTCTGATTCATGTCCTTGAGAACAAAGTGGATAGCTACAAACCGAACATCCATCAGATGACGCACGCTTGGTATTTCTCCAGTATCCGGCGCGCGCGGTGACATCGTCGTCGACGGGTGAGTGTCCTGCGGTAGCCAGGGGGTCGCGGCCACGCGGTTCCGGAATGCGGGTCTTGCCGGGGCGAGTCCTCTCGCGTTCGCAATGGCGGAACTCGAGCTGAAGAAGACTGAGCACGCGTCATCCCGGGCTGGGCCTCACCGACCGTTTGATGAAAGCCAGCCCTTTTGCCTCGAAAACTTCATACGAACCTGTTCGGGGTTGTTGCGACGTTTTAAACAGAGGGCGCCTCCTGCCTGCATTCTGGCGCCTTTGCGTAGCGTGCTACGGCTTTTCTAGTAGAAGGCGGCGTCATTTTCGAGGGGGGTAGAATTCATGGATGCGAGCGCTCCATCTGGACACCCCACTGTTGCTCTCAGAACCGCTTTCCAGCGGCCTAGGTTGTCGTGTCTGGCTCAAGATGGACTGCTGGCAACCGGTTGGTTCCTTCAAGATCCGCGGGATGGGGAGGCTGTGTCAGCAGGTCGCCGCTGACGGCGCGCGGCAGCTTGTGTGCAGCTCCGGTGGTAACGCGGGTTACGCGGTGGCCTACGCCGGCCGCGAACTCGGACTCCCTGTCACCGTCGTCGTTCCGCGGAGTACCTCGGAGTTTACCCGAGGGCTGATCCGTCGGATGCAGGCGGAGGTGCTGGAGCGGGGGCGCAGTTGGGATGACGCCCACGAGTACGCGCTGACCCTTGCCAAGGACGCGAAGACGGCGTATATCCATCCGTTCGATGAACCCGTTGCCTGGGAGGGTCACGCCACGATCGTCGACGAGGTGGCCGCACAGGGTGTGAGACCCGATGCGGTCGTGGCCTCCGTCGGAGGGGGCGGGCTGCTCTGTGGGATGCTGCTCGGCATCGAACGACATGGTTGGGATCGAACTCGCGTCCTTGCCGTCGAGACGAAGGGCGCCGACTCGTTCAAGCAGGCGGCGGACGCCGGTAGACTGGTGACGCTCGATGCAATCACCTCCCTGGCTACGACGCTCGGGGCTCGAACCGTCACGTCGGAGTTGCTGCGCTGGAAGGCATGTCAGCCAATCGAACACTATCTCGCGACAGACGCTGAGGCCGTCGAGGGATGCGATCGCTTTCTCGATGATCACCGCGCGTTAGTAGAGCCTGCGTGTGGCGCGGCGCTGTCTGCCGCGTACAACAAAGCGACTCAACTCAAAGACTGCAAGGATGTGTTGATTGAGGTGTGCGGCGGCGCTGGGGTCACCCGCGAACTTCTGGACGGATGGCGGGCCGCTTGCTGATGAGGTGATTCTCGGAGCGAGGGAGACAGAGTCTTCCCGACGGGGGCGTTGAGGCAAGGGGCGGTCCTGCGAAGGTGGTGCCGTGCTGCGACGTCCGGTGCGCGGGCGACGTCACAGGAATAACCCCTGGATAGTCCCTCCATTCGAGCGGGTGACCGTCTGAGGCCACAACCTGGGCGGTGTGGCTATCCGCGAAGGGCGAAAAATGTGCACACCCTTTGGTCTGTGACCGGCACTCGCTCTACTGTGGTTCGATACGGAAATCGGCGAGAGAGGGCGGTATGACAGCCCGTTCGTCTGGCTGTTCCAGTTGCGGAATCCAGTCGTAGGGAACGCGATAGGCGCGATAGATCATGTTGCGGTCAGGCTGTTCTTCCCCGAAGTACGGACTGATGAATTCCCAGACGATGTCGCCGTCGGTCGTGACCTCGAAGATGCGTCCGTCCGCTCCTTCGGTGATCATCGTGTTGCCATTGGGCAACCGTTGGGCGGAGCTGACGTAATGACTGAAAAACCGGAAGTTCTCGCCGCCTTCGTTCGCATATTCCCAGACTTTCTCCAATGTGACCGGATTGATCTCGAGTACACGTGAGAAATGCCTGCGCACGGATCCTGAACCGTCCGGGGCCGCCGGATTGGCGTAGCCGTATCCGCTCTGTCCGCCATTGTCGAAAACCAGAAGGTTGCCTGCTCCTGGTAATCCGGTTGGAATGATATGCGGGTGATGCTGACCGATGATCTGGCCGATCTCGCTCCAGCCGGTTGAGGCCCTGTAGTCGGGTCCCATGCGCCATACGATGGTCCCGCTTCGGTCGATGATTGCGATGATGTTGACCCGACGCATACTGAGGATGATGTTGTCGGGATGGAATCGCTCGTCGCCGCCGTCGTACCACTGGTTCGGTCCCACATAGGTGGCAGCGTTGATGTGCAACCAGTCGAAACTCTGTCGTTCTTCGTTGAAGGCGCCGGCACGGTAGATCGCGTGGCGTGCCTCCTCCCGGAGGCCGAGTTCGTCGACGTGGTCGCTGGCCAGCCATTCCCAGGCAATCTCGCCATCCCAGGTGACCTCGAAGAGATAGTCGTCCTCCAGTGTGCGGTCACTGATCTGCGGATGAATCAAATTTTTGTGCGACAGGATAAGTGTGCGGCCTCCGGAGACCTGCGGCGTCGCGTCCGGTGAGTAGTACCCGACCGGATCACCCTCGCGTTGCCAATCATGGTGTAAACGTGCGCTCCATAATCGCGTTCCTGTCTCGTCCTCCTCGGCCTTGAGGATTACCTCTTCGGCGCTGTCGAAGCGCCAGACTTCCTTGCCGTCCCAGTCCAGTTGAACGAGCGCGACTGCCTCCTGATGAGGCTCTCGCCACCGGTCGCCACCAACGATGTAGCCACCGGGAAGGATGCGCGTCGGTCCCGGTACTTGCGCAATTTCCGTCCAGTGTCTGAGTTCGTTGCCGTTCATATCGATGAGGACGGCCCCTTGCCTTTCTGGTTTGTCAAAGACGACGTAGCCATTCCAGGCTTTCTCCGGGTCGTATATCGTCGTGCCCGTAGGATAGACCGACGGATATGCCGAGAAACTTATCGGTATAAGGGCAAGCAGAGCGACGGCGAGGGTTGCCGACACAGCGTGATCTTGTATTGTCCTCATGCACACGACTCCTTTCATGCCAAGCTGGCACTGCAGGTCCGAGAAGGCAGTCTGCTGCGCCTCGATTATGGCATCGCGGTTCCGTCCAGTTCCTACACGGCCCGGAGCACGAACCAGGGCACTCTCACCGTTGGCCAGACATCTGTTACTCGTTTGTCAGCTGTGCGATCGCCGCCAGGATGTCCTTGTTCTCCGCCCGGATCCGCGCGTCGGTGTTGAGGAACTTCCAGGTCACGGTGCCTGTGCGATCGATGACGTAGACGGCCGGGTGGGGCACCGGCTGGCCGTTGAACGGTTCAGGGTTGAACACGCCATATCGTGAGATGACGCTGAGATGGGGGTCGGCCAGTAGCGGAAACCCTGGTGGGCCACCAGCCTCCGTCGTCACACGATCGACCATCTTCTGTGCGCCTTCGATGTCGTCGGGGCTTACCGCAAGAATCTGGGTGGTCCAACTGGTGTCCTCGTCGAGGAGTTCTCTCAACTTACCAAGCTGAGTGGCGCAGCTGCCTCACCAATGACCGCGATATACGACCAGCACAACATTCTTCCCACGGTGGTGAGAGAGTTGATGCACCCCACCCGTTTCGTCGGCAAGTCGGAAATCCGGCGCCCTTGTCCCGACTTCGATCCGCCGCAGGTCCGTCGGCGGTAAGTGTTCGCCGTCGACTGGTCCGAGGTGCGGCCCCTGGGCGAGTCCAAGTACACCCGCCAGGAGAATGCCAGGGATAGAGAGTGCGGGGTGTCGCCAGCGTGATGTCATTGCGGACCTCCAAATAGGGCGAAACCAGCGTGTGACGCCGGGAAGAAACGAGGCTACGGCCGCGCCGTCGGAGTCCATTCGCGCGCACGGCGCATTGCTTCCGCGAGGTCAGCCCGGCTCACGATGGTCTGGAGTTCCATGAGATAGTCTCGCGCCGGTGCGAATCCGCGATCGCCGGCCAGCAAGTACCACTGCACCGCCGCGATGGTATCCCTCATTACCCCCAGGCCGTTGGCATAGGCGATTCCCAGGTGGCCCTGGGCGGCGGCGTGTCCCTGGTCGGCCGCGCGTTGAAACCATGTCACTCCCGCCGAGATGTCTTCGGAGACGCCCAGACCGTTGGCATAGGCGATCCCCAGGTTGTACTGGGCACCCGCGTGCCCCTGATCGGCCGCGAGGCGAAACCACTGCACGGCGCGCGTTGAGTCCTGGGTAACGACCGAACCTTCGGTGTAGGCGAGAGCCAGATGATACTGCGCCGTGGGTTCGGCCTGGTCCGCAGCCAGACGAAACCAGCGCAGGGCCTGGTCCGAATCTGGCGCGATGCCGATGCCGTGTGTATAGGCGAGCCCGAGATTTGTTTGCGCGATGGCAAATCCCTGGTCTGCGGCACGCCGAAACCACCGTATGGCCTCATCGAGGTCTTCGGGGACACCCATGCCATACGCGTAGGCATTACCTAGGTGGTTCTGCGACACCGCATCTCCCCGCTCGGCGGCAGCGCGAATCGGGACAAGAGCTTGTGCCGGTGGGGGCTCCGAGCTTCCTGGCTGCGCTGACGGTGTCTGGCTCCCGTGGACGACTACTGGCAGCGAGAGGATGGGCAGTACTCCGCCCAGTATGGCCAGCCCCATTCGTGCCCCGTCCCAACGCGTCCTGCGGGTCGTGCGGCCTGTGATGTCCATGACTCGCGTCGTCACTTCCTCGTCTTCTCCTGACGGTGTCCCACAATCTCGTGGTTCGGTGTCCCTGAATTGTGCGCTGTTTGAGCCGAGGACGCCACCATGCTGTGCCCATTACTCGGTGGCAGGCTCATGGGGTCGCAGGCGACCAACGCTGAGATCATGGCCTTCGCCCTACCGGCGTGTTGACGGCGTGCCGCTCCCCACCGCCGAAACAGGCGCCATCGTGCCGCCAGCGAAATAGTAAGGCTACGGATTAAGAGCGGACACGTCGGGACTACAAATACTGGATTTTATATTTTTTAAATGGGTTTGTATTTGTATCTTAAATACATAAACGATTATATAAAATTCATTTCCTTTGATGGTCAGTGAGGGACGGCTGACTTTCGTGTGCATCCAGATCAGGAGAACGGTATGAAAAGAACAATAGCGTGGGTGTCTCTTGTGTGTGTGGGTATGCCGGTACTGGCGCAGGGGCAGAGCGCCGTCGGTCAAATTATTCACGTTAATACGTCCGATACTGCTCGGTATCTCGAATGGGCCGAGGAATCCATGCCCATCATCGTGGGTGATAGCCAATTACCGACGTTTGGTGGAGTCTGTGTGCCGTCGTTCGGCGCCGAAGAGGAAGGCGATCTCTACGTCTACACGTTCACGACAAATTTTGAGAGTGCCCTGGCCATTGACCTGACCTCGGCGGTTCCAGCGAGAGAGATCGCGAAGATTGCCCCGCATCGGGCGATTAAGGCGAGAGACCTCTGGAGCAACCTGCGGAGACCTGCGGATTTGACGATCAATGCTGGCGATACTTACTCCATGCTCATGACGGTAACGTCAACAAACCAGCCGGATATGTATCTCACGCAAATAGACGCACTGGAGGCCGGGTTACGGGACGCCGGTCATGGCGATGTCACGTTTGTCGTGTCGCAGGTGATGACCGGGACATTTCGGAACCACCTTAATGTGCGATTGATTGCCCCCACAGCAGAACGCCTCGGTGCGGCCATGGACACGATACGTACGGCCACATGGGCGAGGAACATGATCAGTAACCTGGCTTCGATTCGGACCGTGGCCCAGCAGATGACAACGAACTGCCACAGTTTTGTTGTGACGCAGTAATGCGTCTGGTGGCGCCCGTGCCACCCGTGTTGTCGACTCCGAGCTGGAGAGGAGCGGTACGGGTGCACTCGTACCGCTCCTCCACGAATACAGGTTGGCGTGAGTTGGGTTCTCTTAGAGTCGCCGTGGCCGTTGCTGTCCGGTGCCACTGTCGCCTCTCTCGAATGGCGGTGTAGGAATCTTGTGTCTCTGGTCCCATTAGGGTTCGAGTATGGTGGGCTCCACGTCCCATGAGAGGTATCTCTCTTCTGGAAGGAAATACATGTGTGCCGTGTAGAGCCCCGCGTCAGGTCGTGCTCCGTTGTAGTGCAGGAGGTGCACGTTGTCGATCGGTGGGATCGGCACACCGTCGAGCGGCAAGAAGAGCCACGATGCTCCGGAGGCGAAATCCTGCTGGCTGAAGATGTACTCGATAAAGATGAGCTTTCCCGCCGCCTCGCCGTACCACACGCTGTCGGTGCCGGTGGCCGCCGGCATGCGGTTTCGGGGAGTGGAGCTATCCCGGCGATGTCGCCCCATGCGCGGGTAGAAATCCTCGACGTAGGCCTCGTTACGTACGATCGTGAAGGCTGGCGACAGGCGGGTGACCTGCTGGAGTTCGCCAGACCGTAACATCGGCCTGGCGCGGTCGGATTGAGGGAGGAAATGCCAGAGCCACAGGTACTGCCCGGGCTCCGCCGCGTCTCCCTCGAGCGGTTCGACCGTCAGTGCGTGCGCGGCAGGAAAGTCCAGTTCGCGCAGGGTCAATCCGTAAAAGCTCTTTCCGGCGATGAGATCGGCCTGGCGAATGATGTAACCAGCCGACACAATGCGACCGTTGTCGACTCCGTAATGCAGACCTTGCGTCCGGGCCTGTTCATCCTTTGGGTTCGCCGCCCAGGCCACTGTCGCCGGGAGCCCATGGTGCATGTCCCCGTCATCAACCCGATGCCGAGCGTCTCCGAGCGCATAGAACGTTCCGCGGCCATTCAGTGAGCCGATCGGGCTATAGCCAGACGGCAGGTCGCTGACCAGAGGCAGTGTGCGCAAGAGTGTGTTCGTGTCCGTGTTGGGTTGCGACTGGACCGGGGTGGCCCAGGCTGCAAAACACAGGAGTGCGACGCATAGGCAATGGGGCTTCATGAATACCTCCAACGAGTGAATGGGATTCGCCGGCACGCTGTACGGTTGCCGGTCGGAGTGTCCGCGACCGGCCCTCATCGCGTACCTCGCGAGCGCTTGAGCTCTTGGTGCGACGAGTTTCGAATTCGATGTCATATCTATTCTACGGCGTGTTCGACCGGAGGGGCGTCTGGCCGCCGGCCCAGCCATCTGGATGTGACCGCTCCCAGGTTTACATCGACGAGCGCAGGCTGAAAGCGCAGGTAGGCGCTGGTGCGTGGCTTGAAACTCCGTAGATACCGCTATTTGCAGACGTTCTCGTCGTGGCTGGAAGACGTGCTGAGGAAGGTGACGGTCTCGACGTCAGGAAAATGTGAACACAGTTCGCAGAAACCAACGGACCGGGGTAACGTATCTGACCGGAGGTGACGATGAGTGACGCAGGACTGGCCCCTGATACCCCAGACGACGAGGACTCTACGGGAATCGTCTACCGTTTTCTCGCATGGATTGAGCGGATCGGAAATCGTTTGCCCGATCCGGCGGCACTCTTCGTCCTCGCGCTCGGCGTGGTGTGGCTTGCCTCGGCCCTACTTGCCGGCTATGAGTTCAGCGTTCCGTCGGCCGATGGCGCACGCACGTTGGCGATCCAGAATCAGCTGTCAGGCGAGAGCCTGGCGAGTTTTCTCTCTGGCATGGTCACGACCTTCACCGGGTTCGCGCCCCTCGGCGTCGTCCTGGTCGCGCTTCTGGGCGTGGGCGTTGCCGAGCATACCGGCTTCATTAACGCCTTGCTGAAAGCACTCCTCGCCGTGACGCGAAAGAG
>CAZPZZ010000094.1:5580-7906 GCA_964591245.1 uncultured Vicinamibacteraceae bacterium | reverse complement strand
GCCTCGAGCCTGCTGGTCATTCTGGTTGGGTGGTACATCACCGATCGCCTCATCGAGCCACGGCTGCAATCGACGCCAGTGGACGGCGATGACGCGGAGGGAACCACACTCGCTCCGAATACGGCTCAAGAAAAGAAGGCGCTGTGGGCTGGAGTCGGCGTGCTGGTGCTTGGCGTGGTCGCCCTCACCCTCGCCGTCCTTCCCGAGCAATCTCCACTCCGGTCACCGGAAGGTGAGATCACGGCGTTCAGCGCGCCGCTGATGCAGTCGATCGTGCCCTTGATCTTCATCCTTTTTTTGGTCCCTGGCGCGGTCTATGGTTATGTCGCCGGTACCGTGCAGACGCATCGGGACCTCATTAAAGGGATGTCGAAGTCGATGGAGACGATGAGCTATTACCTCGTCATGATCTTCTTCTGCGCACAGTTCACGGCCGCATTTGGTCGGTCCAACCTCGGGGCCCTGCTGGCGGTGCTCGGCGCTGACTTTCTGCAGTTCCTCGGATTGCCTGGTGGTGTGACGGTTGTCGGCATCATCCTGCTGGCTACCGGGGTCAATTTGCTCGTGGGATCTGCCTCTGGCAAGTGGGCACTGCTGGCCCCGATCTTCGTTCCTGTGCTCATGCAGGTGGGACTCTCGCCGGAACTGACGCAGGCGGCGTATCGGATCGGTGATTCGAGCACCAACATCATCACCCCTCTCATGCCGTACTTCCCGCTGGTGGTTGCGTTCTCGCAACGATGGGTGAAGGGGACTGGCATCGGCACGATTACCTCGCTGATGCTACCGTATTCCGTGAGCTTGCTTGGGATGTGGACGCTGTTTCTACTGCTGTACTGGGGACTGGGCATCCCGCTTGGGCTGTCTGCGACGTATACGTACCCGTAACGGTGTGACGGTGGAGGTCCTGTCCTGGAGCCATTGACGTCTTGATGGTGACCGCACGGTGGCCGCCTGGCGTGCTGAGGCTACAATGTTCACTGCGGCGGAAATTTTGAGGAGGGGCATATGCGGATTCGAATTGCGACCTGCATCGGGGGGCTGGCGGTCGTGTGCTGGGCGCCAATGGCGGCGGCACAAACCGGCGAGATTTCTCGGATGCCCAGTGGTCGTCCGGATCTGTCCGGCACCTACGACGTGGGGACGCTGACGCCGATGCAGCGCCCGACCGAGTTGGGGGAGACGATGTCTCTGACCGACGAGGAGGCGGCGGTGTTTGGGGCCAGCGCGACGGCAGCGCTCGATCGCCGGAACAACATTGTCCCGTCGGTGAATACTCAGCTCAGTGACCCGAATCGCGGTGCGCCCCCGGTCGGGGGAGACGGTTCGACCGGTGCCTCGGGAAACGTCGGTGGCTACAACACCTTCTGGATCGACCCTGGCTCCGGCGCGTTCCAGATTGACGGCGAGTGGCGCACTTCCATCCTCGTCGACCCGCCAAATGGCAGATATCCGCCACGGGTCGAGGATCGCACGGGTGGCGGGGGCCGTGGGCGTCAGAACGACGGCACCGCGTACTGGCTCGAGGCCGGGCTGGACGCGCCGGGCCCGTTCGATGACATGGAGCAGCGGCCGTTCGCCGAGCGCTGTTTAATCGGGTTCGGTTCTACCGCCGGTCCGCCGATGTTGCCGGTGCTCTACAACAATCACAAGAGGATTGTGCAGGGCGAAGACACCATCATGATCCTGACCGAGATGAACCATGATGCGAGGCTCATCCGGATGAACGCCGAGCACGATCCGCCGGCGATCCGGAAGTGGCTGGGGGATTCGGTCGGGCACTGGGAGGGTGACACCCTGGTCGTCGAGACGACCAACTTTCGGGATCGCCCCTCCTTCACGCGGGGGTCGCGAGACATGACGGTGATCGAGCGTTTCAGCATGGAGAGCGCCGACACGCTCATCTACAGCTTCACCGTTGAAGACCCAACGGTCTGGACGGCGCCGTTCACCGGCGAGTATGCGTGGCCGCGGACTGAGAACAAGGTGTTCGAGTACGCCTGTCACGAGGCGAACTATTCGTTCGGCGGGATCATGCGGGGTGCGCGGTTGCTCGAGGCCGAGTTCCGCGGCGAGGCGCAAGAAGGGGTCCAGAATCCGACACGGTAGCAGCGCCCCTGCCCGGCGATCTGGCGCCTAAGGGGCGCGTCCGATGCCGGTTCCGCCACCGAGCACCGCCCAGAGGACGTCAATAATCGCGATGCGGGCGGCGTGGCCTGGCAGCAGTCGGCGGGTGTGGCGGGCGAGGCGCTCACGGGGAGACACCCCAGTCCCGCTAGCTGACAGGAGCGTTACGGCTCACGCGGGTGCGCCGCCTTCCATTCGC
>CAZPZZ010000094.1:400-5570 GCA_964591245.1 uncultured Vicinamibacteraceae bacterium | reverse complement strand
GCTGAGTTTGTGCAGATAGTTTAGTCTCAATCAGACCCTTGCGACTAGCGCGGGTGTGCGGCGTCCCATTCGCGGGCGAGACGTTGCGCTTCCGCGATTTGGGCGGGGCGCATTCGCTGTGCCACGTCGTCGCGTTCTGCGGCCATCTGTACTCGTCTCTCATTGTCAGGCGCTCCTGCGGCCGCGAGGGTGTACCACATGTGCGCTTGGATGTCGTCCTCTGGAGCACCCTGGCCTTCCGCATAGGCCAAGCCAAGGTAGAACTGCGCCAGGGCGTGCCCCTGCTCCGCTCCCAGTCGGTACCACCGTACTGCTCTGGCATCGTCCTGTGGGACGCCCTCGCCGCTGGCATACATGAATCCAAGACCGAACTGTGCCTCGGCGAGTCCTTGCTCCGCGGCCAGGCGAAACCACCGCACGGCTTCGGCATTGTCCTCCGGGACGCCCTCGCCAAAGTCGTATGCGGTCCCGAGGCGGGATTGCGCCGCGGCGAGTCCCTGTTCCGCGGCCAGCCGATACCACCGTACGGCTTCGGCATCGTCCTGTGGGATGCCCTCGCCGGAGCTGTACTTCAGCCCAAGCAAAAACTGAGCGGGGGGATGTCCCCGCTCCGCCGCCAAGCGAAACCAGCGCACGGCTTCGGCATCGTCCTGTGGAACCCCTTCGCCGTTGACGTACGCGATGCCAAGCAGAAACTGCGCCTCGGCGTTGCCTCGTGCAGCGTACGTCCGCCACGCATTGATCTGCGGCGTTTGAGCCTGTATCGGTACACACAATAGGAGGGCGGCGAGTACCGCGGCAGACGTGATGAACTGCGTCATGGACCTGTCCTAGTACGGCGATGTGACGTAGACCCCGATTTTACCGCCGGCGAGGGACGCGTTCAACGCGAAGCGACGCAGGGGGAGGAGCTTCCGCGCGTGTGGAGGTTTGACAGCGAAGGGTTTCACCCTCCACGATAGGGCGCAGACAGCGCCACAGGCTAATTTGAATACCGACCGTGTCGCGTGTGCCGATTAGGCGATACCGCCCCGGTTTTGCGGTGGGCGTGGCGAGAGCCGGCGGTTGGAAATAAAGCGCGCGCGTCAGGTCAAGGAGTCATGATGCAAGAACGAATCTGTCGGTGGGTGCGTGTGATGGCGATGGTGTCGGTGGCTGTGCCCATGACGGTGTCCGCGCAAGAAACTGAACAGGAACTGTCTCTCTACACCGATCTCTACATCGACGCCAGCAAGCGGGCCGATTTTGAAACCTTTCACCTGAACCGGAACGCACGTTTGGCCGCGGCCGACGTGACATTCGGCTTTGTGTCTGCGGTCAGTGACCGGGGGACCTACAGGTTCGTGCGAAACGGATTTCCAGACATGGCCGCATTCGATATCCGTGCTGCTCAAATGAGCCGGGTTGCTCCGCCGAGACCGGAGACACTGCCGCTGGGCGAGGCGATTGAACGGTTAGAGTCGTCCATACGGAGGCAGCGCTCGGAGTTGGGGTACGTGCCAGCCAACCCCAGGATTACTCCCGACGAATACGGATTTTTCAGGGAACTGAGCTTTTATCTGAGAGGGGGGGCGGACACGCAAGCCGTGGACGTCATTCGTCGATTTCGTGCGCTGTACGAGGCCCATGAGATTGAGATGGGCTATAGCGTGAATTCTCTCGTCGTGGGTGCCGGTGCCAACTACAGAGTAATTTTCTTCGCCAGGGATGCTGGCGATTTCTACGGCGCCATTGACGAAGCGATCGACAAGATGGGCGAAGAGTACCAGTCGCTTGTGGCGGAGTTGTATGCCTTGTGCAAGCGGACTGAGTCCACGAACTGGACGATTCGTCGAGATCTCAACTACCAGCCGGCCAACTGAGCCTGGACAGGGAAGACCTGCGGCATCGCGGCGATCGCGACTGCGTTGGCTGCCGGCGCTGCGCGCTCCGCGCGCTGATGAGCCTTTCAGGTGTGATCCACGACTTGGGCGGCGTGACTGTCTGGCCAAACAATCAGGGGGAGCGCGGGCGTTGGCGCGGAACGTCGCGTTGACCGACTCGACGGGTGCGACGTTAACGCTCCATGGTCTGGGCCGCCGATGACCCTCGTGCTTGGTGTCGCCGGTGGTCGTTTAATCGGAACTGGGCTGGCTGCAATTGCGAGGTAGCGAAAGGCTCACGAGACACCACCTGCCGGGGGGCAAGATTCATTGTGCACCGGACGCCAGATCGCAGCGTACGAGGCTTCTCGAAGTCACGAGTTCCGCTCTTGCGACTAGCGCGGGTGCGTGGCGTCCCAGTTGCGGGCCAAGCGTTGCGCATCCGAAATTTGAGTGGGGGTCATGCCCGCGGCCACCTGATTCCGACGCTCTGGAGCTCTCTCCTCGGAACCTTCCGCTGCTGCGAGGTTGAACCACATGTGCGCCTGCACGTCGTCCTGTCCAACGCCCCGGCCTCCCGCATATGCAGCCCCAAGGTGGTACTGCGCTGCGGCGTATCCCTGCTCGGCCGAGAGGCGGTACCACCGCGCCGCTTCGGCATCGTCCTCTGGGACGCCTCTGCCGAACGAGTACGCAATCGCAAGACGGAACTGCGCGGCCGCGTCACCCTGTGTTGCCGCCAAACGTAACCACCGCATCTCGCCGCCGTCGCCAGAGTAACTCATGGTTGAAAACCCTCCGTAGATGGAACGGGTCGGCGCCTCTGCCGACCGGTGACACTGCAGTAATCGGATGTGCATATTTTTTCTTTAATCCGAGAAGTTCGGGAACGAATCCGGGTAAACGAAGTACGGGTGTGGTGAAATCTACGGTCTCTGGGGCCATAGCTGTCAGGTACCTCCACCCACGCAGAACGCGAAGGTACCCATTTCCAAGGCGAAATTGGAGCCGGCGAGCAGATTCCAACTGCTGACCCGCGTCGCCGAAGCGAGGGATGGGGCGTTCCGGGCTATCCAGTAATTCCGCCAATTGCACCGAATCGACCACGACAGCACAACGAGTTGCTCGGCCGATTCATGAATCTTCGTTCAGTTGGTGAAAACTGGCCTATAGTCTCACTCCATGATTCGCCGTGACCGCACCAATGCCACCACGAGGAGAGGCCTCCGCCCCCTACAGTTCCGTCAGGACTCGGGAGGCAGCGCGTGGCGATGGCGTTTCGTCGTCGTTCTCTTGTTTGTACTTGCTTGGAGCAAGTCTGGACTTGCTCAGTCGGTTTGGTCCACGTGCCGCGGGCGACTGGCGCCTCGCTATCATGACCTTGCGCTCGCAGTTGCCCCCGCCCTGTGGTTTTCACCAAACGAACCGTTGTTCGGTCCGGGGGGCAACATTGAAAACACCGTAATTCCCGCTCGGCTGCCATGGTCGGGGGCTTCTTCCGAAGAGCGTTCACGAACGCCCACGGCCAGTCGCGTTGTGTACTACCGGATCAGCGCGGTGCGTTTGCGGAACCGGATACAGGAAGGTCCGGTGACGAGCCCGTCAGGCCGTCGACGCTCGTTCCAGGACGCCGGCTTCGATCAAGTTCCACTGGCGCTGGTTTCCTCGGTCAGAATCCTCTACCTGATGTATTACCCAGAAGATGTCGGATTTCGAGGACATTCACATGATCTCGAAGCGGTCGCAATCACTCTGACGATTACGCCGGTGTCGGCAGCGAGCGGGACGTGCTACACCACTCGAATCAGTCAGATCACCGGCGGGGCCCACGGGGTCGACTGGTACACAAACACCCTGACGATAGGAGAAAGCCCGCACGACGGAGTCATCCTTCCCCCGCACATTCTCGTAGAAGAAGGTAAGCACGCGAGTGCCCCGGACCGGAACGCCGACGGGGTGTTCACGCCGGGGATCGACGTTAACCGAGATGTGAACGACGCCTGGGGAGTTCGAGACACCATGCGCCCCAGTTTCATGGGGTTACCCACCTACGACGTCGACCAAGCAAAGGACCGGTGCACAAATCCGCAGATCGTCTTTCCGCATGGTTCGCGGCACCACGAGCGTGCGCCGGGCGCCCCCTGTGTTCAGGTCCGTTCACCACCGGTCTACGAGCTCATTGAAGCGGGAACGGAGGGGTCATCGTCGTATTGCCACACAGGGCAGACGGGCGAGCGACCGGCGGAACTACGCGTCCTTCGAGAACTACTGAAGAAATGGGAGTTCTGTGATGGCATCTCGGTCAAGGAACCGCGATGGGCGGGCGGATGGTTTGCCGAGCACCTCTTGTCGGGACCTCAGGGGCCCGGCGACATCAGGCGCCGAGATCGGATTTCTCTAGGCCACGTCGGACACCGTCTCCGCGGCGGCGAGTTCGGTCGGGGCCTCTACCTCGTACCCTACGTTGGTGCCCGCGCTCCAATCATCGGCGGCTGGGCTGTGCCTCGGCTGACCTATGTGTACTTCTCGTCGACCGATACTCACTTTGGCGCCGTCGATGTCATGTACTCACCATCCGGCTCACGCCTGATCGACTGGTACAGCGCGGTGGGATTCGAGACCATGAGCGGAACGTCCCAGAATCGGCTGGTGCAAGAACTGGGATTCAAGCTCAGATTCCCGTCACTTGGTTTTCCGCTGAACAGCCTGATTGGGGCAAGAGTCGGGTATCGAGCCCAATTCTTCAATAGCTTTGCGGGTGGTCGATGGGTCTTCGAAGGAGGGATCGGGGGGTGGTAGGACGTAATGTCCATCCGCTCAAGTGTGGCGTCGAAGACCACGCGCTGACCGTGAAGCGGACGGCCAGCACAACGCCGCTGCGCCGACCCGCCCCAGGAACAGTCCGTGCGTTTACATTGGTAGCGCTTGAGAGTGTCGTTGGTGCCGGCGCCGTCGACGCCCGATGTTGGCCCGCGACTGCCTGTCAACAACCGCCTACTCCGTGCGTTGTTGTTCCAGGGCTGTTAGCCGGGCGAGCATCGCGTCGAGCTGTGCCTGCTGGGTCGCGATCACAGCATCGCGCTCCTGTAGGGCGGCATCCAGTTCCTGCACGGCCCGGACGAGCGGCACCGTCAAGGCCCCGTACTGGATCCCCTGCTTGCCGGTGGTGTCGTTGGCCGACCAGCCACTCCACTCCTGCCCGAGAGTGTCCAGGGCGGCCTTGACCTCCTGCGCGATGAATCCGTCATAGCGCATGTCGTTGTCGGCCGGGCGAGGGGTGCTGGCGTCGTGGAAGCGTGGCTCGAGCA
>CAZPZZ010000094.1:0-248 GCA_964591245.1 uncultured Vicinamibacteraceae bacterium | reverse complement strand
CACGAGGGCGTTTTCGTTGGCGCCGGTTCCGAGGGCATTGACGCCAATTACGATTTGGTTGTGGGCAGCGGAATGTGAGGGACGCGCGTCGTGGTCTCCGGGACTAACTCCGGGGAGTTCAATGGAAAGCCTCCGACGGGGAAGCCCATGCGGGTGCAAGGTATCAACATCGCTCGGTTTGTCGACGGTAAGGTCGCAGAGGAGTGGGAAGAAGGGGATATGGTGGGGATGCTGGTTCAGCTCGGGCA
>CAZPZZ010000093.1:948-16233 GCA_964591245.1 uncultured Vicinamibacteraceae bacterium | reverse complement strand
GTCGTTCCTGACTCGGATCTATTCCCAGAGTTTGACGAGAACTTGCGCCTGGCGTTCCAGCGGGAAACGCAGCTCTTCATGGAAAGTATGCTCCGGGAGAACCGGCGTCTGACCGACCTGCTGGATGCCGATTACACGTTCGTCAATGAGCGGTTAGCGCGACACTACGGCATTCCGAACGTGTACGGAAATCGGTTTCGACGCGTCCCGGTCGCGAATGGGCAGCGCGGAGGCCTGCTCGGGCATGGGAGTGTCTTGACGGTCACGTCCTACCCGAACCGCACGTCGCCGGTCTTGCGCGGGAAGTGGCTATTGGAGAATTTCTTCGGGGCGCCACCGCCCGCGCCGCCGCCAGATATCCCGGCCCTTGAAGAGAATACGGCGACGCGAGCACCACGTTCGGTGCGAGCGCGGCTGGAAGAGCACCGGCGGCAGCCGGCGTGTGCGACGTGTCATGCGCGGATGGATCCGCTGGGATTCGCTCTGGAACGCTATGACCCGATTGGGGCCTGGCGCGGAACCGATGCCGGTGTCCCGATCGATACCGTGGCTACACTGCCCGATGGGACGCAATTCGAGGGACACGCGGGGCTTCGTCAACTCTTGCTCGACCGGCATGAGTTGTTCGCGCAGACCGTGACGGAGAAGTTGTTGACCTACGCGTTGGGACGGGAGCTGGAGCACTATGACGCACCGGTGGTGCGAGGGATTCTGCGTGCTGCCGCCGCCGACGAGTACCGCTGGTCGTCGATGATTCTTGGCATCGTCGAGAGTCTGCCGTTCCAGATGAGGAGAGCAGGATCATGATTGTCACCAGGCGAGCACTCTCGCGTCGGACGCTCCTCCGGGGGCTCGGCGTCAGTATGGCGTTGCCATTTCTGGACGCGATGATTCCGGCGTTTGCCGGAGGACGCGCGCTCGCGGCGACCTCCGCGCTCCGGTTCGGGGCCGTGTATGTGCCCAATGGTATGTGGATGGACGCGTGGACGCCGGCGACCGAGGGGGTCGGCTTCGCACTGTCTCCAACGCTCGAAGCCCTTGCCCCGTTTCGGGATGCTGTGACGGTGGTCTCCGGACTGAGCGTGGCGAAGAATGCCGGGGCCAGCCTGCACTCGCGTGCGTCGACGAGATGGCTGACTGGTGTCCCCCCACGCGAAGGACAGTCCCAGGCTGCGGTCCAGGCCGGGGCGTCGATGGACCAGATTGCCGCGCAACTGGTCGGAGACCGCACCCAGTTTGCCTCGTTGGAGTTCGCGCTCGAGCCGAACGATTTTGCTGGCTCCTGCGATCCTGGATTCAGCTGTGCGTATGTCACGACCATCTCCTGGCGGGACGCCACGACCCCGCTGCCGATGGAGCACAATCCGCGCGCCGTGTTCGAGCGGTTATTCGGGGATCAAGGGACCACGGATCCGGCGGCACGCCGCATTCGGATGCAACGAGACCGCAGCATCCTTGATTCGGTGGTGGAGGAAGCGGCGGGACTCGCGCGGCGGGTCGGGGTGGGGGACCGCCTGAAGTTGGACCAATACCTGGACGCCGTGCGCGACATCGAGCGTCGGTTGCAGCGCACTGAAACACACAACCATCGGGAACTTCCGGTGGTGGCGCAGCCAGGCGCGATTCCCGAGAGTTACGAGGCCTATGCCAAGTTGATGTTCGACTTACAGGTGGTGGCGTATCAGGCTGACGTGACGCGCATTCAAACGTTCATGCTGGGGCGTGAACTCAGTGCCCGCCAGTACCCGGAAATCGGCGTGCCTGAAGCGCACCATCCGACGTCACATCACACCAGTGATCCAGTCAAGATTTCGCGTTACGCGAAGATCAATGCGTTTCACACCCGATTGTTTGCCTATTACGTCGACAAGTTGCGTGCGACACCGGATGGCGAGGGCACGTTACTCGACCAGATGATGCTGCTCTACGGTTCTGGTATGTCGGATGGAAACGCCCATGCGACCACCAATCTGCCGGTGGCGCTTGTCGGTGGAGGGCTTGGCAGGGCAGGGCGGCACCTTCGTTATGCGGACGAGACGCCATTGCCGAATCTGCACCTCACGCTCCTGGATCGTCTGGGAGTGCGGACGGAGCGCCTCGGCGATAGCACGGGTCCCCTGGAGGGACTTGCGCTTGTCTGATCGAGAAGGGGAAGGGATGCGCAACCCGCGACGTAGACCCGGGAGATGGATGCCACTCGTGCTCGTGTGGCTGGTGAGTCCCTGGAGCAGTGCTCATCCGAGTGCGGCGGAAGACGCGCTGGTCGCTGACGCGGTCAAACAACGGGACCAGCTGGCCATCCGTGCGCTCCTCGATCAGGGTGTGGATGTGAATACACCACAGCTGGACGGTGCGACGGCATTGCACTGGGCTGTCTATTGGAATGACCATGCCACTGTTCGTGTGCTCCTCGGCGCCGGTGCGTACGTGAACGCGGCGAATGATCTGGGGGTGACACCGCTCTGGTTGGCGAGCTCTCACGAGGAGCCCCTACTCGTCAGAGCCTTACTCGCGGCCGGGGCCGACCCGAACCTGGCACATGTCTCTGGCGAGTCATCGCTGATGGTGGCGTCGCGCACGGGGCGCGTGTCAGCTGTACGAGCGCTGTTGGAGTACGGTGCGGACGTTGATGCGAAGGAGACCGGCCACCATCAGACTGCGCTGATGTGGGCCGTCGCAGGTCGTCAGGCCACGGTGGTCGAGGCGTTGATCGAGGCCGGTGCGGATCTCCAGGCCCGTTCACGGACACGCATTCGTAAGGTCTATCTTCCGTCCCGCGGAGCCAGCTACCGGTTGAGCTTCGAAGAGCACATCGCGAGGGGAGACATCGAAGAACGCGAACAGGGAGGCTTTACGCCGTTGTTATTTGCCGCCCAGCAGGGAGACGCCACGTCGACGCGGATGTTGCTTGCGGGCGGGGCAGATCCTGACGAGACGGCACCTATCGGTTGGAGCGCGCTGGAGGTGGCCGCCTTCAAGAATCAGACGGCCGTGGCACGCGTATTGTTGGAGTCCGGTGCGAATCCCGACCTAGGGCGTGCGGGGTTCACGGCATTGCACGCGGCGATCTTGCGAGGCAACCACGATCTTGTCCAGCTGCTTCTGACGTATGGAGTGGACCTGGACGTCCCGATCACGCGAGCGACGGGGGCGCGGCGGCAGAGTGCTGACTACGGGTTCAGTGTGAATGTGATTGGTGCGACGCCACTCTATCTTGCGGCTCGTTATGGCGAGGTGGAGATCATGCGGGCGCTGGTGTCAGCTGGTGCGACGGCGACGTTCTCGATGCCGGACGGAAAGACGCCCTTGATGGCGTCCATGGAGATCAACCGGATCAATTCTCTGGATCTCGAGAATGCTGGTAATGGCGGGTTGGGGCGAGATCGCCGTGACCGACATGTGTACTTTCGTCTAGCAGAGGTTCCGTCACGGGAGGCAGTTGAGCGCGATGTTGTCGAAATGGTCGAACTTGCGGTGGCCGGGGGCGACGATGTGAACGCGGCTGATGCGCGGGGGAATACCCCATTGCACTACGCCGCGCGCAACGGGCTCAACCAGGTCGTTGAGCGCTTGACCAAGCTCGGAGCAGACCTGACGGCTCGCAACCAGGGGCGGGAAACGCCAGAGGATACGGCGGCGGCTCCGAGACGAAATCGAGGCGGTGATCTGTTCGACGGTTATCTGGACACGGCTGCCTTGTTACGACGATTGACCGGGCAGCGATGAGCGCTGCCCGGCCTTCCTCCAGCGGTCAGACCGGTAAGGGTGGCATTCGCGGACCCGGCGTATAGAACGTCATCTCCGTGATGGCCTTGACGCTGCGGTTGCCGTAGCGGAAGGGGACCACCAACCGCAGGGGCGCCCCATGCCGCGGCGGTATCGGTTCGTCGTTCATCATCCAGGCCAGCATGACCTGTGGGTGCCGTAGCGTGGAGAGGGCTTCGTCGGCGTAGAAACCATCAGACGCGACACAGCGGCAATAGTGCACTTCCGGAATCAGCCCGAGCATGTCGGCAAAATCACTGAAGCGGACACCTGTCCACTTCACGATGCCACGAGGATTCGGTGCGCCGCATTGCAGCAGGAACGTTTGTGATACCCGGGGTAGCGGTTCCAGATCGGAAAAGCGTAGGGTGCCAGCGAGCCTGGCCATGCCGCGGGTATCGACCCTGATCTGCATCTGTCGGTAGTCAAATTCAATTTCAGGAGTCTGTCGTCCCTGCGTACGCCACATCAGCGGATCGGTGATCGGTCCGGCCGCATCTTCAGGGTGCTCAGGGGCGGACCCATCGTCGTTGAGCGGGAGAGGCGCTGGAAAGCCGTCACGCAACGGTCGTTCGACAAGTGCATCGGGCCAGGCGTCTTGGCCGGCTTGGGCGGCCCTGGCCGCTCCGGGTGTCACAACTCCCAGAGAATATCCGGCCAATGTGGCTCCAGAGATGGAGAGGGCCTTCCGTCGTGAAATGGTCATGATGATGGTACCTCAGCGGAAAAACCGGATGATCGCAATTATATGTGGGGGAGTGTATGTGTACTGGCGACCTCTTCACAACTGACAAGTACCGGGCTGACACCGGGTGATTCGTTCGACAGGGCGAGGCGGGTGGAGGTACGAGTCCCTGTCGATCGCGGGTCTCCGGAGGATGGTTGGCGGTGGAAGACGTTATCTTCCGGCTGCAGTCAGCATGGATTGAAAGGATGAGTTGGCGTTCGACACAAACTCGGTCCAGCCATCGGCGTCGAGGCAACTCGCGCAGTTGGGACTGACGGGAAGAGCTGGATCCAGGGTGTTGGCTTGCGCTCGCACGTGGTTGTGCAGGAAAAGATCGGGGGGAGGAAGTTCCCGCAACACGCGCAGGGTGCGTTGGGTGTCTTCGATCACTCTCGGGTGCCTCGGATTGTCGACGAGCGGCACGCCAGCGTTCGGGATTTCACCGCCCCGGAAAGCGACGGTGTACCGTTCGTCTCCTTCCTGGACGTTCGTGATCCACATGGTTGCGCCTTGTGTGTGGCCCCCGGTCCACACCGCCCGTAGTGTCATGCCACCGAAGGTCAGCGTATCGCCGTCCTGCACCACGCGATCCACGCCAACAGGTTCCCAGCCCTCATCTCCGAGCGCCGAATTGTCTTCGCCTGATTCCAGGGCAATGGCATCGCCACCCAGCGCGACGACCTGCGCGCCGGTTGCACGCTTCATCGCGGCATGTCCCTGCATATGGTCGACATGCGCATGGCTATGCAGCATAAATTTGATGTCCTCGACCTCGAATCCGAGCGTCTCGATATTCGAACGAATCACGTCGTGCATCTCGATGGTGCCCGTATCGTGCAGAATGTGCCCGTCCGGTGTCGTGATGAGGTAGGACGCGAGCCCCCGGGCACCAACGAAGTAGATGTTCCCGATGACGCGGAAGGGATCTGCAGGTTCGGCGTCTGTGGTGTGCCACCCTTCACGTTGTTCCTGTGAGATATACGGGGACTGTGCGGAAACCGTCACGGAACTGAGTACAACCAACGCAAACATCAGGCGCATAAGGTGTCCTTCATTGAAAGCTGTGCCGCACGTGCGCACTCCGGCGTACCGGAACCCACCAGTACGTGTATTGCCGTATTGTACCCAACTGGCGAGTCTTGGCACGGCAGCACGCTGCCGTCGCGGCGTGTCGCGTGCGAGTGGCTTGGATGATAGAAGGGTTCTAGAATTGTCAGTCATTCTTCGCCAGACTAGACAGGTGATAGGACTGGCGAAGCCCTGCACGGCTGTTGCACGGTCTCGGTAACGTGGTTTGTGACCAGGCGCAGCGCGGCAGAGCGGACTGCCAGAAAAGCATCGGCTTGGAGGCGGAAGGTAGTGGATCGTCGTGGCGGTGACGCAGACGCTGACATCAGCAGACAGAAGCACGAACGTGCTTCAGGAGGGGGAGTCATGGTGGTATCTCGCACACGGGTTGTCCTGGGGATGGTCATGTTGCTTGGGTTCGTCTGTGTGGGCGGACAATCAGGGGGCGACATACAGGCTCAGGTGAGTCGGGATGTCACCGCGTCGATGGTCGAAACGTGGATGACCGAGCTGTCGAATTGGGGGCGCTGGGGTGAGGACGATCAGCTCGGGGCGCTCAATCTGATCACGTCGGAAAAACGGAGACAGGCGGCCGGGCTCGTACGTGCCGGCGTGTCGGTGTCGTTATCCCACAACTACCTGACGGAGGCCGCGGCGGATGCGACGTCTCCGTTCGAGCACACGATGTCCGGGGTTGGCCGTGGGGGGGCATTCATCGGGGACCGTTTTTCGGTCTCCTACCATGGCTATGCGCACAGCCATATGGACTCCCTCTGTCATATGGCGCAGGACGGGGTCATGTACAACGGCTTCACTCGCGCGAATGATGTGTCGGAGGCCGGCTGCGGAAAGCTCGCGATTCTAGACGCCAAGCAAGGGATCCTCACGAAGGGAGTCTTGATGGACATCGCCCGGCTCAAGGGGGTGGAGTACCTCGAGCCCGGCACTCCGATTTACGTTGAAGACCTCGAGGCGTGGGAACGACAGGCGGGGGTTCGGGTCGAGCCTGGCGATATCCTGCTGGTACGAGCGGGTCGTTGGGCCCGACGTGCGGAGGTTGGTCCGTGGGCCACGGGCCGGGAGGCCGCTGGACTGCATGCGTCGGTGGGACCGTGGCTGAAGGAGCGTGATGTGGCGATGATTGGCAGCGACTACACGAACGATGTGCTCCCCTCTGGGGTTGACGGAGTCACCCAGCCGATTCATCAATTGGTACTGATCGCCATGGGGGTGCGAATTTTCGACAACCTCGATCTTGAGGCCGTGGCCGAGGAAGCTGCGCGGCAGAATCGCTGGGAGTTCATGCTGAGCGCCGCGCCCCTTGCCGTCGTGGGGGGCACTGGATCGCCGTTGAACCCGATCGCCACGTTCTAGGCGAGGGGACGTACGCGCAGACCGTCCGGGGAGATCGTGCGCTGCTCGCGCACCGTGCGGGTCATCGGCAAATGCTGCATTCGGGGCGATATTGTCGCTTGAGGGAGAACAACCATGCGCTCCTTGTTGCTTGTTGGTGTGGGGGTACTCATAGGGCTGTTCGTGCAGGTTACCGTGGGCCAAGAACGGCATGTGCGCGGGCTGAACCATGTGGCCTTCGCCGTCGATGATGTCGAAGCGGCTTCGAAGTTTTATACGGAGGTTATGGGGTTTCCTGAGGCGTTTGCGTTCTATCAGGATGATGGCCGGCCGGTGCTGTCGTATTTTCAGGTCAATCGCGAGACATTCGTAGAATTGATGCCCACCACGCCCGATCGGCCACCAGGGTTCGTGCATTACGGGTTAGAGGTCGACGATGTTGCAGCAGAGGCTGCACGCTTGCAACGGGCTGGCCTGGAGGTTCGCCCCCCTGGTCTCAGCCCGAGAACGGGCTCGCGAATTGCGGTGGCTCGCACCCCGTCAGGTATCACGTTCGAGTTGTTGGAGTTCGGCCCAGAGTCTCTCCATCGCCAGGTCATGAACGCGTGGCCCTGACACAACCAGATCTTCTCGGCAACGAGTGTCAGTGAGGTCGCCTCATGAGTCCGGTTGGCCTCGGCCGCCGCCTGAGGTCTGAGCCGGCAATGACTACGTCCCCGTCCGGTTCAATGGTTCTCAACAACCGCACGGTCGCCGTGAGGCTGACACATTTATTGCGTGTGTGACGAGATCGGCACGTGGGCAGTCCGTGCAGCTGCGGCGGGAACTCTTCTCCCGTTCCAGCAAATACACGTTCGGTGGCATAGAATGGCGTGAACCATTGAGCAAAGAGTTGAACCCGATCCAGCTGGTGCAAGGAGGCCATATGTGTGACGAACGAACTGCTGCCGAGAATAAAGCGTACCTCCAGGGACAGAGAATCTCCCGACGCCAATTTGGCGCCGTATCTGCGGGGGCAGGGCTGGCGATGCTACTTCCGCGACCAGCGAACGCGCAGGCGGTCACCGAGTCGGAAATTGAAATCACCACTCCGGATGGCGTAGCGGACAGTTATTTTGTGCATCCCTCGAGTGGGGCCCATCCCGGCGTTCTGATCTGGCCCGACGCCTTCGGGTTGCGGACAGCCAAGCGACAGATGGCGAAGCGGCTCGCCGAATCCGGTTATTCGGTACTCGTCGTCAACCAGTACTACCGGTCTCAGCGGGCACCGATCGTCAACACGACGAATTTCGGTGAAGTGCGAGATGTGCTCATGCCACTCATGGGGTCACTGAATGCCGAGACCCAGGTGCGTGATGCACGGGCGTTTGTGGAGTTTCTTGATGGTCAGGCGTCCGTCGATAGTAGCCGGAAGATGGGGACCATGGGCTATTGCATGGGCGGCCCGTTCACCATGCGGACTGCGGCGTCACTCCCCGATCGGATCGGGGCGGCGGCATCTTTCCATGGCGGTGGGCTTGTCACCGACCAGCCCGACAGTCCACACCTGTTGGTTCCGAATATGACGGCGCACTACCTCTTTGCGATCGCGGCGAACGACGACGAGAATCAGCCGGAAGCGAAGGATGTCTTGCGGGACGCATTTGCGCAGGCGGGGCTCCCAGCCGAGATCGAGGTCTACGACGGAGCGCTGCATGGCTGGTGTCCGCCGGATTCGACCGTCTATGACGAAGCACAGGCGGAACGGGCCTGGAGTCGTCTTCTTGTTCTGTTCGAGAACGCGCTCGGATAACGGTTGATCGCGACTGTTTTGGACCGCTATTCAGGACGGGGTCGATGGGTTCACATTTGTCAGGAGTGGCTGCTACCATTGCAGTTGAGAGGCGGTCTGACGCTCGGATCGTCTGGGCGCGAGCTTCAGGAGTAACGTGATGAAAGCCGATGAAAAACGGAGGGTTTGGGGAACTGGTGTCTTCGCACTCGGGATGTGTGTGGCGCTAGTGTGCGGGCTGTTTGTAGCGGAGTCTGCGTTGGCTCAGGGGCCAGGAACCGAAGAGGGCGCCTGGACCTATCTCGGGGGGGATGCCTGGCATACCCGATACACGCCAGTCGACCAGATTACCGCTGAGAACTTCAACGACCTTGAGATCGCCTGGGAATGGAACGCAACGAGTTTCGGGCCGAGCACCCCTCGGGCAACACCGTCTCTCGTTGATGGAAAACTGATTACCGTGGCCGGCAATCGGCGTCATGTGGTGGCATTGGATCCCACAAGTGGCGATCTCCTCTGGAGCTTCCGGGAGCCCAACACGTTCCGCTATGAGTATTCCATGCGGAAGGGATATGGGAAGGGCATCGCCTACACCGAGATCGACGGCCGGGGCGTCGTCTTCATTACTTCTCCCGGGTTTTTCCTCCATGCGCTCGATGCCGACACGGGCGAACCGCTCGAGAACTGGGGTCGGCCCGTGCCTTTGGAAGGCTTCAAGCCCTCCGGGACCGTCGATCTGGTCGAGGATCTCATCGCTGATTGGGGCCCCTGGGTCAGCATGGACCGGCCCTATGACGCCAACCAAGGCATTCCCATCGAAATCGGCTACATCACGGCCTCATCCCCTCCGATCGTGGTCAATGACACGATAGTTGTTGGTAATTCGGCCGAGCAGGGCTATCTCCAGACTCGTGTCGAGAACGTACCTGGCGACATTCTCGGGTACGACGCGCGAACTGGTGCCTTCAAGTGGAAGTTTCATGTCATCCCGAGGCCTGGTGAGTTTGGGCATGACACGTGGGAGGACGACGCGTGGCAGTGGATTGGCGATGTGTCCTCGTGGGCGCCGATGTCCGCCGACCCAGAGCTCGGTCTTGTCTACATCGTGACGAATGGGCCGACGATTGATTACTACGGGGGGCATCACCCTGGCGACAACTTATTCTCCACGAGCATCTTTGCGCTTGACGCCGAGACCGGAGAACGGCGTTGGCATTACCAGATGGTGCATCACGACATCTGGAACTATGACACGCCCACCGCGCCGGTCCTGATGGATGTCACGGTCGACGGGCGAGAGATCAAGGGAGTGTTCCAGGCGACAAAACAGGCATTCCTCTACGCCTTGGATCGAGAGACTGGCGAACCCATCTGGCCGATCGAGGAACGTCCCGTGCCCGCGTCGAATGTACCCGGCGAGAAGCTCTCGCTGACGCAACCGTTCCCCACGCGACCCGCGGCCTACGACCTTCAGGGGCGCACTGAGGACCATTTGATCGATTACACACCGGAGATCAAGGAGATGGCGCGGCAAGTCGCGCTGGAGAACAACCTCTTCAACGGTCTTTTCGATCCGCCCAGGACGATTGATGACGCGGCGGGTCCGGCCTGGAATTGTCCGGGCGGGGGGGGCGGAACGAATATCACCGGCCCAGCGGTGGGCGATCCTGTAGACGGTGTCATCTTTCTCAGTTCCACGAGTGGCTGCTTCCGACTCCAGGTGATGGCGGGTATCGATTCACCGCTTGACGAACTCGAGCAATCGGGAACGACCCACACGGACTGGGCCGCCGTGGCGACCACGGTGCGAGGCAGTATCGAGGCCTTCACCATCGATGGGTTGCCGATCTGGAAAGGGCCGGTCGGTCGTATTACCGCCATCGATCTGAACACTGGTGATCATCTCTGGGCGGTTCCTTCTTCGGATGCGTCACAGGCTCAGCAGGACGCGATCCGGAATCATCCGCTCGTGCAAGGGCTCGAGGGCGTGGAGATCAATCGTGGCCGTGGCGGGAACACCGCGATGGTTGTCACTCCGACGTTGTTGGTGGCTGGGGGACTAGACGCCGACAATACGCCGATGCTCTTTGCATATGACAAGCGGACTGGCGAGCGAGTGGGTGGCGTGGAGATCCCGGGGACGACACGCTACGGGATGTCGAGCTGGATGCACGACGGACGGCAGTACATCATCGTGCAACTTGCCGAAGGTATCGCCGCGATGGCATTACCGGTAGAAGGCGAAGAGGCAGGACGCGGCCACTGAGCCTGGACAGCACATCGGGGCGCGTCCTTCGATGGGCGCGCCCCCACCTATCTTTCACGAATTGCGGCAAGGTGTATCAGCGCTGTCTGGCGCTCCACGCGTCTACGACGCGCCCTGCCTTGTTTTGCAGCCCGGCTATGATGCCGGCGATCCGCACCGTTTCCTCCAGGCGTAGAATGAACTCAGGTTGGGCCGTTTTACGGTGCCGGCACAGGTAGGCATGCCGAGGCTTCTTCGGGGTACATGGAAAGGTTGTGCGCACATGATGAGACGAATGGGGTTCGTGGTGGTGATGCTGGCCTCACTCCTGGTGACACCGGCCGAGGCGCAGTCGGACGGGGACGTGATTCACCGTATCGATGCCCTGGCCGACGAATATGCCGATATTGCCCAGCGCATCTGGGACCTGGCGGAGGTGGGGTACCAGGAGGTCCAGAGCTCTGAGCTGTTGCAAGAGAGGCTGAGGGATGCGGGATTCATCGTCGAGTCCGGGGTGGCCGGAATGCCGACCGCGTTCGTTGCGAGCTATGGCTCGGGAACTCCGGTTGTCGGGATCATGGCCGAGTTCGACGCGCTTCCGGGCATCTCTCAGGAGCGGAATGCGGAACGGGCGATTGTCGAGTCGAAGACGGCAGGTCATGCCTGTGGTCATCACCTCTTCGGTACCGCTTCCGTCGCGGCGGCGATTGCGGCGAAGGAGTGGCTCGTGGGTAGCGAGATGCCCGGGACCATTCGCCTGTATGGTACGCCGGCCGAGGAAGGTGGTGGGGGAAAGGTCTACATGGTGCGCGATGGGATCCTCGCCGATGTCGATGCGATGTTGCACTGGCACCCGTCAGACGGTAACAGTGCGTCAGCCGAAGGGTCTCTGGCCAACAAGTCTGCCAAGTTCAGGTTCTACGGGCAATCGGCGCATGCCGCTGGGGCGCCGGAGCGAGGGCGTTCGGCGCTTGATGGCGTGGAAGCGATGAACGCGATGGTCAACATGTTGAGAGAACATGTACCTCAGGAATCCCGGATCCATTACGTGATTACCGCGGGCGGGGCCGCCCCCAACGTCGTGCCAGATTTTGCGGAGGTGTACTACTACGTGCGCAACCCGGATCCCGGTCAGGTGATGTCGATCTTCGACCGTGTCGTGAAAGCGGCCGAGGGCGCTGCGATGGGGACCGAGACACGTATGGATTTCGAGGTGATCCATGGGTTGTATGCGTTGCTCCCGAATGAAGTATTGGCTCGCCAGATGTACGACAACCTGCAGCATATCGGAGGGGTCAGCTATTCGGAGTCGGAGCGGCGATTTGCCGGGACGATTCAGGACTCGTTCTCGGGCACGGTTCCGCCGGTGTCGTCGGCGTTGAGCATCCGGGAGTTTCTTGTCGAGGAACGGGGAAGCGGTGGTTCGACCGACGTGGGGGATGTGAGCTGGGTCGTGCCGACCGCCGGATTGCGAACGGCGACCTGGGTACCCGGTACATCGGCACACTCATGGCAGGCCATCGCGGCCGGCGGCATGAGCATCGGGAACAAGGGCATGATGGTCGCGGCGAAGACACTGGCGCTCACAGCGATTGATTTGTTCGAGGATCCGGGAATCGTGCAGCGGGCGAAGGATGAGCGCGCGGGTCGAGTTGGCAGCAGCTTTGTCTATGAATCGCTCGTTGGAGATCGGTCTCCGCCGCTCGATTACCGGAACCCGACGCCGTAGCTGTGTGGCAGCCGCCGGTCTCTCGAGGATCGAATGCTTTATTGAATGGTGCGAGTTCGAAGGTGTGGGGGGACGCAGCGTCGATTTAAAGCTAGAGGGCGAGAAACCATTCCTGAAGTTAACGTGCAGTGTTGTGTTGCAGATGTCACGGTATACGCCCGTGACCTGATCCACGGTTGGTACGTCAATTGTTATCTGGAGGTTCACGCGATGTTGAAATACGCAGGCCTTATAACAGCGGTGATTGTTGTCGGGTGTGTGCCCAGTGCCTTTGCTCAGGACATTCCTCTCTGGGAGTACGAGGCCGAGAGCGGCGCGGTCGGCCACTTCGAGGTGACGCCGCTCGGCTCGCTCTTTGTTGGACTGGCTGGTCGTGTCGTGGTGCTTGACGGCGAGACTGGAGAACTCCTGTGGGAGCGGACTGATATCCACGGCTGTAGCCCTCGTCGTGATGACCCTGACACGTCCGGTACGAATGAGGCTGATGGGACGATCCGTTGCCTCGTGGACGGAATGGAGGCAACGGGCTTTCTGGCGGACCGGAGTGGCGTGCGGTTTTCGTCTATTCCGAACTCGAATTTCGGTTTGTTTGAACTGGGCTTCCGCGGTCCGGATCGGACAAGTGATCGATATATGGTCCTCGATCTTGATACCGGTGAAACCCTGTGGGAGTCATCTGCACTGTCCCTGGAGCGAACACGCGGCTATATGTATCTTTCCGAGCTCAATGTCTTCTTCTTGGCTGGTGAAACGGTTGATGAACGTGGTTTGATCCTTGCGGTGGATTGTGTGAGCGGGGACGTTGTCTGGCAGCAAGCGACGAACATCATTGATCGTTTCAAATTCCTCGGGACGCCCAATGGCCAACAAATGCTTGCTTACGGCAAGAGGGATGGTGGAAGGCGTACCGTGATCTCTATGGGACTGTCTGATGGTATCGAACAGTGGCGAATTGAGAACCAGCTCGAAGAGGATGCGAATAACCGTAACGTGTTGCTCACACCATTGGGAGATGAAACGGCGATCCTGTACATCACCGAAGATGGCCCGTTGCGCATACACCTCGACACCGGTGAAGTGATGTGGCGCGCAAGCCGTTGGAGCGAAGACCCTCCTGATCGCGGCGCGGCGCGGATGGTCTTCGACGATGAATTCGTTTACGTCCCAAATGGCAGAAATGTTGATGCGCTCTATCTTCGGAATGGTCGAGCCAGCTGGAGAATTGATGATCGGTTCCGTGACGAACCCCTTGAGATGCAGATGCTTCCTACGGGGTTACTCATTCGCGCCCGAGAGATCGATCTGATTGATCCCGAAACGGGACGCTCGCGCTGGCGCAGGCGAACCGATCGATTTGACGAAGAATCACAGGTCTTGTTCGATGATGGCGCCGTCTACGTGGCGGAAAAAGAGCGATTGTCGATTGTTGATCTTGAAAATGGCAATGTGGAGCGCTTGGCGGAGTACGATCTTGACGGAGATGACCCTGGCCGGCTTGAGCGGCACGGTGAATCGTTGGTGCTGATGTCGCAACAGAATGTCTTGAAAATGTCTCTTCGCGGTGATCTTGAATTTCATGTGTACCAACATGCGCCTGGAGCTGGATTCTTTGAGAAACTCGTGGCCGCTATCGATTATGCGTTGTATTTGACGGCGGAAGAGGACCAACAACGCTTTAGCGGGACGGCCAATGAGCGCGTGGTCGCCCAGCAACGATATGATGAGGCGCGTGTCCAGATGCTCGAGAGCTACCCGGCCCTACGGGAACGACGGCGAGACGCATCTGACATTGCTGATACGTATTACATGTTCACGGACACACCGGTAGACGGTCGCGAAGGCTACAGTTTGGTCAAGGTCGATAAGGCCTCTGGTGCAGTACTTGGCCGCCTGTGGACAGACGAACGTAGTCCTCAATACACAATCGACGAATTTTCAGACGTGCTCTATTTTCGCGATACTCCCACCACGATAAGGGCGTTGCAGCTGGGCGGTGGCACAAACCGATAAATCAACTGGGATACGAATTTGCTCGCTGTGGTCAATACAACATCCGATGTGTCACGTTGGTTTGTGGGCGAGGCGGACCGGTGAGGTACGCCACCAAAGGGTTCTACCATTATCGTTGTTCGTGTGCGAGCCGGATATCCAGATTGCGCTGTCGGTAAAGCTGTCGTTCTCTCTCGATATCCGAGTTGCTCTGTGGCCGGATGCTCGTGAGGAAGCTTGTTTTTGTCCACGAACCACACCCGTTAGACTGGAATCCCACGTCGCTTTCGAGAATCGTGATCGTTTTTATGCCGAGTTCATCGTCACCAACATAATCGTTTTCAATTGTGCTGCCGTCAAACCACTCGCCGGTAAATTTCGAAACTCGCTCCCAGTAGCACCCGGATTCGAGCTGAATCGACATATATGTCCCTGGGGTCACTTGACTCCCGACTAACCATGACCCCGGTGCAATCTTGGTAGACGATCCCTCGTGCCGTGGGGTGTTGTACCAGGTTCCACAGTCGCTATCTCCTTCGAAATAGGCGTCACTTGACAAGATGTCCACGATCACTTGATCCACATCGTCAACCCAGATATCGTTCGCGATATATTTAGACACGTCCTGCCGTCCGTTA
>CAZPZZ010000093.1:0-938 GCA_964591245.1 uncultured Vicinamibacteraceae bacterium | reverse complement strand
CCCAATAGCACCATGGACCGGTGTCGGCGAAGTACCGACCAGCCGCGATGTCGGTTCCCACAAGGTATGTCCCGGGTCCAAAACTTGTTCTGTCAGTGGCCGCACAGAGGGCCAGCACCCCGGCTTGACCAATTTGGGCAAACACCCGCGCACCGGCGCTGCCGTGGTCACACCCGTTAACCCGATATCGCAAATACTCCTGCAGCCATACCGCCTTACCTTCAAGATCGATGTAACTCAGCAATTCCGACCGATTCAATTCATCGCGGTAGAGCGCATCAAGTGCTTGCAGGAAGGTCAGCGACTGATCACGGGGCGGGAAGTTAATGACACCCTCCGGAACAGACCCACAGACGGGCTGAATGCCTTGTCCTCGAATCTGCATGAAGACGCGGTCTTGCGCATCTGTCGTCGAGCATTGATTCAAGACATATCGTAACCACTCGGGGTACCAGACGGCTGAGCCCTCTGGATCGACATATCCCGGGTTATTTGCCGAGCGTTCAAGGTCTTTGTTGTAGGTGGTTTCAAGTTCTTCGAAAAAGACGAGTGCTTGATCTCGAGGGGGAAACGGAATTGTTGCCGGTTCAAGGTCATAGGGGGGAAGAACTGAAGCATGACTCGTATTGCTTCCGGCGGGTGTCGGTAAGCGGTGTGCTGATTTGATCGGTGGCTGAGAATGCCCGGTTATCGAAACGTGTGACATGTTCCGTCCCATTCGGTGAGACGGTGATCGGAAACCATCCTTCCCTATGTCCCACGATAGGGCTTGGCGCAGGAACGCCCGAGAGGAAAAGCACTGCGCGATCACCGATTTCAAACGTCGGCATGTTCGGAAATGTGTCCCGGATGTTACCGCCCCCGCCCCCGGGGACAACGGCCGGAGGGAGGAAGGCGGCGGGGCATTACAGGGAAACGAACCCCGGAAAGGTTCCCGG
>CAZPZZ010000092.1:0-16275 GCA_964591245.1 uncultured Vicinamibacteraceae bacterium | reverse complement strand
GCACGAACGGCACCAGTCATGACGGCCGCTAGCGTGGCCGCCCCACTTGCCTCGACAACCAGTTTGCCATGTCGAAAGAGCCAGTGTGTCGCTTCGACAATAGCGCGATCATCCACGGTCACGAGTTCATCGACAAATTCGCGAACGTGAGCAAACGTCAGGTCCCCCGGCCTCACGGGAAGTAGCCCATCAGCGACGCTCATCACCCGGTCGAGTGACACGGGATGCCCAGCGCCCAGTGACGCCTGCATCTTCGCAGCTCCAACAGGCTCGACCCCGACCACCCTGACCTCGGGCCGTCGCTGCTTGATCGCCGCCGCAACCCCCGCAAGTAACCCGCCGCCGCCTACGGGCACAAGCACCTGGCGAACATCGGGGCAATCCCCAAGCACCTCCAGCCCAACCGTTCCCTGACCCGCAACGATCCAGGGATGGTCGAAGGGTGGCACTATATAAAGTCCCCGCTTCAGCGCTTCACACTCAGCACGTGTTTTACGCTCCGCAGAAGTCGTCCCTTCGAACAAAATCTCAGCCCCCAATGCTCGTGCACCTTCAACCTTAACTGCGGGCGCCGTAGTCGGCATGACCACGACCGCGGGTATACCTACGAGACCAGCCGCCATGGCAACGGCCTGCGCGTGGTTGCCGGACGAAAAGGTAATCACACCGCCCTGCCGAACCGCAGGTTCAAGCTGTTTGATGAAGTTGTACGCACCACGAATCTTGAACGCGCCGGCCCGTTGCAGGCGCTCACACTTGGCGTGAACACTGCTCTCCCGGTCCAGCGACAACTCCACCAGCGGAGTGTGGCGAACGACTTCAGCGATCCGTTGCGCCGCCATCTCAATCTCGGCCACCGTCACCAGTTGACTCATATACACGGCAGTATAGCCGGCCATCGCATACCCTCACGAAACCATCGAGCAAAGACCGGTCAAACTGAAATCACGCCGGTATACTGGGTAGGCTCATGTCGAACATTCGTATTACAAAGGTCTTCACGGTAGCGGGGACTCTCCTCTTGATGCTCCTCGGCACGACGCTGGAAGCCAATGGTCAAGATCCAGGCCCAATCGGCCCCTTCGTGATCGACGTTCGTGGTTCGATGGTGATGCTCGGTCAGAATGAATTGGTAGCGGTGAGCCGTGGCCTTCGCCCCGGGCAATTGGCTCCTCGGGGAATCGGACTCAACCTTGGGGGACACGCCTATCTCTATCGCTGGCGGGCTATCACGTTCGGCCTCGGTGCCTCAGCGCATTTCATCTCGACCAGCCGGACCCCGTCGGAAAATGACGTTGATCCGAATGGCCCGGTCATTCGCACCAGATTCACCGCCATCTCCCCTCAGCTCTCGTTCAACTTTGGCACCGGTGACGGCTGGAGCTACCTCAGTGGCGGACTCGGTACTTCCCGCTTCAACGTTTACCCACAACAGTCCACTATTCCCAGCCAGCAACGAGCCGGCACCCTCAACTACGGTGGGGGCGCCAGATGGTTCATCACCCCAAACGTTGCGTTTTCGCTTGATCTCCGACTCTTCGCCATCAGTCCGGTACCGCAACAGGGGAGCCAACCGGCGTCACCAAGGATGACCCGAGCCGCCTTCAACCTAGGTGTATCACTGCGATGACCGGAGTGGGGCCCCGGCTCGAAGTGCGGGTTCCGGTACAGTATCTGCGGCTGGACGCACTCGAAATTGTCGGCACCTCGCATCGAGAGCACATTTGCTAACAATCATTGCGTCCGACGCCTTCCTGGGCAGAGCCCAAGGCCTCTCCCCTGCAGGCCCCAGCGCTCTTCCATCATAATGCGCGCATGAACCGGGAGACTTTGCTCGACTTCTTCTACGAGCGGCTGCAATCCAATAGGGAATTTTTCGTCTACGACGACGGGTACCGCGTCCGGCGGTACGCCTATCGAGAAATCCGACAGGCGGCCTTCCGCTTTGCGGCGCGCCTGGACGAGGCCGGACTCACGGCCGGCCACAAAATCCTGTTCTGGGGAGAAAACCGACCCGAATGGATCGTAGCGTTCTGGGGCTGTCTCTTACGTGGGGTCGTCGTTGTACCGATCGATTACCGCGCGTCAGCGGACTTTCTCGAACGAGTCGGGCACACAGTCGACGCCCGCGTCCTGCTCGTCGGAGAGGACATCAGACCCGCCACCGCGACCTGGCCCGTATGGCGACTCGCGGATCTCCTGACGCCTTCCGATGACGCTCAAAGTGAGACCGGCACTCAGCAACCTGCACGCGACGACGTTGTCGAGATCATCTTCACATCAGGAGCAACGGCAACACCGAAGGGCGTCCTGATTACCCACCGGAATGTGCTCGCCAACATTGTGCCAGTAGAGCATGAGGTGGAGAAATATCGGCATTATGGAAAACCCTTCTTTCCAATCCGGTTTCTAAACCTGCTCCCCCTTAGCCACATGTTCGGTCAGGCATTGGCAACATTTATCCCACCAATGCTGGGTGGAGTATGCGTGTTCATGCAGGGCTACAGTCCTACGGCAATCATTCACCAGATACGGCAGCGTCGCGTCTCGGTCCTGGTATGCGTCCCCAAAATCCTCGACGTCCTCCGACAGCACGTGCTGCAACTCGAACCAGAACTCGCAAACGCACCTCATGACAGCGCCCATGTAGCCAGACGATGGTGGCGTTACCGTCGGATTCATCGACTATTTGGCCTGAAGTTTTGGTGCTTTATCGTTGGAGCGGCCCCGCTCGACCCCGACTTGGAAGCATTTTGGTCGAGACTGGGATTCCTGGTGATTCAAGGCTATGGCCTGACCGAAACCGCTCCGATCGTCACTCTCAATCACCCATTCCGAACCAAACGCGGCACCGTCGGCACGCCCATCAGCGGGGTGGACCTCAAGATCGCAGAGGACGGAGAGATCCTCGTTAAGGGTGACAACGTGACGACTGGCTATTTCAACGCCGACGCAGACACCGATGCTGCCTTCGAAGATGGGTGGTTCCGCACCGGTGATTTAGGCACCGTCGACGATGCTGGCCGCTTGCAGGTACTCGGCCGCAAGAAGGAGATGATCGTTACACCGGAGGGACTCAATGTCTTCCCCGAGGACGTCGAACGAGTGGTGAATTTGGTGAATGGAGTTCGAGAATCAGTAGTGATTGGCTCTCCCTACGGGAACGAGGAACGTGTCTGTGCGGTCATCGTCCTGGACGCACCGGTGGCCCCGACCACCATCGCCACCATAGCCAACCGGACCTTGGGCGACCACCAGCAGGTTCGAGAAGTACTGATCTGGCCCAATGACCGACTTCCCCGCACAGAGGGCACGCAAAAACTCAAACGCGGTGCCGTACGGAAATGGGCCGAGGGAACTCAGTCCGTTGACGCCATCACCCCAGTCTCTCCCGATCGTAGTGTCGCCTCTATTCTGCAGCGCATCTCTGGCAATGCGGTCGATAAGGACACGCCACTTGAAGCACTTGGTCTGAGTTCGCTCGAACGTGTCGAGCTACTCATGATGCTGGAAAACGAGTTGGATATCGCGGTGGACGAGGGCGCGATTCTCAAAGCCACGACGGTAGCCGAACTAGAAACCATGGCATCGGCCCCACGTACCCCCCCCACACCAGAAACCGGGTTCATGCCGCCAAGGTGGAACCAGTGGTGGTTCATACGTGGCTTCCGCCGGGTGTCCCTCGCGCTATGGCTTTTGCCTTTGACCCGACTATTCGCCTGGATTCGGGTCACCGGGCTAGAGCATTTGACTCCGTTACAAGGTCCGGTGGTCTTTGCCGCAAACCACCAGAGTTACATCGATCCAGCCGTTATCCTGGCAGCTCTACCTCGACCATGGCGGTATCGACTGGTCACCGCGATGGCCAAGGAATTTTTCGCCGCCTATTTCCACCCGGCTGAACATCCGCGAAGCGCTCGGTTCATGGTAGGGCTCAGTTATTACCTTGCTAGTTTGTTTTTCAACGCCTTCCCATTACCTCAGCGTGAAGCGGGCGCGCGGGACGCACTGCGTTACGCCGGGGAACTCCTGGGTGCTGGCAACTCACTGCTCATCTTCCCCGAGGGACGCCGAGTCCGCGGAGGGGAAATCGCACCATTTCAGCCTGGCACCGCGATGCTTGCGGCTCGACTGGACGTCCCGGTGGTCCCAGTCCGATTACGGGGTGTGGACACAGTCCTGGGCGAAGGACAGCGAATGGCTCGCCCTGGACGTGTCGAGATTCGATTCGGCCCCGCTCAGCGTTTACGTGACAGTGACTACGGCGCCATGGCGGCCCAGCTCGAGAACGCTGTCAATACCCTGTGAAACCTGGATGATTCATCCACTCCCAACTCCACCGGAGCTGGGGAGGTTTTGCAAAATCTGTGGCGTCTGTGCAAGACTTGATCCAACGAGGATATTGATTGGCCAAAGACGATCTTATAGATGTTCAGGGTACGGTGATGGCGGTTCATAGCGGGGGGCTCTATCGCGTCCAGTGTGATGCGGGCCACGAGGTTCTGGCTCAGCTGAGTGGCCGGATGCGTCGATTTCGCATCAAGGTCGTACCCGGTGACCGCGTGACAGTCGGCGTCTCACCATACGATCCTGTTCGCGGCATCATCACCTTCCGGGCCCGCTGAAGTGCACTTTGGATTCAGACACGACACGTAGAGGTTCTGGGCGTCGACGCTATCCGGCAGGTCGTAAGAAACGTCGGTCTGCCCCATCAGCAAAAGACTTCGCGGCTCCTTCAACGGAATCGGTGATACCAGCCGTTGTCGTCGATTCACAGCCGGTCGCATTCGACTCGCTCGATCTCGCCCCATCGTTAGCTCTGGGAGTTCAGGACCGCGGCTTCACCACCGCGACCCCAATCCAGTCGGCCGTCTTTTCGCTTGTGACGAAAGGCCGTGACCTCATTGCCAGTGCTGAAACAGGCAGCGGCAAGACCGCCGCCTATCTCCTGCCCGTCCTCAATCGTCTTTTGAAGCAGCCGAAACCCGATGGCGAGGGAGCGAAACCCCGCCGAACGAAGATACTCGTCCTAGGCCCCACACGTGAACTCGTGGTGCAGATTGAAGACGACCTACAAGGTTTCGTGTACCACTCCAATCTGACAAGTGCAGCAGTATTCGGTGGCACACCTATAGGACCGCAAACGCAGGCATTGAACGCAGGGGTCGACGTCATCGTTGCGACCCCGGGCCGCTTGATCGATCATCTGCGAAGCGGCGTGCCGAGCTTCACCGAGCTCGATACGTTGATCCTCGACGAAGCCGACCGCATGCTGGACATGGGATTCTGGCCGGATGTCCGCCGCATCGTGTCAGAGCTCCCCCCAAACGCCAACGAGGCGGGGCATCGACGTCAAACCCTGTTGTTTTCTGCCACAATTCCCGACTGGGTACTTGGCCCGCTCAAGGAATTAGCCCACGATCCGGCGTATGTGCAGATCGGGCAACGTGGAAAAGCAGCCGAGGGTATTTCCCACGCAGTCGAGCAAATGCCCTCGACGAAGAAGACCGCTTGGCTAACGTCCTTTCTGAGAAAAGCAGCCGGCTCGGTACTGGTGTTCGTCAATACGAAGCGCGGAACAGAACGGCTGGCACGGGCGCTGTCGCACGCCGGAATCAAGGCGACAGCCTTGCACGCCGATCGATCCCAAAGTTTGCGACTAGCGGCCGTTGGTGGATTCCGGAGTGGCCGCTATCGGGTGCTGGTCGCCACCGACGTCGCGGCGCGTGGCCTCGACATCGACGGAATCAGTTGTGTCGTGAACTTTGAAGTGCCCCCCAACCGAGATACGTACGTCCACCGCGTCGGACGCACGGCCCGACTCGACGCCACCGGTCAAGCATTGACGCTGGCATCTCCCAATGAACTGCAAGCGGTAAAGGCACTACAACAATCAATAGACTTGGAACTGCGGTAGTACACCATGTGGTCCGACGATCGAGACGCCTCCCCGAAGCCAACAACACCGGTTCCACCGGAGCAACGGACGGAGGCCCACGTCGACCAGGAAGCACTCATCCATGACGCGACAGTCGATAGCAGTGACAACACGCCGGGCAACGCGACTAACCTGACACCCTCCCCAGACGCGACACCACCATCCACCTCCCCGGACACGCCAACCGTAGACGCCTCACCTGAACCGAGCCCTGCCGAAACACGCTTCAAGAAGTGCCGTTTCTACGCCGAAAAGGACAATCGCACCTACTGTTCAAACCGAGACGTGCTGCCCTACGCAGGTAAGAACGGTTTCAGTGCGGAAGCCTGGTGTCTCGAATGCACGCTGTACAAGCTGCGACGAACACCGAAGAAGCGGTCCGATTTCGACGACGACTATCCGTATTAACCCAGCGCTATTCGCTGAACTCTTTGGCGAGCGTGACCCATTCACCTTCGGGCGCTAACTCCCGATAGGCGCGCCAATGCACCTTGGCCTCAGCAGAGTGACCGATCTTCTCGAGCGTCACCGCCAAGTAAAAATGTGCGTCTGGGTAACCGCGATTGAGGTCGAGCGCGATCCGATAATGCTCGAGGGCGTCGAGATAACGCCCGAGATCATGGTGAATGTTCCCGAGGTTGAAATAGGCCTCGAAGCATTCGCCATCCAGATGCATGGCACGTTCGTAAAGTGCCTGCGCTTCTACAAACTCGTCGCGGGCGTAGTAGATGTTGGCGAGATTCACCAAGGCAGGCACCAAATTCGGATCAAGCAACAGGGCCTTGCGATACACCAGCATTGCCCGCTCCTTGTCAGCGTCGCTCCCGTCGTCAAGTACCGCACCTTCATGGAAATAATTGGCGGCCTGAGACGCTTTGAACGTCGAAGGACCTGCCTCCGTAAGCTCAGTTGGGATCGTCGACGTCTGCGCGCGGCGTGGCGTCAACGCCACTAGCTTGGCCGGTTGCGCCTCTCCCATCCGCTGACTGAAATCGAGCGTGAGTTGCCCCGCTCGCGCCGCCGCCAAGGCGCGAAGGACCACACGAAACGACACACCGCACTCCAGCTTCTCGCTTACCTGTCTGATGACTCGAAGGTCCTCAAACCCGTAGTAGCGATCCGTCTCTGTTCTGGCGACCAGACGTACTAACGCCCATTTTTCGAGATAGCGGAGATGATCCTCGCGTATGGCAGGATATCTCTCCAGAATGCGACGTACGCTGTGATAGCGCCGACGCAATGTCTCGGCAGACAAGGTGTCCTTGAGATCTGGCGTCGGTTCAAGTTCAGTCACGTCGATGTGCCCCGGAGATTGGGAGCATGCCTTGCCTTTTAGCGACCGCGACGAAAGATGAATGAGAATGAGTTCGATGTCAAGTCAGCGACGCGACACACCGGACGGACCAGGGCGACATCAACCGTCTTTCCTCGAGTAGTATGAGTACTCCCGATGCCTACCTGGAATGGCCACGGTCTCCAACGGCAACGGGCCACTTCCAAGTCCAACCTCAGTTCGCGCCCGGGACTGTCAACGGCGGCAAGGTCCCTCGCCAGCTGCGCATCTGGCCTTAAAATCATTCAGAATTACGCGATCTCGATGCTTCGCTACCCAGACTCATCGCTCAGAGCATCGTCCCGTCTCCGGCTGATGAGGTCGAAAGGAACTGTCCACCCGATGGTCGACAAACTGCGCTCAACGGTGATTCTCACCCTGCTCGGCATGTGGATGACTGGAGCCGCCCATGCGCAGCAGCCCGAACCAATCGTCTACACGCTAGGGTTCCCCAACCCGCACACACACTACGTGCGAGTGCAAGCGGTGGTACCTACCGAAGGCCGATCCGAAATCGAACTGATGATGGCGGTCTGGACTCCGGGGTCCTACCTGATCCGGGAATTCGCTCGCCACGTCGAGGGGATCGAGGCGCGCACTTTGGCCGGCGAACCACTCCGTATCCAGAAAACCAGAAAGAACCGGTGGCTCATAGAAACCGCGGGCGTCGATCGAATTACCGTTTCCTATATGGTCTACGGCCGCGAGATGTCTGTCCGCACGAACTGGATCGAAGCCGACTTCGCCATGATTAACGGTGCCCCGACTTTTCTCACGTTGGCCGACGAGACCACCCCTCGTCCTCATGACGTGGTGCTGGAACTACCCCCCGCATGGAGCCGCGGGCTCACCGGTCTCGCACCATACCCAGACCGAGGACCGCTGGGGTTTCGGGCGCAGGACTTCGACACCCTCGTTGACTCCCCCATCATCGCCGGCAACCCGGCCATCTATGAGTTTACGGTTGCGGGCACCGCTCATCTACTTGTAAACATCGGAGAAGGGGGCGTCTGGAACGGAACACAATCCGCGACCGATATCGAACTCATTACGCGCGAACTACACCGCATGTGGGGCACTATGCCCTATGATCGTTATCTCTTTTTCAACATGATCACGGAGGCGGGCGGCGGCCTAGAGCACCGCAACTCGACGCTGCTGATGAGCAGCCGCTGGGCCACCGGATCCCGCGACAGTTATCTGCGTTGGTTGCAACTGGCCAGCCACGAAGCATTTCACGCCTGGAATGTCAAACGGCTGCGCCCCGTCGAACTGGGGCCCTTCGATTATGAGACGGAAGTGCACACCGAAAATCTGTGGATGGTCGAGGGCTTGACGTCCTACTACGGTGACCTCATCGTGCACCGCGCTGGCCTGTCTAGCGAAGAAGAATACCTCCAAGCATTGTCACGCGAAATCCAAAGGCTCCAGACAACCCCAGGACGAGAAGTGCAACCGGTAACGCTCGCATCCTACGACTCCTGGATCAAGTTCTACCGTGGTGATGAGAATTCCGTAAATACCTCCATCAGCTACTACACGAAGGGCGCCGTCATCGGATTTTTGTTGGACATGCGGATCCGGGCCGCGACCAACGGAGTCCGCACGCTAGACGACGTGATGCGACTGGCTTTCGAGCGATATTCCGGTGCGCGTGGTTTCACTACGACCGAATTCCAGAACACCGCGCAGGAACTTGCAGGAGTGGATCTTGGGGCCTGGTTCACGCTCGCGCTCGAGACCACAAACGAGCTGGATTATCAGGAAGCGCTCGCATGGCTGGGTCTTGAGTTCTCGACAGAGACTGAGAATGAAGCGCGCGGCTGGATTGGATTGATCACCCGCAACTACAACGGGCGCCTCGTCATCGCACAAGTGCGCCGCAACACGCCCGCACACACCGCTGGACTCAATGTCGACGACGAAATCCTGGCCATTGGTAACCACCGAGTGCTCCCAGGAGAAATCGACGAACGGCTCAGTGTTGCCCAGCCAAGTTCTGAACTTTCATTATTGATATCACGTCGGGGAACACTCATGCGCGTCCCGGTCATAGTGGAGACCGAACCAGCTGACAACTGGGAGCTCCAACTCATCGAAAATCCGACACCAGCCCAGGTCCGCCACCGCGAAGCCTGGCTGGCAGGAAGCTAGCGGAACTCACGCACGGCACGTCTTCGGCTGCACGAGACATCAGGGCGACCTATCGAGTGATGGGGCGGCGGAAGGCCTATGAGCCACTCTTGACGCTGTCCGTAACGACGATGCACCCGATAAGAATCTCGGGATACCACCGGAGCTCCTAGCAGATTGTCCCGAAGGTAAAACCCGCCTCGCGTAGTCTCGGGACGAGCCCGGCCGTCGCATCGATGGCATATCGCCTCTCGGCGCGCGGGTCTTCGTGGTGTCCGTCGTGCATCACGACAATGTCGCCCGCCGACACGCGATCCACGAAACGACGGATTAGACGGTCCGGATCTGGTGTCCGGAACCAATCCCAGTCCCAGAGAAACCACCCCCACCCGATCAACGTATAGTCGATGAGAGCTAGCGCCGAATACATCTGGCCGCTCCGCCACCCCCCGTGAGGTCGAAAGGCCGAACAGGGGCGAAACCCCGTCAACCGCTCGATACGGGCCGCGGCCTCAAGCAGGGCCTCAGCCAACGCCTCTGGCTGCAGAACCATCAGCCGACGCGTGTGGGAATGCAGAGCCACCGCGTGTCCTTCGCGAAACATTCTCTCAACAACCGGGGCGGTCTCTTCATTCAGATGACGATCAAGTACGAAAAACGTGCCGACAGCACCTTCTCGCGCCAACACGTCGAGCAGTGCGGGGGTCGCGGTTAAATTTGGACCATCATCGTAGGTAAGATAGACCCTCGGCTCTTGCTCGTCGGTAGGCATCGCCCAATGAGAGGGCGTAGACGGTAGCACATCGAGAAGAAATGCAAAGGGGGCGACGTGGGAAATCAACATCACACCCGTCGCGGCTGCGACGAACAGCATAAACATGGTTTTAGTTCCAGGCCCCCGGTAGTCACGCGAACCGGCGCGACTTCACCGGTCTGGCTGCCTATACTGGCCAGCATCATCTGTGGCACCGCAATGACGGCATATGGGGGTAGAACCGCAGGGCTCTCGACTCCCTCTCACTGGCTACCAACACGCACGGTCACAACCGTGGGACAGGCGGAGAACGACCACATGCGGATGGTCGAGCAACAGCTTCTCTCCCGAGGCATCACGGATCCGCGCGTCATCGACGCCATGGAACGTGTACCCCGGCAGCGATTCGTTCCATCCGACCAACGTCCCTGGGCTTTCGAGGACAGGCCCTTACCCATCGGATACCGACAGACGATCTCTCAGCCATATATCGTCGCCTTCATGACGCAAGCGCTCAACCTCGACAGTGATGCACGTTTACTCGAAATCGGCACCGGGTCCGGCTATCAGACGGCCGTGCTCGCAGAACTTGCGCGGCAAGTCTACTCCATCGAGATCGTGCCGGAACTCGCGGATCAGGCGAAGAAGACCCTATCCGAACTCGGGTATCAAAACGTACATTTGCGCGAGGGAGACGGCTACATGGGGTGGACTGAACATGCGCCATTCGACGCCATCATGGTCACCGCCGCTCCCGATCACATTCCACAACCGCTCGTTGATCAACTCGCCGTCGGAGGCCGCATGATCATCCCTGTAGGCGAGAACCGACAGGCCCTGATCCTGCTAACACGTACCGAGAGGGGCGTGACGGAGGAAACCGTGCTCCCCGTCCGATTTGTCCCGATGACAGGCGAGGCCGAACGCCGCTAATACACCGGGCATGCTCGGCTGAGTCGCCGACATCGACGGGCTTGGCCCCTAAGAGACGGTGGTCCCGACTGGGTTGATCGCAGCAATAGACACCTGCGCCGCCGCTCGTTCAGCCAGCTGCAGGAAAGCTTGTGAGGCCGGGGAATCCGGCTCAGCCACAACAATCGGACGCCCATTGTCTCCGCCCTCCCGAATGGGCTGATATATCGGAATGCGCCCGAGAAACGGTACCGCCATCTCCGATGCGGCCGCTTCACCTCCACCCTTGCCGAATAAATCGCTCTCCTCCTGACACGTCGGACACACAAAATGACTCATGTTCTCGACGAGGCCCAGCGTGGGCACATTCAGCTTCTTGTACATCGCGACCGCGCGACGTGAATCTGCCACTGAGACCGTCTGCGGAGTCGTCACAACGACAGCCCCAGACACCGGAACGGTCTGGCTCAAACTCAGCGCCACATCACCTGTCCCAGGAGGCATGTCCACGATGAGATAATCCAATTCCTCCCATCTCACCTCGCGGAAGAATTGCTGGACCACTCCATGCAGCATGGGGCCACGCCAGATAATCGGTGTCTCGTCCTGGGTCAGAAACCCCATAGAGACCACTGGAATCCCGTATTTCTCGGCAGGAACGATCTTCTTGCCATCCGTCTCTAGTTGAGTCTTGATGCCGAGCATAATCGGGATATTCGGACCATACACGTCCGCATCCATCAGGCCAACCCGTCCCCCGTAACGCGACAACGCAAGCGCAAGGTTCACGGCCACGGTACTCTTGCCGACACCGCCCTTGCCAGCTCCAACCGCAATCACATTTTTCACCCCGGGGATGGGTGCACGCCCCTCGTCGGGTGACGCAACGGCCCTGACGTTGGCGGTCATCTCAACATCGACCTCCGTCACGCCGGCCAAGGCTCGCACCGCGGCAACCGCTTGGTCGTGCATTTGATCCTTCACCGGACAGGCCGGGGTCGTTAACTCAATAGCGAACGACACGCGCCCGCCCTCGACCTGAAGGTTCTTGATGAAGTCGAGGCTCACGATGTCACGCCCAAGGTCTGGGTCATTGACAACCCGAAGGGCCTCAAGCACGCGGGCGGGTTCGACAGTCTGCGTCAATGCATTCTCCTCGCTTTTAGGCCTCGCAGGTTGCTCGACGGCCTGCTCAGACCATGGTACCTCTCGATATTAACCGATCACTCCCCAGGGTGAGCGGAAACGGCCGGAACCGCGTAAGCCCTCGCCCAACAAAGACAAGAACGAGTCGAACCGTGGCAAAATGGTCGAGCGATAAACCACGCACCGTTCGGACATTTGGGAGAGCCGATGCACGACGAACCACCCGCACCACCACCGGAGACACCCTCGTCAGGCATTGTGTCGCCAAACCGCGGAATGATGATCGTCCTGTCGTATTTGTGGGCGCTGGCACTGGTTCCGCTACTTTTCGAAAGCGACGACGATGAGGTGCAGTGGCACGCCAAACACGGCTTGGTGCTCTTTGGCGCTGAGATCGGGATCTACATCGTCATTAGCTTCCTGACCGCCGCAACCGGAGGCCTCGGCTGCCTATTGCTGCCGCTAACCTGGCTCGGTGTACTTGTCCTTCACGTGGCATGCATGGGTAAAGGACTCCAAGGCAACCGGTTCCGAATTCCGGGACTGAGCCACTATCCCGACCAGTTCTGACCGCTTGGTTGATCTGTCATCGAGCGCAAGCCTGGAGATCTCTCTCTTTTTCCACATTCGAACATCACGTGCTCAACTACGTATCGCACTCATGGATCCTTCGAGCATCGAGGTGAACAAAGCCAAGAGCGGTCAACGAAGCCATGCTTCGGGAAACGCCCGAAGCCGGAGCAGGGCGGAGCCACGGTGGGTCATTGCCGCTCTCATCGTCGCCTCCTTGGTGTTCATGGATAGCCAACAGCCGCCAAACAGACAAATCGGCACACGCTGGGCTCTCGCCAGCATCAGGCTGTATCAGGTCGCATTATCTGACCGGCTGGCAACGTTCGGGACAACATGCCGGTTCAAACCGACCTGCAGCCGTTACGCGCAGGATGTACTAGCACATCGCGGTCTCTGGTCGGGAATGGGACTGACACTTGGTCGCTTGGCTCGCTGCGGCCCCTGGACCCCGAAAGGGACCAAAGACGCCCCTCCCCTAGCCGGGAGAACCCAACGCTAGCTGCTAACCTGCGGTCACCGAAATACGAACGTGCACGTTGGTAACCGGTGCGTACGGGGGTGTCACTTCGAACCGAAGACGAGTGCCATCAGAAACACCTGGAGGCACGATCAATCGCAACGCATGCGGGAGCAACCCCGTCCCAGCCCCTCCACAGGCACTACAGGCGTCAAGCCACACTTCCCCGCGCCCCCCACACGCGGGACAGGTATGGCGCAGAGAAAGGTCCACCGGTACTTCCACCCCATTTTCGGCCTGAGCGCGAGTCAGACGAACGTCAGTCGCCAGTGGCTGGCTCGGATCCGCCCCGAAAAACGAACGACGCATCCGAGCGACCAGACGGGAAACCGACGGAAAATCAATGTCAACTTCATCGGAGAACGCTTGGTCTGAGGCCAAACCACCTATACCTGGCAAGGCTGCTCTCAGAGTCCCCTGACCACACCGTGTCTCCCCAACCAGTACCTCGGTCGCGTGATGCGTTGACGTGAGTCGCGACACCGCCTCTCCCTGGGGACGCCGCACGGGTCGACAACGACGGGACAGCTCCCAATAGACGCGTCTGACCTCATCGAGGTTAGACGGGCTTGGTGGCCGCTGCCGGCGAGGCTTTCGCATGGGAGACATACGATAGGAGTGGCCCTTCAACTTTGTCAATAGACCCGGGTCGGTGCACTGTGAGAGTAAAGTCGTGGATTCAGGGAGCGGTCAATCGAACGGGCTCGACCCGCACGCTCCATACCCACGCTGGCACAGAGAGCGCCTCCACCAGCCGAAGACCGAGTTATCCGGTAGCGACTACCTTGTTTCCCATTCCACTACCATCACGCAACATTGGCCAGGAAACTGGCCACCTAGCCCCGAACGCAATACCCGGAAACAAACTTTTCCCTAGCACGAGACAACAGCCTCCGCGAGGTTTACTCCGCCCCGAGAAGTAGAAGCATTTCACGACGCTGATCCGCCCCTAACGCTCCAAAATCGATCTCAGTTTCGCATTCGTCGCAAAGTACTTCAAACAGTGCCGACCGGGTCTGCTCGGCTATCTCAAGCTCTCGCCCCTCAGCTTGGACGACGTACATTTGCAGAGTTTTCGCCAAAAACGTCCGTCCGTTGCCACAGCTCGGACAAGTCAATTTCATTGTAATGATGACTCCTCTCGTTGCGCATGAACCTGAACCAATTATCACGTACGGCCACACCACGCAAAACGACCCATTGCCGGGAAAGAAAAAACAGGCAGGCAATTTCGTCTACCAGTCGCCGCGCGGCCAACACTTGAGATACGATCAGAAATGACATGACTGACGCAACGCCACAATTACGAATCAAGACAGAGTGCCGAGGAGCGCACTGGATCTCGTGGGTCACACGCGATGACAACGAACAGCCACTTGACTCAGTGATTCTTGTCGGCCAGACCGAAGAAGAAGCCTCCACCCAAGCCCTGACCTGGGCCGAAAAACTGGTCGCCGATCCGGTCCTGATCCGGAGCTAAAGGCTCCTACACCAATCGTTCGGTCCCATCGTAGTCGCTGGACTCGGGGAATAGCGGCACCGCCTGTGGACACCATCGACGAGCCTAGCGCACGCGGGGTCCTTTCTCGCCGGAGTCCCTTTAATTCCACTTCAGTTCTTCGGTGCCTACGGATTGCCAACCGCCGCGTCCAATCTAGTGCCTGACAACCGGCCAGCGAGATCCGCACAGCACATCGCTCTTCCGGATTCCGTAGACCGATAGCATCGGATCTCCTACCAGCACGAACCGTCTCTGAATCACTCGAACGCCCATCGCAGCTACGGGCTGACGCCCCCGGCAGTCCACGCAAGACCGCGGCGGCAGGTAAACACCTCCGGAATGGCCTCCCGAGCGACCAGCCTCGCGCACGCCGAAACGCACAACCACTGCACACAGCGCGGAAGGATCGCCCCTCGAACATCCCACCCAGCAGTTCGAATGCGCCTCATGTAACTACCCCCTGTGGAAAAAATGTGGACGTCTTGTGCATTCAGTGTGAATTACTGATCAACGTGAATTTTTTTTAACCGGGCTTTATCGAGAACATGTGACACATCGAGAATTGTGGACCGGCCTTCGCGTGTTCCTTCGCTTGATCCTCACTCTGAGGTCGCTAGAATTCTCTTACTCCAAACGCGTGTGATCGAACCTCATTCCCGGCAAACTTGTGGACGCACAGCGCTTCGAACACGCCATCAACGATCGCCGTTACGTCATCGAGGCTATTCCGGTCGACCCGGGTCGGTGGCGGGCCTTCCTCGTGAGCGGCACGGGAGGAACAACAGCCCTGATGCCGTTCTACGGTGACACCCCAGAACGCGCTGTCGAACAACTAACCGACTGGCTCGCACTCATCCACCAAGCGTCAACTGGTTCGGTGTAGTACGATGCCTCCGTGTCGTGGAGGTCATTCAGCGCACACCACAGTCATACAAAGCCCATGTCGCCACGCAGCCTACTGACGGGGATCTTGCTGCTTCTGCTGCTCCCGGTTCCGATGTCTCACGCCGAGGCCAACGAAAAGGCCCGGATCCGGCTTATTGCGACCGGTGGCACCATCGCTAACCGTCCAGGCGGCCGCCTGTCCGTTACGGAACTAGCCGAGATGATTCCCGATCTCGACACATTAGTCGAAATCGAGACAGAACAGTTCGCCAACGTCGCAAGTAGCGCCCTCACACTAGGGCACTGGCTTCGCCTCTCACAGCGTATCAATGAGGTCTTCAGCAACGATTCCAACCTAGCGGGAATCGTGATTACGTGCGGCACCGACACCCTTGAAGAACTGGCCTATTTCCTACATCTGACCATCAGACACGAACGCCCCGTCGTCGTCGTTGGAGCCATGCGACGACCAGGCTCACTCGGATACGACGGTGCGGCCAATCTTCGACAGGCGTTTCGGGTTGCCGCACACGAGAACTCTCGACAGCGTGGCGTCCTGGTGGTGCTCAACGCCGTCATCAAT
>CAZPZZ010000091.1:0-16340 GCA_964591245.1 uncultured Vicinamibacteraceae bacterium | reverse complement strand
CCATCTTTCAATGCGGCGCGGAGTCGGGTGACGTCCATAGATGCGCAGGCGCGCACCGGACACATGCCGCTGGTTCCCAATAAGGGAAGGAACAAGAATGAACGCTAAACTAACAACTCTTGCCGCAGCGTTGATGCTGTCCGCCCTTGCATTTCCCACGATCGCGGAAGCCCAACCCGAAAATATCGCACAAACGTACGTCCACACCGTGCGACCGGAAAACATCGCGCAATTCGAGGCGGCCGTGAAACGGCACGTACAGTGGCGCAAGCAAAATGACGACCCCTGGGACTGGGTCTGGTACCAGTTTGTCAATGGTGATGGCCTTGGACGCTACATGGTGCGGTCAGGGAATCACCAGTGGGCTGACCTGGATAGCCGGTTCGCCTGGGAGGACCGCGTGGGGGCTGGACGCCACTTTCTCGCGACGGTGGGCCCCTACTTCGAAGCTGAGGACAGTGCCATCACCCAGCAGGATGCCGCACTGTCGCGGCCACTGGACGATTACAGTGGGATAACACTCTTCGCCGTCACACAGTTCGACGTACGTGTACCCGGCCAGTTCCGGGCGGCGATTACGAAAATCGGCGAGGGACTCGACCGCGGAAACTGGGACCGGCCATACCTCTGGCAAATGACGGCGAACGGCGGGTCCATGGACGCCACGCTGGTCATTCCCGCGGAGAACTGGAACGCCCTCTCACCGCCGGCACGGAGCTTGCCCGCCACCATGGTCGAGGTCTACGGCGAGCAGGAGGCCAGGGAACTGATGGAACAACTTGCCAGGTCCATTCGCTCACAGAGCAGCTACACGATCCGGGTGCGACGGGATCTCTCGTTGCCGTAACACGTCTACAGTGCAGACGCCAGTAAATGCCGGTACCGGTGTGGCGTCGCACGGCCGACCAAGGAGGCACAACATGAAATCACTGATCATTGCACTCGCAGCTGCAACAACGATGCTTGCACCAGGAGTCGCCACCGCCGACGATGAAGACGATGTCATAGCGGCCGTCATGGACTACATCTCAGGTTGGAATGATGGAGACGCGGCAAAGGTCGCAGAGCACATGCTGCCAGGTGCCACGGCGTTTACACAGGGCGCCGCCCTCGCGGCCGCACCATTCAACCAGGCCGGCCTACAGAACAACATGGACAATGGTGCAGCATTCGACTTTTCATTCAGAGATATCAAGGTGCACGTGTACGGGGACACCGCGGTGTTCACGGCATATGAAGTGGGCTCCATCAGTTTTCCCGGTGGAGGGGTCAATCAAGGGCCCTGGCGCTATACGGCGGTCCTCGTCAAACAGGATGGCGCATGGAAACAGGCCCATCGTCATGCATCACCGATGCGCACCGGCGCCCCCGGTCAATAGTGCCTGACTCGCCAACATCATGAGCTGATCAATTGGACGACACCTTCAGGAGACGACGTCATGCGAAACATATTTCTGACTGGCCTCTTCCTCATTGGAATGATGGCAGGAGTTTCAGAAGGCCAGGTCAAACTTGCGGTCGAAAACTGTCAATTGAAACCTGGCCAAGGGCCGGAGTATGCCCGTGCGACACAAGACCTCGTGCAATATCTCCGCGCCGGGACCGAGGATTTGCCCGGCAACGTGTACGGCGCCTTCAGGGAAGTGGCCGCGGCTGGCGAACGGGTCAGCTTTGTGCTTGAAGTCGAAGATCTCGGCGAATTCGAAGAATTCATACTCGCCAGAATCGCAGCCAACCAGGCGGATGAACAGAGAGGCGCCCTGTTCCGGGCCGTACGGTCCCACCTGGAAGAGCGCACCTGTGACTGGAGTTTTCACCTTCCGGCCGGGGTCATTCCGTCAGACTTTCAACCACAATAGCGACTTCCTCAGGCGTGTGGTCGTAGGCGCCTCGAGGACTGACAGGGAGAAGAGTGATGAAAATAATGCTGAGCTGGAGATTTCCCACAGAGGCGGCCTATACCGCTGGCATGAAGCAGTTCCTGGCAACCGGAGGTCCACCACCTGACGGCCTCACCACGATCGGTCGATGGCATGCGCCAGGCTCAAAGTACGGTTTCCATCTCGTGGAGGGCGACCCGGCGTTGGTTGCAGAGCTCTGTGCGCAATGGAGTCCGTTTGCCGATATCCAGTCCACCCCGGTACTAGATGACGACGAAGCCGCATCTGCCCTGCGAAAAGCCGGTCGCGGTTAGTCGTGATTCGTCGTGAAGATCGAACATCCACTAGTGGAGGTCAGGGAATCGCTGATTTGTTTTGAGGCATCCCCACGAAAGGATCCATGGGTTGAACCGCGCATGGCGGTTCAACCCGTTTTTTCTTCCCGCTGTGTGGCATCGGTGCGAAGCCCTGAGATACCGACGGACTCTCCGGAGGCCTCAAGCCGAAGTTTTCACACGCAGGCGTTCAGATCTTTATCACCCGTAGGCCTGCACCTATGATTCGTGGCACCCTGGCAACGCGCTGCGGTCAATCGTAGTCTCATTGGCGGCCGCATCACACAACCGCCCCGTGCACGCCAGTGCCGTGTCGCATCACGGCTTGACCGTAGTGCTCTCCATTCGATGATCAGTTGGACGGGGCATACCGGAGATCTGGTCGTATCGTGAAGGTGTTGAATTCGATGCGGCTACAGAGCCGACTGATCTGGCTCACAAGCTCCTGTAGTTCCTCACCGAGTAATTCAACTCTCTCGTCGCGGTTGGCATAGAGGCTCGCCCGGTCCCGAGCGAGAAACGTGATCTCAAACCGTCGAACATCGGACGCGATCACTGGCGAACTGACGGTGCGTCCATCCCGTTGATCACGACTTTCTTCCAACGCCTTCATCCGTTGTAGTAGGGTCGCGACCTCTGCTGCCGCACCGTCCCTGCCGCCTACGTACAACGTGATCGTTCGAAACGCCCCGGCCTCACCCGGCTGCAGGCGCGGATTGTCTGGCACGTAACTCAGTTCTGGACGAGTCTGATGGACCGACCGATCGATGCGCTGGATGATCGTGCTGTTCGGATCTGTACGTGGCGTGGCCGGGGGCATCGCCCCGATCTGACTTCTCCACATCTCGACCGAGGAAAACTCATCAGTCAGTAATGTGAGAAAACGGTAGACGCCATTTTCGTTCACACCAGCGAGTCTCGTGAAGCTGACATTGCCGGCTGCCATGCGCCCATTCCTCATTTGGTTCCGGCTCTCGAATGCTGGTGTCATACCCGGAGCAACATGAATTTCCTCCATAGCTCGATATTGCGACTCGGTACCTTGCGCAAAGACATCCGTTTGCCCAGCCAACGAGAGGACCATTGTCCACGCGACGACAAGTTTCATGCAGTTCATCTCACACTCCCCTGTTGCGACAGATACATTGATGGGCGCTCCAGAAGCGTCGCAACTTCCGAGCAGACCAGAGGGACGTATGCCCTCCGCTCCTCATCGATCCGCCCCTTCTACGTGGCATCAGGCGGCAAATCTCGGCTCTGGACGAGCAGTCAGACGCCCTGGCCACACTGCGCGCCGGCCAGCGCCCGGCCGTGCTGTAACATGCTGTACCAGCGGATGCGACCGGAATAGTACAAGGGCGGTTGATCGGGATCGCCACACGCCTCACACCCCGAACTGCGCATCAGCCATGACATGACATGACACACCAGCCGCACCTGTGGGCCTACCTGCTCCTCGTGACCGCCACCTGGTGCTGGGGCCTGAATGCGGTCATCAGCCGGCTCGCCGTGGGTGAAATCTCACCGATGCAACTGGTCACCCTGCGCTGGCTTGGCGTCGTGTTGCTATTGCTGCTTGTCGCGCGCCGCCACATCCGGCGCGACTGGCCGGTACTCTCTCGACACCTGCCGTACCTCTGCCTGATGGGCGCATGTGGATTTTCTGCGTTCAACGCATTGTTCTACGTTGCGGGCCACCATACCACCGCCGTGAACATCGGCGTGCTGCAGGGGTCGATCCCCGTCTTCGTGCTGGTGGGTAATCTCCTGTTCCTGAGCCAGCCCATTCGGATAATCCAGGGTATCGGGGTCGCGTTGACCTTGCTCGGTGTCCTGACCGTTGCCTCCAATGGCCACGTCGCACAGCTCGCCGCACTACACATCAATCGTGGCGATGCGTTCGTGCTGATCGGGTGTGCCCTCTACGCCGCGTACTCCGTCGGCCTGAGCCGACGTCCCGACGTGTCGGCATTGAGCCTCTTTGCCGTGATGGCCGCTGCCGCCTGGCTCGCATCACTACCGCTGGTGACGATTGAAACCCTACAGCAAGGCTGGACGGCACCCAGTGCCACCGGCTGGCTCCTGGCCGGCCTCGTCACCCTGCTTCCCTCATTCGTGGCGCAGATTTTCTTCATCCAGGGAGTCAGCCTGATCGGGTCCGGCCGCGCTGGCGTCTTCGTCAACCTGGTACCGGTGTTCGCGGCCATCATGGCCGTGCTCTTCCTCCAAGAGCCCTTCGAGTGGCACCACGCCACCGCGCTCGCGCTGGTGCTCGGCGGGATCGGGCTGTCCGAACTTGGCAAATCCCGCATCTGACGGCCGCAGGGACAAGCCGCCGCCACGGTTTCCAATTACCCGTGCGTCATGCGCACACTGCCTTCTGTCTGCATATCCTCGTCTGCGCTTCGTACCCTGCGCGCGTCCGCGTTCGATGCTGCACGTGTCGTAGGTCGTCGCGGAACCAACGATGCGATCCGACACCGCCCCCGCGTGCAATCAATGAAGCGGTGACGGTCGAAGGCTTCTCTTCATGGGCAATGTAGCCTCTGTGCTGATTATTTAGAGCAATTCACAACAACCGGTCATTTTTCAACTAAACGGCTAGCTGCGTTATTGACAGAGTTCATTTGCCAAATATAGGATTCGCACTTCACACAACGAATTCATTTCCCTGGGAAGGCCGGTGGGGCGACCGGCCCGCTCGTCACAGGCAGCAAGAGTGCCACGTGATCGGTGCCAGGTTCGTGGCGCACTCGCTTGGCACCGTGGCTCCTTCTTGCGGCCATGGAACACATGGGGAACAGGCAAGATCGCCACTCATCGACGGAGCCAATGCGCTCCCGGGGAGACCAGTTTCATGACACGTCGCGTCATCATCTCAATGTTGTCCGCCATCCTTCTTGGCGTGTCGCTCGCGACCGCACAAACGAATGTCATCGTCAGCCGCTCGACGGGATGCACGATTAACCCTGGCTACACCATGGCCGACGTGGTGGAAACGGCAAGAAATTTTGCATGGTCAGAGGACGCCGCTCCCCAGACTGTGCTTGTCCTGGAGGGAGTCGCAGTGGCTGGTGACAACCCGCAATACGACTTCATCCTTGACTCGTTCTTCCCGAGTTATGCCGATATGGTCGAGAAGGTTGGCACATTCCTTCAACGCCAGGCCGGCGAGAACGGGCGCCGGGGATTGTCCGGGGTGGCAACGTGCAACGACAATGTCTGGATTCGAAGCGTAAGACTGGCTACCCCAATCCCGGAAGATGTCACCATTGCCCCCCTCACGGCGATCGCCTCGACTCTCTGCCAGTTGAACGGGGCGTCCACCGCAGACGCGGTTGCTCTCGCCAACACTTATAGAGAGAACATCGGCGCGGTTGGCGGAGTGGTTCTCACCCGACGCTTCGGCGGGCCGAGACGTCCCCTGAATTCCGCCGTGGGGATGAGATTCATTTTTGAGAACTTCGCGGCGTTCGGTGCCGGGATGGATGCCCTTGAACAAATGGCCCCGACGGCGAATCCAGGGAATCCAATCAGTTGCAGTACCGGTACCTTGTCCAGGTCGTACAGAATCTACTCCCAGAACAACTAGACGCGCAGATTAATGGCCCTGACATGCCCGCAGCACACACGCTGCCGGTTGATCCGTGGCAAGAATCCATCCACGTTGAACGGAGGACGGACATCATGAAACATCTCATCTGGATCCCTGTGTGTGTCACGCTGGGGCTCGTGGCTGGTTGCGCGTCAGACCAGCCAGAACCCGCTGCAGAGGTCGTGCCGACGCCAGCTGCTGCAAAAACACCGCTACCGAACTGGTCGTTCACCCCCGACATGCTCTTCCCCGCCGACGGCTCGCTGCTCCGCCCAGAGGATGGAGAGGTGCTGCCGGATGGCCGCCTGATCGTGGCCGACCAGATCGCCGGCCTGCGTCTCATCTCGGCTGACGGCTCCAGCCGGCCCTTCGGCCGGTTTGCGGAGGCAGGCTACCAGCACGAACCGCCCGACATCATCGGCGGCCCGAATGGCGTCACAATCGAGCCATCTGGCACGCACCTCCTGGTGGCGGACGTGTACCGGGGCGGCCTCTACCGTGTCGATACCGCCACCGAAGAGACCACGCTGATCTACCAGCATTCCTACGGCATCAATGTGGCACGTGGCGATCGGAACGGTGGCATCTGGTTCACACAGTCGAGCCAGAACACCCCCGAACGCGGAGAAGAAGAACTGTTCCAGTCCCTTGACATGCCGACGCCCGACGGGGCGCTCTATTACCTGCCACCGTTTGACGGCTCCGAGGGTACCCTGCCCGTTCCGGTGGCCGAGGGCCTCGTCTTTGCCAACGGCATCGTGCTCGATGAAGAGCGCGGCTATCTCTATGTCGGCGAGACGATGGGTGGTGTGGTGCGGCGCTACCAGGTCGACATCGAGGCCGGCCAGATTTCGGAACCGACCGTTGTGCTTGAAGGGTTCTCTCCCGACAACCTGGAACTCGATCGCGACAATCGGCTCTGGATCACGAGTCCTCTGCTGAGCGAAGTCATCGTGCTGGACCTTGACACCGGCACCACCAACTCTGTCTTCAGGATTTCGACACCGGAAAGCCTTTCAGTCATAGCGGAGGCCGAGACCCGACTCGCGGAAGGCAGGTCATGGCTGGAACTCTTCGCGCCGCCGCTGTGGGCACCCGGGCCCGGACCCACGACCGGCGTGATTCTGTCCGAGGAAGCGGGCGTGGTCTTCGTCTCCGGACTCGGGAATGCCCTCATCCGGCTGGAGTTCTGACCGTCCGAACGGGCCAGCACGTCGCGGCCGAACGTGGTCGCGGTTGTCTTCTGTCATTGGAGGAACGTCATGAAATCTGCGGGAATCATTGCTGCCACCGTCGTCGCCGTCTCACTCACCTCGCCGTACGCTCGGGCTCAGGACGCTCCGAACGAGTTCCTCTCGGTACTCACGGTGACGGTCACGCCAGGGATGACTGGTCAGTTTGAGTCATTTGTCGGGGAAATCAATGACGCGGCCGGCCAGATTGGCGACACACGGACCATCCAGGCCTATCAGGTCAGGTTCGGCGGTCCCGTCAATCGCTACCTCTTCGTCACACGGTTCAACGATTGGGGCGAGGTCGACAACTGGCCCTCGGTGCCGGCCATCTTGATCAGCGCCCACGGCGAAGAGGCCGGGGCGGCCATGTTTCAGGCGGGAACCGCTGCGGTCGAGTCCTTCGATTCCACGATCTCACAAACGCAACACGAGTTCACCAATCTTCCCGATGGCATGCCGAGCACACCGGCACGATTCGCCCGGATCACACGAACCGAGATCGCCCCGGGCACTGCCCCGGCGTATCTGGCGCTGATCTCGAAACGAGCAGAGGCGCAGAGACACCTCGGGATCCCGATCATCAGACGGACGCTTGTCGAAGGCACGGCCGGTGTCTACACCGCCGTCGAGTTCTACAACACGCTCGCCGAACGCGATCAGGCCCCCAACCTCACCGCAACCCTGAACGAGCTCTTCGGCGAGGCGGAGATGGCCCAACTCATAGCAGACGGCAGTCGTGGTGTGCGCGACCGCGAGTTCACCGTCATTGAACATCGCCCTGACCTAAGTCGATAGAGATAGCCCAGCGGCCTGGCAACTGAGCCAGGGTGCCCCGGGGAGCGGACGCGGTCAGCGATGCCCGCCACGGCCTCGACCAGGATTGACACCAAATCCCCAGTAGGTCCACGAAAACGCATGAGGAGAACAGAAACATGTCAGCAACCGACAACGTGCAGACCGTGAAGGACATGTACGCCGCATTCCAGCGTGGCGACCGTAACGCAATGATTGCGAATTGTGCTGAAAACGTGGAGCTTGTCCTTGATTCCCATGTCGGCGAGATCCCGTGGTCCGGCATCTATCAGGGGCACTCAGGAGTCAACGCAGAGCAAGATCTCCAAGCCGAACATGTCGACATCACCGTCTTCGAACAATTGGATTTCCTGGCTTCAGAAACTCAAGTGGCTGTGGTCAACAATATAGAGCTTCTCGTCAAGAAGAATGGTCAAAAGGCCAGTCTGCCACGCTATGTCCAAATCATGACCTTTGATGCAGCCGGGAAGGTTGTACGCGTCTGTGAGGCCTATGACCCAACCCCTCTGCTCGCGGCGTTGCGTTCGTAGTGCACCCGCTGGCCCCTACGACACCTCCGGGTGAGACGAGGGGCCACGCATTGCTGCCCGGGTGGCTCACTCACCTGCAGCCCGTACCACTACGAACGTCACGCACTGTTTTCTGGTCCCTTGTGTTCGATGGCCAGCACAAAGGGTTGCACGATCAGAAATTCGAAGTGCTGCGCTGTGGGGTCGTCCTCCCAGGCAGCGACTTCACCACTGGTCGGCCGACGAAGCCGGCCGCGCTGGGTCCAGCCGGAGACGGTTTCCAGCTGGTCCATGGCGACAGCGAGTCCCACGCTCACCAGATCCAGGTCCTCCAGCAGCCACAGATGGCCACGCTGCTGATGAGGCACCAGGGACCTCCAGGAGACACGACCGACCTCCCCCTGGAGCTTTTCGCGAAGAACGCTCTCATCCACGAAGTCTCCCGCTCTCGGCACGTAGAACGCTTCTCGTCAACACGACCCCGCGGGATGGTACGGTCTCAATCCATGATCGCCTGATAGACCAACGTCCGCACCTTCTGCTGATCATCGATATTACTCGCCGGGATGAGCTGCGTGAGGTAGACGACGACCAGTTCCTCCTCCGGATCGACCCAGTAGGTGGAGTGATAGGCGCCCCCCCACCCGAACTCGCCGCCCGAGCCAGGGAGCCCGGTGGCCGCCGGGTCATGTGTGATGGAGAAGCCGAGCCCGAAGCCCTGCCCCGGCCGGACGGCGAGCCCGCCCAGATGGTCGCTGAGCATAGACTCAACCGTCTTCCGCGACAGAATACGCGTCCCGTTCAGTTCACCGCCATTCAGCATCATCTGTAAGAACGTGGCGTAATCGGCGGCGGTCGAGAGCGCTCCCGCGCCGGCGGAGAACGCGGTGCGCGGCCCGCTCACGTAATGGCCCTGTCCCACCATGTGGCCGGGCTCCGGGGCACGCTCGAAGCTGCTGCCATCCCCGACGGAGGAATAGACGGTGGCCAGCCGGCCCACCTTGTTCTCAGGCAGGAAGAAATGCGTGTCGGTCATTCCGAGTGGATCGAAGAGTCTTGCCTTCAGGAACGCACCCAGTGTCTGGCCGCTGATCTCCTCGATCATCGCGCCCAGGATGTCGGTGTTATAGCCGTAGATCCAGCGCTCGCCCGGGTGCGCGTCCATCGGTAACTCTGCAAGGCGCGCCATCGTGTCGACCACCGGCTCGTCCCGGTTGGCGAAGTACCACCCGGTGATTCCCGCCTCCTCCCACGCATCTGCGGCTGCCCCACGATTCGCCAGCAGCCCCATGCCGTAGCTGATACCCGCAGTATGCGTCAACAGATCGCGGATCGTGATCGGACGATTGGACGGCACCACGGTGTAGCCCCCCTCGCCGTTCGGGTCGGCAACGGTCGTCTCGGCGAACGCCGGGAGGTACTTGCCGATCGGATCGGTAATCAGCAGTTTGCCCTCCTCCTGCAAGAGCATGACGCCAACACTGGCCAGCGCCTTTGTCTGCGACGCAATCCTGAAGATGCCGTCGGATGGCATCGGAGACTCGGCCTCCACATCGCGGTAGCCAATCCCCTCACGGTAGGCTATCTTGCCGTGCCGGAGAACGATGGTCACCGCGCCAGCGAGCCGCCCCTCGTCAACATAGGTCTCGAGGGCCAGACTCAGCCGATCGAGCCGTTCAGACGACATTCCCACTTCTTCCGGCTCGACGCGGACCAGCCCCTGGGCAACCAGCGTCTGTGGAACGAACAGCAGTGCGAACACGACGGCGAGCGCCGTCAAACGATTGCGTGATGTCATCGCGTTACCTCGGTCTGCGGAAAAATTCTGCTGGTTCGGACCAGGCGCAGCATGCTTCCGATGCCGAACAGCCACGGCATGATATCCCTCAGAATGCTCGCGGACAAGAGGATGAGACCTCGGCCAGCGACACGCTAAATGCCAGAGCCTGCGCTATCAACGGCGCTCTCGGGGCACTCGTCGACTGGGCCAGGTAGGCAGTGCGAACAGATATCAATCCACCCACGCACCGATCGAGGGGCGGCACGCCAGGACTCAAGGGAAACGCGAATGGCTCCGCTCGGCCTGCCCTACGAACTCTCAGCTCAGTATCGGAACAAATACTGCATCTTCATGAAGAACGCGCGATTCGTCTGCTGGTAGATCTGCGTGTCGGGAAATAACTGCTCGGTCACGCCGTCGCCGTCAATATCGTCAAAGATCAGGTCGGCCTGGCGATAGTGGTCATCGTAGCCGATATAGAAGGCCGTCCCGGCGTTCACACGATACGTCAGCAGCCAGTTCTGGCCGATCGTGCGGTCGAAGGTGTTGTGCTGGATGATGCTGCGGAGCAGAAATCGATCAGTGAACTGGTACGTACTCAGGGCCCTGAGAATCTTGACATCAAACACCAGTTCTTCGCCCGTCCGAGGGTCGATGAAGTCACTGGTGCTCAGGTTGATCTCAGACTGAAAGCGGGAGAACGGACGCACCGACGCGTAGAAACTCCCCTGACTCCCCCGCCCGAGGAACGGATTCTCCGAATATCGCACCTCGTCGCCATAGCGGTAATACCCGCCAAACGTGAGCCGCCGGCTGGAATTGATCTGCCCACCGAACGAGAGGGCCTGCTTCGGGAAGTCGATGCCGCCGAAGCGCTCCATCTCGTCGCGGAACTCGGCGTTGACGTTGATATTCCGCGCGAAGACGGCATTCACACCAGCGCGCACTTCTTCATCTGTGAGCACGTTCTCGTAGTTGTGGCTCCACGAGTATTGAATGTTTGGTCCCCAATTGAGGATCCAGCTCTCGGGCCAAAACGTGTGGGCGAGACGGGTAAAACCTCGCTTCTGATCGACACGCCGAACGAAGCCGACATCCGTCTGGAATTCTGGCGAGATCGCATACAGCACAGCGAAACTACTCCAGCGCCGACTATTCAGCCTCCAACTCATGTCGAACATCTGCCCTTGGCGACCGACACCATCGGTACCCTGGGCATCCGTCTGCACTGCCTTGAAGCCGATCGCCTGTGTGCGGCCGAGCCTGAAGTTCCCGTCGACGCCACCGAGAGTGCTGTACGTATCGAGAAAGCCCCGGTGCGTGAAGATCGTGCCAAGGAACGACTCGGCATAGAGGTCATAGCGCGCCCGCGCAACAAAATTGTTCGCTTTCTCCCCGAACCCTGTCGCCATCGGGTCGTCGAGCAAGCCCGGGGCCTCGTCATCCGCCGTGATAATGCCGATGGTCGTATTCCCGATCTTGCCCGTCAGCTTGGCGCCGACTTCCGGGTCAACAATCCGGCGGGTATGGACGAACGTGATCGGGCCGGGCATCGAGAAGATCTCGGCCCCCTCAAGAAAGAACGGACGCAACTCGGGGAAAAACAGCGCGAATCTCTGGTTCACCTCAATCTGCGGGAGGTCGGATTCGATCTGCGAAAAATCAGGGTTATAGGTAAAGTCAGCCGTCAGGTTCGACGTGATCCCGTACTTCACGTTCACACCGCCCTCGGGCGAGGCATCACCGTCAACGAACGAACCCTGGTTGTTGAGCGACCCGAAGCGGGTGGCCGTGAAGGTGGGCATCAGCTCCAGATTTCGACTCAGCGAGAGGTTCCTCATCCCCTCGAGCAGGCCCACCTGCGTGAGAAAGCCAGAGACGTTCCGCGTCACCGGGGCCCAGACCTGAAACTCATTCTTTCCCCGGATCTCACGAACGATCTGGAACCCCCAGCGATGTTCGGCATCGCGCTCGCGACGCGGGTAGCGCAGGCTCTTGAAGGGAATCGCCATCTCGGCCGTGTACCCGTCGTCGACGATCTGTCCCCCACTCTCGTACAGCGCGTCCCAGGACGAGTCGCCGGTGGGAATACCACCGCTGAAGAAACTGCTGCTGCCGGTCCGGCGACGGCCACGGCCACTGCGGCTGGACCCGCGCGAATTGACCACCGCGTCCCCTTGCACACCATAACCGTTGACCGAAAATCGGTAGGCACGCTGCTGATCGAGGAAGGTGTCGAAATAGACGGACACATTGTCATCCTCGAACGACTGGTCCCTATCGATCCTGTTCGCACGCATCATATTGGTATCGCTATAGTGTGCGTGCACTGCAACATAGATGTTCTGGCTATCGTAGGCGAGCCAGACATCGGTGTCTTCGCTTCCAGGGGCACCTTCGATGGGATTCTGCTGCACGAACTCCGTAATGTGGATAGCATTTCGCCAGATGGCGTCATCGAGCCGCCCGTCAATCCGGGGCCGTTCATCAGTCCTGGATGGGCGAAGCGTAGGACGCCCCGTGAGAATGCCAGCCCCCTCGGCCACGCCGAATCCCGCCGACGTGGGCGTACCCGAGACGATGCCCTCGGCAACCTCCGCCGGCGCGCCAGTCACCATGTCGTTGACCGAGGGTAGAGGCGGTGCGACGCGCTCCACCGAGGTCACCACACCACTCGAAAGGGCCCGTACACTGTCCCTCAACTCGTCGACAACCCGATCCTGTAGATCGAAAATGTCAACGGCCATCCCGTCAACCTTGACAACGCCCGCCACCACCGCATCCGGAGCGGAGGTGCTGACCAGCTGTGCCGTTATCCGCAACTGGTCACCCAGACGCTGATAACCACCGGTCACGAGCCACGCCGCACGCAGCCGACGGTCATCCTCAACATCGGCGAAATCGTCCCCGCCCAGCGCGCTCGCCACCGCGTCACGTCTGACTGTGGTCACGCCTTCGAACTGCTCGAGGTCGGCCGCGATCGTCTCCGCAAGGCCCTGGCCGATCCAAGCATCATCCGCACGACCGGTAATGTTCGTGAAGGGCACCACGGCCAGCGTGGTGCGTCCGGCGGCAGATGCACCACCACCAACGCCTCCCTCTTGCGCCGCCACAACGCTCGGCCCCGCCGCCGAAACAGCGACAACGAGGGCGACCATCAACCCGTTCAGATATCTCAAGAAGGCCACAAAGTGTTGATTATATTACGGTTTCGTCTCTGACAGCCTCATTCTGGACAAGCCCGCACGCGGCCGCTCCGCTCGCCAGTGCGGCCGGATCGCGTATCCCAACCATGGACAACGGACCTACAATGGTCGACTCACAGGAGGGTTCCCTGATGCGCTCACTCCGTGCACGTGTTGGTCGTTGGAGGTCTAGGACCGTGTTCTGCGCCGCGCTGGGATTGCTCGGCGGCGGACCCGTATCTGCCGGCCAGAATGACGAGCCCCCCCTCGTGACCCGAGCGCGTGCAATACACGAGCGCGTCCTCACGATCGATACGCACGACGACATCCCGCTCAACTTTGCCACGGCCCAGGTCGACCCCGGCGTCCGTGGTCCACGACAGGTCGATCTACCCAAGATGGAAGAGGGAGGGCTCGACGTCGGGTTCTTCGTGGTGTACGTCGGGCAAACGGCACGAACTCCGGAGAACTATGCGCAGGCTCAAACCGACGCACTCCTGAAATTCGATGCCATCCATCGGATGGCGGAGGAGCTGTATCCTGACCGCATCGAACTCGCCTACACGGCTGACGATTTCACGCGGATCCACAATGCCGGAAAACTCGTTGCCGCCATCGGGATCGAGAACGGATACGTCATCGGCCAGGACCTCTCGCTTCTCGAAACCTACTATGCACGCGGCGCGCGCTATTTTGGTCTGGCCCACAACGGCCACAACGACATCGCCGACTCCGCCACTCCCCGACCAGAGTTCGGCGATGTCATCGCCGAACACGACGGCGTGAGCGCGTTCGGCGAGACGGTCATCGCCGAGCTCAACCGGCTGGGAATCATGATCGACATCTCGCATGTCTCACGGGCGGCCATGCTCGACGCGGTGCGGCTGTCCCGCGCACCCGTCATCGCATCCCATTCCAGTACCCGGGCTCTGACCGACCACCCGCGCAATCTCGATGACGAGCAACTTCTCGCACTCCGCGACAATGGTGGCGTCATGCAGACCGTCGCATTGGGAGCCTTCGTCAGCGAACAGGCTGCAGCGCAAACAGTGGCCACTTTCGTCGACCACATCGACCATGCCGTACAACTCATCGGCATCGACCACGTCGGGATCAGCTCCGATTTCGATGGCGGGGGCGGGGTGGTCGGATGGAACGATGCCAGCGAAACGTTGAACGTCACCCTGGAGCTGGTCAGGCGTGGCTACTCGGAAGACGAGATCGGCAAGCTCTGGGGTGGTAACCTGCTGCAGGTCCTCCGCGAAGTCGAGCTGGAGGCGAGTTGACTATCTCCGTACCGATATGTCTCAGTTGACTCGCATACCAAGCCGACACGTCGCGGCACTGGTCGTGGTCGCAAGCGAATTGCTCCTCGTCGGAGTTGCCCTGCCAGCAGCCGGCCAGAACGCCACTGCGGAAGTCAGTCGCTGTAATGAGCTGGCGCGCGCCAGCAGCGAAGGTGAATTTCTTCGACTGCAGGCTCTCCAAGATACCGCTCCTGAGGCCGTCTCCCGGGAGGCGCTTGCTGCGGCTGCCCTGAATTTCATCGCGCAGTCGGAGGCGTGCTACCAGGAGCTCGTCGGGAAAACCGGGAGGCCAATAGATGACGGCGGCGTCTGGATAACCCCACTGGACGCCGACCAGTTCAATACCTACGGCACAAAGTGGGGCGGAGACTCCCCCTTCTCGGGTGGCCAGGACATCGAGGGTCCTGGAACTGCGGGCGGAATCATCACCTATAGTTTCATGGCCGGTGGCATTGACCTCAGTGCAGACAGCAGCGCCACAGGTACCACCGTGGCCATCACGAGCTTGCCCACATATGACCCCTGCTTTCTCACGGAGTTCACGACCGCCTTCGCAGCGTGGTCAGCTGTGGCGAATATCCAATTCACCGAGGTAGCGGACACTGGAGAAGCGTTTAATGCGGCAGGTGCCGCTGGCGACATCCGTTTTGCCGGGCATGTTTTCGATGGTTCGTCGGGGACGCTGGCTCACCAGTTCTATCCTCCGCCGAACGGCAGCTCGGCGGCTGGAGACGGACACTTCGATGTAGCGGAGAACTGGAGTTGTAGCACGGGCTCAGGGTTGCAGGCCGACGACATTGACGGCGCGGTATCCATCTACGGGGCGACCATGTCTGCCCCCACGGTCACGAGTGACGGCGGGGACGCATCAGCGAGCGTAAGTGCAGCGGAGAACCAGACCGCCGTGACCGATGTGGAGGCGACCGACAACATCGATTCCGAGGGGGCGGGTCTCACTTACAGCATGACCGGAGGTGCCGATCAGGCACGCTTCACACTGAATGCAACCTCGGGGCTGCTCACGTTCACCACGGCACCCGACTTCGAAAGTCCTGGAGATGCGGGCACGGACAACGTCTACGACGTGCAGGTCACGGTCACCGATAGCCACTCGCAGGCCGACGCGCAAGACCTCGCCGTCACGGTGACGGACGAAAATGATGGCGAATTCTATGACGACCCGTTGCTCTCGGGAGCCGCAGTTCGAGCCATACATTTTCAGCAACTGCGAACCCGCATCGATGCGCTGCGGAGCATATACCTCCTGACACCGGCGACCTGGACCGATGACCCACTTGTCGCCGGCACGACCGTGATCAAGGCGGTGCACCTGACCGAGATGCGAACGGCCCTGGATCAGGCCTACGCCGCGGCCAGCATGACCTCACCGACCTACACGGATCCGGGCCTGACCGCCGGCACGCTGATCCAGGTCGTTCACATCACCGAGCTCAGGCAGTTCGTGATTACTATGGAGACGAGGCCATGACCACCTCAACTTCTAGCCTCCGTAAGGAGTCAAGATGACGGTGCCCACGCGTTCGCTAACACTTCTGGTGGCACTAGCCGGAATCGTCACGCCTGCACTGGCACAGCCTGCATTTCAGGCGTCTGAGGACCCGAACACCATCGTCATCCGAGTAACGGAACATTTCGGCCTCGAGGGAGACGACACCCCGCTGCTACGAATCTACGGTGATG
>CAZPZZ010000090.1:8280-16497 GCA_964591245.1 uncultured Vicinamibacteraceae bacterium | reverse complement strand
AAGCCGTGGGTGGCGTCAAGTCGGGGTATGACGACGCGACAGGACGCGCTCTATACCAACTCGACGTTGGCGCTGAATCCGAACACAGGACAGGTCGAGTGGTACTTTCAGCATTCGCCGGGCGAGACGCTCGACCTGGACATCGTGTATGAACGCGTACTGGTGGATGTCGATGACGAACAGTGGCTGTTCACGATCGGCAAGGACGGGATCCTCTGGAAGCTGGACCGGCGAACCGGTGCGTTTCTTGCCCTACGTGAGACGGTGCATCAGGACGTCTTCGAGACTGTTGATGGAGCGACGGGAGAGGTGACCTACCGAGAGGACTTGCGTGACATCGCCATCGGCGAGCGGGTGTCGGCCTGCCCGAGTCTGCTGGGTGGTCACAACTGGCAGGCGTCGGCATTTCACCCGGGTACTGGTGCGCTCGTCATTCCACTGCATCAGGCGTGTATGCATCTGACGGGGCGCGAGGTGGAGTTCATCGAAGGTGGCGGGGGCACGGCTGGCCGCTATGAGTTGTTGGAGATGCCGGGGAGTGACGGAAACGTGGGGAAGCTGGCGGCCTACGACGTACGGACGATGGAGGAGCTGTGGAGTCACGAGCAGAGATCGCCGTTCCTGACGTCGGCACTGACGACGGCGGGGGGATTGGTCTTTGCGGGTGACGGTGCGCGCTTCTACCGGGCGTTCGATGTCGAAACTGGTGATGTGCTCTGGGAGACGCGTCTTGCGGCATCGGCACACGGGTATCCGATTACCTACGAGGCCGGAGGACGCCAATTCATAGCGGTGCCGGCGGCGTTGGGAGGCGTGTTCCGTAGTCTGACGGCGAAGCTCAATCCTGAGTTGTATCAGCCCGAGGGGGGAAACGCGCTCTTCGTCTTCGCGCTGCCGGAGTAAACGTGTCGGGGAACGCGGTGTAGCCCCTTTTCCGGGGGTGACCACGTTGACGTATCTACGCGCCTCTCGGTCGCTGGGAGGCGCGTGTTCTTTACTCTTGGAACCCTGGATGTTGGCGAGACTGAAGGCCACCTCGTCAAGTTCGCGAGCGGGTTGAATCGCGCCCGCTTCGAACCACGCCGGCGTACGGGAGTACTACAGCGGCGGTTGGAATCTTGCGGTTGTCGTCCGGCGTGAGCTAGAGCCCTGTCAATCGGTCGAGTTGACCTGTGCTGTCGCCGAGGGCGTCAACCGGGACACCCAGCTTCTCGAGAATGGACATGTGGAGGTTGGCCAGCGGTGTGTCCTCAGGATAGCGAATGTAGCGCCCGCCCTCGATGCCAACCTGTTTTCCACCGACGAGCGCGATCGGAAGATCGTCGTGGAAGTGCGTGTTGCTGTCGCTGATCCCTGTCCCATACAGGAAGAGGGTCGAATCGAGCATCGAGCCATCCCCTTCGGGCAATGACGCCAGTTTGTCTACGAGATACGCGAACTGTTGGAAGTGATATTCATTGATCTTGTGTAGCCGTTCCAGTTTGGCCGGTTCGTCCTGGTGATGCGACAGCGGGTGGTGTGAGTCGGGTACTCCAATCTCGGGATAGGCCCGACCACTGACCTCGCGGGCGAGCATAAAAGTGCTGATCCGGGTCAGGTCGGTCTGATACGCCAGCGCCAGCAAATCCATCATCAGGCGAGCATGCTCGGCGTAGTCTCCCGGAACGCCGACCGGTTGGTCAACAACTGGAAGCTCACGCGTATTTTGTCGTTCTGCCATCTCGATTCGGCGCTCCACGTCACGTACGGCGTCGACATATTCGTCAACCTTTATCCGATCACCAGGCCCGATAACGAGCTGTAGGCTTGTGAGTCGGTCACCGATGATGTCCAGAATGCTACGGTCGCGTTGTAATCGGGCCAACCGTGCCGCGGGATCGGTGCTGCCACTGGTGCCGAATAGGCGCTCGAACACGGCACGCGGATCGTTCTCGATCGGGAGAGGCGTCGTCGGGGTGCGCCAGGCGATGGTATTCGTGTACGCGCAGCTCGCGCCACCGTCACAGTTTCCGACCATGGCGTTCGACTCGATGCCGAGTTCGAGGGAGGCGAGTTGGGTTTCCTTGGACAACTCGCGTGCGGCCATCTGGTCCATGGATACGGCCGCGAAGACGTCGGCGCCGTTGGTGATCTTGAAGGGGACGCAGGTTAAGAACGTCCCAGCGGAGCGTGCATGGTCACCACCGCCCTTGACCAGGTTGGCGGATTCATCGTCGAGTCCGCCGCACAGCAGCACGCGATCCTTGAACGCGTGCAGCGACTGCAGCGTCGGCGGAAGCTCGTCAAGGGGGCCTTCCGTTTTCGGGAACCAATAGGGCATCGACATGCCATTGGGTACGTAGAAGACGCCAAATCGTTTGACGGGTGCGGCGGCGGTCCGGCTCTGCGCGGTGAGAGCGGGCACCATGCAATCAAGGAGCGGCAAGGCGAGGGTCGTGCCGAGACCTCGAAGGACGGTGCGACGAGGCAGATGCATCTTCGTAACAATCATCCCGATTTTCTCCTCGCCGGTAATGACAGGTCCATACGGGGGCAGATGTCTAGTCTGCGGCTCGCCTGCCTGTCGCGCGGCGCTGTTGGAACGGCTCGCTGGTCACGATGTGTTGCACGAGGGACGACCACCGGTACTCGCTATTTCCCAATTGCCTGACAATCCGTCGGATCGTCGGCGCATCGTAGTAATCGACGCCACGTCCGAGAGCGTAGGTGAGAAGTTTCTCGGTTACGGTGCGCAGGAATTCCTGGTCTCCTTCGCGCAGCAGCGCTTCCCGGAATGCACGCGGGCTATCGATCGTTGTGCCCGCCAGCGTGACAGTTGCGTTAATCGCGGCGCCGCCATCCGCGTCTCGCCAGCGCCCGATGGCGTCGAAGTGCTCCATCGCAAATCCCAGTGGATCCATGCGGCGGTGACAACTCGCGCAGACCGGGCTCCGCCGGTGCTGTTCCATTCGGTCGCGCAGCGAGGTCGGGTTGCGTTCGTCATTCTCTTCGAGCGGTGGAACATTCGGCGGAGGCGGGGGAGGAGGAGACCCGAGCAAGGTTTCGAGAACCCACTTGCCGCGCAGGACCACTGAGGTGCGATTCGCGTAAGACGTCACCGTTAGGAGGCTCGCATGCCCGAGCAGTCCGTGCCGGCGATCATCGGTCCACGTGACGCGCCGGAAGCGGCTTCCATAGACGTGGTTGACCCCGTAATGTCTGGCCAGTTGTTCGTTCAGAAACGTGTAGTCGGCTCGTAGCAACTCGGGGATCGGTGCGTCCTGTCGTACCTGGCTTTCGAAGAAGAGTTCGGTCTCGCGTACCATCGCACGCCGCAGCGTATCGTTGAACCCCGCGAATAGGGCACCGTCCGGGTCTTGTGAATGAATGTTGCGTATTTGCAGCCACTGCCCCATGAAGTCGTTCATGAAACGCGTCGCGCGCGGATCAGCGAGCATTCGGTCGATCTGTTCGGCTAAGACGGCGGGGTAACTCAGTTCGGCGCTTTCTGCGAGCGCAAGTAGTGTCTCGTCCGGTAGGCTCTTCCACAAAAAGAAAGACAAACGGGAAGCAAGCTCTAGGTCACTCACGCGATAGACGCTTCCCGGCGCGGCATCTACCGGTGGTTGTTCGAGTCGGAACAAGAACTCTGGCATTGCGAGCAGCGCTTCGAGAGACCGTTCGATCCCCGCGTCAAAGTCTTGCTCGCGCTGGCCCTCCCGGTAGAGTGTGAGCAACGGTTCGATCTCTTCGGTGGTGACCGGTCGCCGATATGCCCGTCGGGCGAGGGAGCTAAGAATTTCGCGGGCGCACGTGTCGGCTTCGCCGGAGAACCCTTGGTCAGGGTGACAGGTGAATATTCGGCGCCGCGACGGAGTGTCAGTGGGAACTTGGCCATCGAAGGGGCCAGAAATGAAGAGCATGTCGATGCCCGGCTGATCGCCGACCGTTTCGGGGGACGGCGCCGAATCCGTAAATCCGACGGTGACGAGCCGAGTGCCGGCATCGACGGGTACACGCAGTTCCAGCGCACGGTCAGCGGTCATTCGATAATCATGTAACCGCTGACCCTCGATGTCATCCTCGGGCACCGCGATCAACAAGCCGGGATCTGGTCCTGGAAATTGCCCGCCGATTTCGAAACGCTGTAGGAGTTCGTGGTCGACCCGTAACTCGATCTCATGGGTCTCCTCCGCGATGCCGTCAATGGTTTCGATCGTTTCGTCGCGTTTGAGACGGACGGAGAATTGATACTCGCCATTGAGGGGGAAATGATGCCGTGCCGCCAGTCCACCATGGGTGGCAAATGGCATGCTCTCGTTGAGTCTGATGTCGCGTCGCTCGTAGCCGACCTGGTAGGCCTGTCGAATTGGCCGGTTGTCCGGGCTGCCAATTGCCGCCCGGCTGATCTTGGTGGCCGCCGTGATGTAGCGCTCCATTAATGCGGGCGTGATCGATAGGACGTCCGCGTTGTTGTCGAAGCCGAAACCCGCCATGTCGCTGGGTAGAAGCTCCTCCGCGTTGATTTCAAGGGCGAGGAGGTCCTCGATAGCGTTGGCGTATTCGAGACGGTTCAGTCGGCGTGACGCCACGCGGCCGGGATTGGGGAAGGTCTGCGCGACTTCGTCCAATGCTGTTTCGAGCGTTGCCGCAAAGGTATCCAGCCCAGTGGCGGTCGGGCGCGGGCGGCCCTCGGGCGGCATCTGTCCCGCGCGAACTTTGCGCACGATTCGCTCGAGCACCGGTGCGTTCTCACGGATTGCCCGCAAATCTAGCGTTTCGAGCGAAAGGCCACCCGTGTTCAGCCGTTCGTTGTGACAGGTGATGCAGTATTCGTCGAGCAGCGCGCGGGCGGCCGTTCTTGACCCGGTTTCGGTGTTTGCTGGGCGTTGTGCTTCGAACGCGGCCGGGCCAGCGAGTGTTGGTGGACTGAGATAGGCGCTGCCGAGGTATGTCAGTACGAGCAGCACAACCGTGTTGCGTGTCAACGAGGTGAGCATCGGCCTGCGCTCCTCCTCCGGTCGAGGTGTCAAGTGCAACATTATACCGCTGTGTGCCCTACGGTGCCGGTTTGTGCAAGAAAGGGACGTGGGCAGATCACGGGGCGACAGGCAGGAACGCAGGGGGTATAGTGAGGCGGAACAGGTAAATTACAACGAGAGTCCAGCGTCGAAAGCGAGGGAACAGGATGAGTAAGCGCGTTTACCCGGTGCTCACCTGGTTGTGCCCACTGCTCGTACTGGTGGGCGACGGATCGGCGACCGGTCAGGACCGTCGGCTCGTTAGGGCTGCCGCTTTGCACGATTCAGCGACGGTGCAAAGACTGCTGAAGGCAGGGGTTGAGGTCAACACGCCCCGTGCGGATGGAGCGACGGCAGTGCTGTGGGCTGCGCATTGGGACGATCTTTCGATGGTCGAAGATCTGATTGCCTCTGGTGCGGATCTTGACGCTGCGGACGATAACGGGGTGACCCCGCTTGAACGTGCGGCGGAGAATGCCAGTGTGGCCATGGTCGAGACGTTGTTGGCGGGCGGCGCGAGGGCAACAGTCGCGCGGCGAAGCGGCCTGACCCCCTTGATGGTCGCGGCGAAGACGGGGAACGTCAAGATCGTGACCGCGTTGCTCGACTATGGCGCTGAGGTAAATCAAGCAATTACGCAGACACAGAGCACGGCGTTGATGTGGGCGGTGGCGGAGGCCCATCCGACCGTCGTACGCGTACTGCTTGATGCGGGTGCCGAACCTGGCGGCTCCACGGCAAAAGGATTTACGCCATTGATGTTTGCCGCTCGGAACGGCGACATTCCGATGGCTCGTACGCTCATCGCGGCCGGCGTGGATGTCAATGATGTCGGTGCAGATGGCTCACATTCCCTTCCCTACGCGATCATCGCCGGTCAGGATCGTTTTGCGATGTTTTTGCTTGCGCAGGGCGCCGATCCAAATGCGTCGCTTGGTGGAGTGCGCGCGTTGCACGCGGCGGCGGGCCGGGTCGGTACGTGGCTTGGTGATTGGCAGCGCCGACATGGCGATGGGCGCCGAAGAAGAGGGTTTGGGCGTCAAGCTCTTGAACCCAGCCGAGCGTTGCCGCTGGTGAGGGCGCTGCTTAGCTCTGGTGCGGATCCGAATGCTCGCATTACGTCGTCTGCGATGTTCATGGACTATATTGGCTACCCGCGCAAGGGCGCGTTCGAGCCCTTCGCATGTGGGACGGGCGACCTGAAGGGGGCCACGGCGCTCTGGGTCGCTGCCTATACGGCCAATGGCCCCATTTTCACGGCCACCGCCCATGAGGATGCCGCCGGGTATGCGGCGATCCTCCATGCGCTGCTTGATGCTGGCGCTGATCAACATCTGACGACCGACGACGGAACGACGCCGTTGATGGTCGCTGCTGGACTGGGACGATCGACCTATCGTCCTCGTGAGCCCCGGGGGGTACGCTCGCTCAGCGCCGAACGAGCCGTTGCGGTACTCTTGGGAGCCGGTGGCGCGATCAATGCAACGAATGAGGCGGATTTTTCAGCCCTTCACGGGGCCGCCTTTCGGGGCCTGAATGAGGTCATCACGTACCTGGTTGAGCAGGGGGCCGAGATCGACGCCCGCGACTTCCGGGGCCGGACCGCATTCCGGATGGCAGAGGGATCGAAGCAGTCGTTCCAATTTCAAAGCTGGCCAGAGACGGCGGAACTCCTGCGTGCTCTTGGGGCTAATTCGCGACTGGGTATTGCGGGGACCGTACAAGAACGGTTGCGGGATGTTCCGATCACCACTAGGCTCGATCCGTAGGTCTCAGAGTCCGACGTTGGCGTTAGGAATGTGCGACGGGAGATGCGGCGTCCAAGTGACTCGTGTCGGGTACACGAGGTGACGCTGTCCAGAGTTCTCCGGGCTGGACACGTCTGACGCAAGTGGGCCGGTCTCGGAATGCCGGTCTTCATTGAGGCACCCCTGCAGATTGAGTGGGTACAAGTGCGTGGGGAAGAGGAGTCAACTAATGAGAGAGAGACCGTTGAGGGGAGAGAGTCCGATGCATCATCGAAATGTGGCGTCGCTCAGTTGCTGCGCACTACTAGCCGCGTGCGGCATGCTGATTTCTAGTTCGGTCACCGCGCAAACCGCCGCTGAAGCGACGGCGTGGGGAGATCCCGATTTGCGGGGAATTTGGGATTTTCGCACCATCTCCCCTTTGGAACGGCCCGAAGCGCTCGGGGATCAAGCCATCTTGACGGAAGAGGAGGTTGCCGACCTGGAGCAGGAAGTAGTCGACCGTAATCTGAGCCTCCTGAATCGTGCTGCCGAGCGGACGGCCGCGGCAGACCAGGTAGATAGGAGGGACGACGGTAGCCCAGGGTTCTACAATAATTTCTGGTTGGATCGGGGTACCAGGGCGGTTGATACACGGCGTACGTCACTCGTCATTGACCCACCAAACGGACGATTGCCCGCGCTGACCGAGAGCGGCCAGCGCCGCGCCGATGCCAGGCGGGCATATCGGCAAGAGCATCCTTCCGATTCCTGGTTGGATCGAAGCGCTGCAGACCGGTGTATCTTGGGCTTCAATGCCGGACCGCCCTTGAATCCGGGAGGGTACAACCAGAACTTGCAGATTTTTCAGACCCCGAATGTGGTGGCGCTGGTGACCGAAATGGTGCATACGGTGCGGGTCGTGCCGCTCGATGCGCGGCCGAGTATCAGTGACGAGATCCGCCAGTGGTCTGGCGATGCGCGCGGGTATTGGGAAGGTGAGACCCTGGTGGTCGAGACATCCAATTTCAACGTTGACAGACGCTGGAGAAACTCGAGTGCGAATCTCACGCTTGTGGAACGGTTTACTCGTGTCGCCGACGGTATCCTCGAATACGAGTATACGGTGACCGATCCTGAGACCTGGACTGCTCCCTGGACCGCGTCAATTCCGCTGCGGCGAACCGAGATGCCGATGTATGAGTATGCGTGCCACGAAGGCAATCATAGTATGGAGGGCATTCTCGCTGGGCAACGCGCGCAAGACCGGGCTGAGAACGAGAGGCCGTGAGCCCAGTCGGTTGCCGGGTTGCCTGGTTACTGACCCGGCGCGGAGGTTTCTAGAGCGGATGGAACGGGCGGGCGCCTTTTGGCGCCCGCCTACCGCGGAAGGGGCGGTCGACGTTATTCGGGCATCAACGCGAACGTCCAGATGGATCCCCCTGTTGGGATCCGGCCGGCGGCATAGCGGTTGGCCAGTCCGCCTCCCA
>CAZPZZ010000090.1:0-8270 GCA_964591245.1 uncultured Vicinamibacteraceae bacterium | reverse complement strand
GTTACCTGGTTACCGATCCGGCGCGGAGGTTTTTCGAGCGCATGGGATGGGCGGGCGCCTTGTGGCGCCCGCCCACCGTGGGCGGTCGACGTTATTCGGGCATCAACGCGAACGTCCAGATAGATCCCCCTGTTGGTATCCGGCCGGCAGCATAGCGGTTGGCCAGTCCGCCTCCTAATCCAGACGCCACGGTGATGAACTGCTGTCCCGCACGGGTATAGGTAATCGCCGTGGAGTTGATGCTTGAGCCGGTCTGGAACTGCCAGAGGATCTCCCCGGTCGCCTCGTCGAGCGCGAGAAATTCTCCTGTTAATTTGCCAGTGAAGACCACTCCACCACCCGTGGCCAGCATTCCAGCTGAACTGGGAAAGTCGGTCAATGGGATTTCCCAGGCCTTCTCGCCGGTGAGTGGATTGATCGCTACGAAGTGACCGAGGAGGTCGCCGGGTTGGACTTCAGGAAACCTGTTGTTCACGCCGGTGGAATTTGCCCCGAGTACCTGCTCTCTCGGTGGTGCAAGCTGTTGTATCCGTGGCACATGCCAGGAACTTGTATAGACCAGGCCGGTGGTCGGGTTGAAGGCGATCGGGACTGCGTTGGAGCCCCGAGATGGCCAGATCGCCACTTCCTCACCTGCCAAAAACTGCGTGTACAGATCGGTCAATACGGGGCGCCCGGTTTCGAGATCGACGTGGGTGGCCCAGTTGACCTTGACGTACGGGTGGGCGGCAACCAGCGTGCAGTCCGTGCGGTCCACGACATAGAGGAAGCCGTTCTTGTTCGCTTGAATCATGACCTGTCGCGGCTGGCCATCAATCTCGATGTTGGCGAGCACGTGCTCATCCACCCCATCCACGTCGTAGACGTCGTTGGGCGTGTATTGATAATGGCAGACGATTTCGCCAGTTTGCGGGCGGATCGCAAGAACGCTTGACGTGTACAAACTGTCGAGTGCGCCCCGGGGCCTGGGGTCGTACGGTTCGGCGTTGCCGGTTCCCCAGTAGACCAAGCCGAGATCTGGATCGTACGAACCGGAGCGCCAGGTCGGACCGCCCCCGTACCGCCAGGCGTCACTGTCGACTGGCCATGTGTCGAAACCGGGTTCACCTGGCCCCGGGATGGTGTACCGCCGCCAGAGCTTCCTGCCTGTCTCTGGATCCCAGCCGTCCAGAAATCCCCGTGTGGTCGATTCCCCACCGGACATTCCAGAGATCAAGACCCCGTCGGCCACGATTGGTGCGCCGGTGGCGTAGTAGCCTTCTTGTCCGTCCGCAAATTTTTGGTTCCAGAGTTCTTCACCCGTTTCCATGTCCAGGGCGAGTATGTGGTTGTCGACCGTTACCCGAAAGAGTTTGCCTTCGTAGAGTGTCGGAGCGCCGCGGTTGATGCCGGAGCGCCGTGTCCCTTCCTCTAGCTGGACCGGTGTGCGCCAGATCTGTCTCCCGGTGTCAATGTCGAGAGCAAAGGTCCACCGACCGTTGATGACATACAACACGCCGTTGTACAGCGTCGGGGCCGCTAGTTCGCCCAGGTTGTTCATCACGCTCGTGTTCCAGACGGGGACCAATCGTTGGACGTTGGACCGGTTGATTTGATCGAGCGGGCTGTAGCTCTTCCGGTCGTACCCCATGCTTTGAGTCAGGACATTGCTGGGGTCCAGGGCATCGTCGATGAGTTCGTCTGTCGTTTGAGCCACGCCAAGCGTGGGTGATGCACTGAGCAGAATCACAAGTGGCCACAGGTGCTTCATCATTGGGCTCCCCCTCACAGTTTGGCGGTTCGAACGCTACGGTGAATCACGCGATACTACCGTGTCTGATCGGCGGTGTCTTGTCGATCGAGATTGCGATAGATTTTGAGAATGTGTCGGAGGTCGTGGTTGCCTTCGTGACACCCGTATGCGGGTGGTCTACGTTTGTGGATCGCTGCCGGAGCACAGCCGTTCCCTGTTCCGTGAAGAATTCTTGGTGCGGACACTCCAGCGGGTGAACGTGCCTCGTCCAATACCCTTGGAGATCTGGGTGGCTGCCGACGGGGTGAGGCGGAGCCGATGTCGAGACCCTGCCGTGAGCTGGTTCCTGTCCTGTGACGGCGTTCGGCATAAACCACGCAATAGACAGGAACACCACCGGGATCGTGTGATGTCTCATCTTCTGGGCTCTCCATCATTGGTCGCCGCTGCTATCGAGTGGAGTCATGATCCTCTACGCCTCCCTGTTTTTCAACTTGGCCTGCCACTCGGGTCTACTAACGATAAGCTGTGCCACTGCCGTGTTCTAGTCCGGCCGGCGCTGTGTCGAGGGTGAGACGAGCGAGAGGCTGGGCATGGCATGTAAATGGCGTGGGGAGCAACCGCATCAATCCCTATCAGGCGAGTCGTGCTGTGCCTTCACGAGTTGCCCGTCTAATGCGAGTGTGTAGTGGAGGCCTACTGGAAATGGGATAGGGGGCGAGACTACAGGTGACTGGGGCGGCGGCTTAGTAGCGAAAGAGGTAGGAGATCTTGCTGAAAAACGCGCGATTGGTTCTCAACATGTCAGTGGTGAAGAATCGTTCGTTACGACGATGGGCTAGTTCATTGTTCGAATCGAGAATGAGGTCACCTTGCTGGTAGCGATCGTCATAACCTACAAAAAACACAGTGCCTGAATTCACCCGATACGTAAACAAGATGTTGGCCCCAAATTTGCGGCTGAATGTGTTGTATTCCGTGATGTTGCGCAGCAGGAGACGATCGGTGAATTGATAGGTAGAGAGCGCACGGAAGATTTTGACGTCGAAAATTTCGCTGTAGTCAAAGGGATCGATAAGGTTACTGGTTCGAATGCTAATCTCAGATTGCAGCCGGCTGAACGGCCGGATGTCACTCCGAATGCTGCCAGTCATTCCAGTGCCCACGAAGGGGTTGGTCCCGTAACGAACCTGGTCACCGTAGGTGAAATATCCACTGAATGAGAACGTCTGGAATCGGTACATGCTCCCGCCGAACTGATAACTCGTCTTGTCGAAATCGAGTCCTCCGTACCGCTCCATATCCTTATTTATGCCGAAATTCAATCGCATGCTGCGCGCGAATGAAAAGTTCATCCCGGCAGAGGTCATTTCGTCTACAAGGATGTCGTCAAAGCTCCAGTTCTTCGTATAACTGACTGTGGGGCCCCAATTGATGAGCCAGTTTCCGGGCCACCAGCGATATCCAAGGTTGCCCATGCCTGTTCTGAGATCTCTGCGGCGGACGAACCCTACATCTGTATCGAATTCCGGTGCGATGGAGTAACCCTGGAGGGAATACGTTACATTCCGTCCTTGGCTCCGCAAGTCGACATCGAACATGCTGCCGGACGTTCCCAGTAAATCCTGATCGCGATTTTGCGTTGTCACGGCTCGGAAGCCAAGTGATGTCGAATTCGTGAGGCGGAAGTTCCCGTCAGCGCCCCCGAGCCGGCTATAGCCGTCGATAAATTCGCGGTCGGTGAGGATGAGCCCGAGATGTGACTCAGCATACAAGTCGTAACGTAATCGACCAATCAGGACATTGGCGGTCTTGCCATATTCCCGAGCGGCACGATCGTTAACATTGCCTGGAGCTTCGTCATTGGCAAACAGAAGGCCGATGGTCGTATTTCCAACCTTGCCAGTAACTTTGCCGCCATACCGGGGGTCGAGAATAGTCCGAGTATGAACAAAATTGACGGGCCCCGAGAACCTGAAAATCTCCTGACCCTCGAGGAAGAATGGTCGGAGTTCCGAAAAGAAGAGAGGGAACCGTTGGTTGACCTCGATCTGGGGGCGGTCTGACTGAATCTGCGAGAAGTCCGGATTGTAGGTAAAGTCGAGCGTGAGGTTCGAGGTCAAACCGTACTTCAAATTCAGGCCGGCTTCTGGTTGCGCCGCCTGAGGAAAGGCACCGGAGGTCGTGTCGAGACTGCCTACTTGGACGGCCTGTATAGTGGGGAGTAATTCGAGATTGCGGCTCGTTGAGAGGCCGCTCATCCCCTCCAGGAGTCCCATTTGCGTCAACACGCCGGAGACGTCACGTGACATTGGAGACCAGACGTCGGTCTCGTCTTTGTCGCGGATACGGCGAACGATCTGGAACCCCCACCGATGGGGGTTGTCTCCTACAGAGGGATAACGCAGACTCTTGAACGGAATGGCCATCTCGCTGGTCCAGCCATCGGCTACAAGGCTGCCGGCCGAGTCAAAGAGTGCGTCCCATGAGCGGTCACCGGTATACACCCCCGTAAAGGAGCTCATTCCCGAGCTACTGCGTCCGCTTCGGCTGCTTCTTCCAGAGAAGCCACTGGCGGTTAGCAGCGAGTCGGTCTGCACGCCGTACCCGTTTATAGAAAAGACGTAGGCTCGTTGCTGGTCCAAGAATGGGTCAAAGTAGAGTGAGATGTAGTCGCTGCCGCTCGTGCCCTCATCGCGGTCCCCGCGATTGGCTCGCATCGTGGTCGGGTCAACGTAATGTGCATACATCCCGAAATAGAGGTGGCTATCATCGTAGGCAATGTAGACCTCTGTCTCTTCAGAGGGCGGTGCTCCCTCTATCGGGTTTTGCTGGACAAATGAGTCGATCCGTGTGGCTCGCTGCCAGATTTCGTCGTCGAGGTTGCCATCTATGCGTGGGCGCGTGTCAGTGCGTATCGCCGTGACGCTGGGGCGGCCCGTGAGAATGCCGGCGGACGCTGCCAGCCCGAGTCCTGCGGCCGCGTTGGGCGAGGTCCTGCCGGGCGGGGCCGGAGCAGGAACGACGATCGCGCCGTTCACGGGGGGTGGCGGGACTGCCCTGTTGGCCATCCGCCTGTCAGGAATCGACGGACCGTCTGAGCCGCTGCCGTCGCCGGTAAATTGTCGTGCGTCAGCGGGTACCGGCAACCGGGCTTGGTTCGTGGAGGCTGAAGACCCGGTGTTTGCGGCCGTGTACCTCCCAACCGTCATGAGGAGTTCGTCGGTAATCCGGTCTTGGAGCGCGAAGAGCTCGTCGAATGTACCGTCCGTTCGGGTTGTCCCGGTAACCATGCCGACGGTGGTGTCAACGAGTCTTGCGGTGATGCGAAGTCGATTGCCCATACGCTGGAAGCCCCCCGTCACGACCCAGCGGGCTTTCAGGGTACGTCCGAGTTCCGTCGCCGCGGAAGCGGTGACGGGACCGGGAATCGATGTCGTTAAAGCGTTTTGCGCTTGTGTGGGGCCGATGATGAAGCCGTCATGTAGAGCTCCGAAATCTGCAACTATGCTTTCAGCGATACCCGAGCCGATCCAGTCGTCATTCTCTTGTCGAGAGATATTCAAGAAAGGAAGTACCGCAACGGCCTCGGCCGAAGCGATGGCGGGTGGCGTCGTGTTCTGACTCGATTGGGGTTCGCCGGACGTGAACCCGGCGAAGACCATTGAAATGAAGCTCCCGAACAAGGATGAAATGTACAGGGGCCTATAGATGCGCATCGCGTTGTGGTTTGGCCCAGGTGTGTGCTCAGTAAATACAGTGCTGTTGACCGGAGTACACTCGGGCCGCCTACGGTATTGTATGCAAATTTTGCGTGTTTGCGGCGCGCAATTCACCCTTTCGTAGAGGGAAACGGAGATGTACAGCCTTGTTTCCGGCGGGGTGAAGGCCGCGTCGCGCGTAAATTGTGGCGACAGGCGAAGCCTGCATAGGCGTGAGGTCACAGTGCTGGGTGCCTGTGATTGACTGGTACTGGTATCCGCTCTACTCTGCCTACGGGGAGGGGAACTGGCTATTCAGGGCTCCATTTGGCGAGTTTACTTGTCGGATCCGGTATGGGGCAATGACCCTCGCTGTGAAGGGCACCGTGCTGGCGGTCATTAGTTCGCACTGTGTGACAGTGGTTCTCTCACGTGGCCTCATGGTCTTTGTTGTCCTCGAAAGTCTGCAGTAGGCATGCGGAGTCGTGCGACCTGTGGCAGTATCCGCCCTGGTGACTTTTTGGCAGTCTGTTTTCACGCGTAGCACTGTCACGTGCCTGCCAGGCAGGAGTACTGAATTTACACGGAGTTAGTGCTTGGGTGTCGGAGTTCTGGAATGTTTCGTATCGGTTGTTGGTCTCGGTCTCATGTCTGTGGCGTAGTGTTCATGGCGGTGATGCTGTTCTTTGCGGGCTGTGGTGGGAACCCGGCAGCGCCCATGGCAGCGGCTGAACCGGCTCCGGAACGTGTGGTGTTCGTGTCCAGCACGGTGTTCACCGGGGATTTTGGCGGCGCGGCGGCGGCGGATGGGGTTTGCAGCGCGCTTGCGAGAGCCGCGGGCTTGTCGGGTGCCTATCGTGCCTGGCTCAGTGACGATCAGGGGCACTCGCCGAGCACCAGATTTTCTCACACGCAACTTCCGTTCGTTATGACCTCCGGTGTGCGGGTGGCCGACGATTGGAGTGATTTGACGGACGGGACCATAAACAATCCGATTGTCGTCGATGAGTGGGGAGAGCAGCCGGGCACGGTGCCGATCGTGTGGACCGGTACGACTGCGTCTGGGCAACCGTTTGGCGAAACCTGGGCGTGCGACGGGTGGGCGGATGGATCAGCTGACGCTGCTGGACAGGTCGGCGAGTTTGATGCCATCGATCACGGGTGGTCGGCATCTCGTAGCGTTGGTTGCGACCAATTAGGCCGGATCTACTGTTTTGAACAGTAATGTTCGTTTGGTTAAGGAGGGCACGCTGGGGGGGCATCGGCCACGTACGCGCGCAGTTCGGTCATCGTGGATGTCAAGCACTCGACGAGAATTCTTGTCGACATCGCTCGCCGTGGCCGGAGCCGCGTTAGGTGACGGTGCTGTGGGTGCGAGGGAGGCGGAGGGAACAGCCGAAAGGATGTCGGTCTTCCCGTGGCGGCGTGTCGGGGACCAGTTACGCAGTCGGTTTGACGACCTGAGGCGGCATTTTGTCTTCGAGTACTACCCCTGGTACGGGACTGAGCCTTTTCGGCACTGGACGCAATGGGGGAGGATCCCCCCCACCGACCTGGCGGCGAATTCGATGCCCTGGCTGGGGGCCTACGATTCGCGTTCGCGCAGTGTGGTGGAGCAGCACGCGCGTTGGATTGCCGAGTGCGGGGTAGGCGTCATCAATGTGAGTTGGTGGGGGCAGGGGAGTTTTTCTGACCGGGCGGTGCCCATGATCATGGACGTTATGCACGACCATGATATTCACGTCACTTTTCACCTCGAGCCCTACGCGGCGGATCGGGTCGAGCGGTTTCCCGAGGATGTCCTGTATTTGCTGAGGGAATATGGTGAGAAGCGCCGCTGGGACAGCTTTTTCTTCAACGAACGCGCAGATGGGTCCCAGGGACCAGTCTTCAAGGTGTTTCGTACGACCCTTCCGGAGCAGATCGAGAACTGTCGAGGCGTGCTCCAGGCTGTGCCGGGTTACGTACCAGATGGCGATTGGCGTCGCCAGGTTGAGCGATTACGGCGAATGGTCGATGGAGTGTTTGAGCACCTGACCCTCCTGTCGGATACCTGGGATGCCGGCCGCGTCGCTCAGGCGGGCCTTGATGGTATTTCGGTCTACGATCCTGCAGAACACCCCACGCGCTGGCTTGACCATGCAATGGTCGCCTCCAGGCTCGGTCAGGTGTTTTCGTTTGCGGTCAATCCCGGGCTCGATGAGATCGAACGACGGGACGTGGCCCCAGAGGAGTGTTATCGTCCGCGGCCGTTTCTTCCCTTGACCGACGACCTGGCATGGTCACGCTGGGAGGAGCGTGAACGTGCTCGCGCGCTTGCGGAGCAACGGACGGAGGACACGCTCAGACGGAATTTGTTGCTTCAGACGCATCCCTGGCTTGGAAATGTCGAGCAGGGATTTTTTCTCGTCTTCATCACATCGTTTAACGAATGGCATGAAGGGCACCAGTACGAACCTATGAGGGATTACGCGGAGATGACCGCTGCCGAGCGGGCACTCGGGTATCACAACCCTGCCGATGGCGCATATCGGCTTCGTCAGTTGGCGGACCTTCTGGCGCGCCTCTGAGTCCGGTGCCCCCCGTAGGTCGTGGCGACCTGGCGGTGATGTTGACGGTTTGCCGTATGGAGTGACTGAATGACGGGCGTTCGTCGAGTGCACACACGATGGGATGACCTGATTCCGTGCGTGACCGGCCGACAGCTCGGTGCTATTGTTGCTATGAGATTTTTGGGCCGATGCGAGATAGAACTGGCCCAATTGTGAGTCGACTCGCATAACTGGGAAGCCGAGAACGGCGTGGTGGGGTGTTTCATGATGAGACGGTCGTGGCGC
>CAZPZZ010000089.1:0-16546 GCA_964591245.1 uncultured Vicinamibacteraceae bacterium | reverse complement strand
GTCTGAAAATTTGCCCGAACCTTCTAAGAACACGTCGGTGCCCATGGAGCCTTCTGACAACGAAGCATCTCCTTCTCCGGGGAGCGACAATACGGACACGAGGGTAGAAGGGGTTCCAGTCGGGGGCGTGGCATTACTCGCCGCGCTACGAGCGTGGAATCGCCGCCGGAAACGGCGCCGTCTTGAGACATCCGCCGCGGCGGTCCTCGAAACGGCCCATGCTCAACTTCGTGCAGTCACTGGTCCCGCTATCGGGGCCACAGACGCGGAACAGATATTGGGTCCGCTCAGCGACGCGCCCCCTCGGCCGACACAGTTCACCCCGAATCCGGGTTCGTCAGACTCCGAGGCGGCCGACGCTCCCGACGGTCCAGTTCACAAATCTCAAGCAAGAGCTATCACCACCAGCCCGGAGACGGACGTGACCGCGACACCGGAACCATCCACGAACGACAAGAAAACCAAGCCAACGGTCGCGCGCGCCAAAGCAACGCCTAACGCCAACGACGCCCCACCAGCCGGCGACGCCGCAAAATCACACAAGGACGACTCGCCGGAGGACCTGGTCGCCGCACATCGGGCCGCGGCTGTTCGCGGTGGTGGACAGGCCCGCATCGACGCCCAGCACGCGCGCGGCAAACTGACGGCGCGTGAACGTATTGCGCGTATCCTCGATCCGAATACATTTGAAGAACTCGCGCCATACATGGAGCATCGGCATGACGAGTTCGGACTCGACAAAGAACGTCACGCAGGCGATGGGGTCGTAACCGGGTTTGGGCTTATCGACGGACGTCGCGTGGCCATCTTCGCCCAGGACTTTACCGTGCTTGGTGGATCGTTCTCCGAGGTTCAGGCGCTTAAGGTCGGGCGGCTCCAAGAAGCCGCCACTAACGGTGGCCTTCCAATCATCGCCCTGCTGGACTCAGTAGGCGCACGCATTCAGGAAGGCGTCTGGAGTCTCGCTGGGTTTGGAGATCTGTTCTGGCGGAACACCCAGGCAAGTGGAGTGGTTCCGCAAATTAGTCTGATGCTCGGTCCCTGCGCCGGCGGGGCAGTTTACTCTCCCGGGCTAACCGATTTCGTGGTGATGACACGGGGAAACAGCTACATGTTCATCACCGGGCCCGAGGTCATCCGCACGGTCACTGGTGAAGAGGTCGACGTGGAAACCCTGGGCGGCGCAAACACGCACGCGGCAGGATCTGGCGTAGCCCACTTCGTCGCTGACGATGAAAATGGCGCATTCGCCCTGACGCGGCAACTGCTGAGCTATCTTCCCTCGAACAATGTCGATGATCCACCTGCGTTGACTCCTGATTCCCAGCTCGAACCAGACGTCACCGCTCTCGACCAGCTGATTCCGGAGTCGGCAGAGATCTCCTACGACGTCCGTGAAGCGATCAGCCACATCGCCGATCGCAACTCGTTCCTCGAAGTGCATGCCGAGTTTGCACAGAACGCCGTCGTTGGCTTCGGTCGGCTAGGGGGCCGTGTCGTCGCTTTCGTAGCCAACCAACCATCGCACTTGGCTGGAGTCCTCGACATCGACTCGTCGGACAAGATCGCGCGGTTCATCAGATTTTCCGATGCCTTTAACATCCCGATTGTGACGTTAGTCGATTGCCCTGGATTTCTCCCAGGGTCAGGACAAGAGCATCACGGAATCATTCGCCACGGTGCCAAGATCGTGTACGCCTATGCAGAGGCGACTGTCCCCAAGATTTCTGTCGTCTTACGCAAGGCCTATGGCGGAGCCTACATCGTCATGAGTAGCAAGATGACGCGAACAGACCTCTGCCTGGCGTGGCCGTCGGCGGAAATCGCCGTTATGGGATCCAAGGGCGCCGTCAACATCCTATATGCGCGGAAACTCTCGGCGCTCGCCCCTGACGAGCGTGAACGGGAGCGAGCTCGTCTCGAAGGGGAGTTCCAGGAACAATTCAACTCGCCCTTCGTCGCCGCCTCCGCCGGCCATATCGATGACGTGATCTATCCCCGTGAGACCAGGGCGCGGGTTGCCTCGGCACTCGATTTTCTCAAGGACAAACAAACCGCTACCGTGCCCAAGAAACACGGCAACATTCCTCTGTGATGACGGCAAACCTGGAGTCAGTTCTACAAATTTCTGTAACCGGAACGGCTATCTTGTTCAGTGCGCTGGCCGGCCTCATTGGGTTGATGTACTTGCTGACGGCGCCGTGGCTGTTCGAACCGCCCGCGGCCGACAACCTCTCCTCGTCAGAGGCCACCAGTTCGCAGGACGGTGCGGGCCAGGAGAGTCAGGCCCGTCGACGCCGTGCCGCCGCATTGGCCGTCGCGGTTGCGTGTGCCAGCGCCACTCGTCCACTTCCGGACGCGTCAACATCTGACTCAGACTGGCGACGGCTGCACCACTCACGGCGACTCGGTCATGTCAGCCCTCGCGCGAGGGCCCGGACGTGACTCAGTATCGAGTAACGGTCGACGGGCACCCGTACGACGTGGAAGTGGAAGACCCGACCGCCCGACCCGTCGTGGCCCGCATTGGCGACGAAACGTTCTCGGTGGCTGTTGGCTCAGGCAATGACCGAGAGCAGTCGACGCCCCAGACTGCCCCCCAGGGCGCTCCGTCTGAGCGCCGGGCGGCGACCTCACCCGTCGCGGCAGTTCACGCGTCTTCTGACTCGACACTCACTGCTCCGATCCCTGGTGTCGTCGCGAACATCGCCGTTTCCCCGGGGCAAACCGTCACCCGCGGCGACGAACTCTTGACGCTGGAAGCAATGAAGATGATGAACGTGATTCGAGCCCCATCCGATGGAGCCATCGAGACCGTTCATGTGACACAAGGCAGTCAGGTCACTCAAGGCGAGGTTCTCGTGACCTTCGCCACAAACTAGGCTGCCCAACCTTGCACTATCAGCCGTTCTTCTGCCCCTTACGGTCCCGACCACAATGATTCCGTCGATCGGCCTTGACGCTCTACTCATGTTCGGCATCGGAGGGGTACTCATCTACCTCGCGATCGCCAAGGAATACGAACCGACGCTGCTGCTACCGATCGGATTCGGCGTCCTACTCGGCAACCTCCCCGACTCCCCGATGAACCAACCGGATGGGATGCTAGGTCTCCTGTTCGACTTCGGGATCGATACGGAACTTTTTCCACTCTTCATCTTCATCGGCATCGGCGCCATGATGGACTTCCGTCCACTGCTTTCGCAGCCGATTTTCGCCATTCTGGGAGCCGCGGGCCAACTGGGAATTTTCGCCACGCTTATCCTCGCCACGATCGTAGGATTCCCCCTGGAAGAGGCAGCCTCCATCGCAGTCATCGGAGCCATTGACGGCCCGACGAGTATCTACGTCTCGTCTTTGCTCGCACCACAGCTTTTGCCGGCGATCGCCGTGACGGCGTACTCGTACATGAGCTTGGTACCAATCATCCAGCCTCCACTGATGCGGCTCTTCACGACGCGAGCGGAACGACGTATTCGCATGGAGTACGCACCGCGCCCCGTACCGCGCGGTGCGGTTATTGCCTTTCCCATCATCGTTACCGTCCTCGTGGGCATGCTCGTGCCCGCATCCGCTCCCCTCGTGGCCACGCTGATGTTCGGCAGCCTGCTCAAGGAATCTGGTGTCGTAAACCAACTGGCCAGCACGGCGTCGAATGAACTCGCCAATCTCTCGACGATCTTCCTGGGACTGACCGTGGGAAGCCTGATGCAGGCGGACACCTTTCTGCAGCAAGAAACCCTCTTCATCCTCGGTCTCGGACTATTCGCGTTTGCCCTTGATACCGTTGCCGGCATTCTATTTGGCAAGGTACTCGCCGCCGTCACCCGTGGCAAAGTCAATCCCCTGGTCGGTGCTGCCGGAATCAGCGCATTCCCCATGAGCGGACGACTGGTCCAACGGGTGGCTCAGGAAGAGGACTTCACCAACTACGTTCTCATGCACGCCATGGGCGCGAACACTGCCGGCCAGCTTGGCTCGGTGATCGCAGGCGGCGTACTGCTCACCCTGGTCGAGCGAGTGCTCGGATAAGCATCTCCGCCCATCCAGCCCTCTTTCGGTGTAAGCTAACCGTCATCGCCACGGACGATCAGCAGGAGAGAATCGGACTATGCGCCAGAGAGCAATTCTCAACATCACACTGGCCTGCACTGTCCTGGTGGCCGCAGCCGCCACGACCGTCGAGGGACAGTACAGCCTTACCGTAAACCGCGACCGATTGATCAACGCCCAGAACGAGCCACGGAACTGGTTGATCATGAACGGCGACTACACCTCGACCCGCTACTCCAGGCTCACGCAAATCGACCGAGAGAATGTCGGCGGTCTGCGTATGGTGTGGGCCTTGGCGCTGGGTGGAATGCAGGACACGGGCCGAAATGGGCCAGAAAACGAAGTTAACCCACTCATCGATAATGGTTTCATGTACACCAGTGATGGTTGGGGCACCGTCTACAAGATAGACGCCCGTAATCCTGATTACGGCCAACTTGTCTGGGTCTCCGACCCCGGTGTCGACCATGAGGGGAACACCTCCCGTACCCGTGGTATCGCTCTCTGGGAAGACCGGATTCTCACAAATCTACCGGACGGGCGCGTCATTTCCATCGACCGCGAGAACGGGGAAATTATGTGGGATGTCGAGGTCGCCGGGAGCAACGAGTTCGGCCGACGGGAACGATTCCTCACGGCACCGTTGGTCGCCGACGGTAAAGTCCTCGTCCACAACGGTGCAGGCGACGGTGGCACACGGGGCTGGGTCGCAGCGCTCGACGTCGATAGCGGCGAAGAACTCTGGCGCTGGTATGTCGTACCGGAACCCGGCCAGCCAGGCAGTGAGAGCTGGAAAGATGATCACAACGCCTGGAAGACCGGCGGTGGAGGCATCTGGCAGACCGGTTCGTACGATCCGGAGACGAACCTCTATATCGTCGGTACCGGGAATCCTTATCCAGGATACGACGCAGAATTCCGTCCCGGCGACAATCTGTACACCAACTCTGCCGTCGCGCTTGATCTCGATACCGGAGAGCTCGCCTGGCATTTCCAGTACACCCCGAATGATTCCTGGGACTATGACGAAGTCGGTGTGCATATGTTGTACGACCTGGAGATCGACGGACGGATGCGCAAAGTCGTCTCACATTACGGCCGCAACGGGTTTTTCTACACACTGGACCGTACTGATGGGTCTTTCATCCGCGGCGCCAAATATGTGAATGACCTTAACTGGACCGCAGGTCTCGACCCTGTCTCCGGCATGCCCGTCGAGTACGACCCCAACCTGGACGTACAGATTTACAACCCCGAAGCCAGAGCCATGCGTGCCGATCGGGACCTCATGAAACGCACGTGCCCAACCTGGCACGGCGGCGTCGCCCATCAGCCCATGGCCTACAACCCCGAGAAACATATCGCCTACGGCGTCGGGACCGAAGGCTGCTTCGAACAGACGGGAGCCACTATGGTCGCTGCCTCTCCGGACGGAGACGTGGACACACAGGCCAGCGAGCGTCGTGAATACAACAGTGACCTCTACTACGGTGCACTCACCGCCTTTGACGCCGTCGGCCACTCTGTGCTCGGCAAGGCCGTTACCGACATCGAGATCCGCTCAGGAGTTGTTGCGACGGCTGGCGGCTTGGTCTTCACGGCACTGCAGGACGGTTGGATCGTTGCCTACAACGATGAAACGCTTGAAGAACTGTGGCGCTTTAACGTCGGGACTCCGTTGAAGGGGGCCCCGGTGACCTACGCCATTGGACCCAAACAATACATCGCGGTCCAATCGAGTGGTCGGCACTTGCATCCAGTCAATTACGACAACCTCGAGACCTCGAGCTACCTCTTCGTCTTCGCACTTAACTAACGGAGCGCGATGCAAGGGTAAGTCGTACAGCGAGAAGCGGCACGGGGCTAACGAGTAGCCTCGTGCCGCTCTTACAAATTATCTATCCGGAGCCCTCTCTACCTGTAGCGCTCCACGAGTTGCCGCACCTCATCGCTGATTCGCACCGGCCGCTGCGTCTTGTAATCAAAGCACACGACCACGGAGGTCCCTTCCGAGGCGATGCCGTCCAGGCGCTCACTAACGACACAATGCTCAAGGGTCACACTGGTGTTTCCTAGCCTCGACACGCACGTTCCCACGTGGACCGTATCGGGGTATCGAAGCTGCTGGCGATAATTACACGAGACGGCGGCAAGAATCGGTGCCACGCCCTGATCACGAAGGAGCGACGTCAGTTCGATCTCCTCCATGAACCGGATACGAGAGGACTCGAACCAGCGGATCGACGTCGTGTTGTTTACGTGCTGAAACGCATCCATGTCGCCCCATACGACCGGTAACGACAGGACGCTTGGATACTTTGCAGTAAGTGTTTCGAACGCGTTCGGCATTAATTCCTACACCAGGCAGAGACTATCGCGAGCCCGGCCCTGTCGGCGCCGTCCTCGCAACCGACCGGTGGCGCCACTCGCAACACGCTGTAAGCGCCCAGCGTAATCGCTCAGGGAAGTCGGTCACAGAGATCGACTTCTTCACCCCAAAAATCGATGCATTTATCCCGGTCCATGTCTCCTTGGCCAACCACCTTGGAAAGCAGGAAGTCGACCAACCGTTGGACTTCGCGGTTCTGCAACGTCGCACTCGGATCTGGTAAATCCAAACCCATGCGTCGCAGATCAGCCCTCGTACGCCCCAGGCAGCGGTCGTCACTGTAGGACAGCCGATCGAACGCCGGCATATCACGGCCAGGCAGTCCACACTTGATGACGAACATCAGCTGATCGCGATTGAGCTGGCTCTCTCGAAGATTGGCCCCATCGGGAGCCTGATTGTCCATCTTGACGCCATCTCCAGCCCACCCATGACAGGACTGGCAGTCAGCCTTCTGGTGATAAATACGACGCCCTGCAGCAACATTGCGCTCGCTGGGCTCCTGAGCCAGAAGACTTACCTCCGTGAAGCTGGTCGACACAAGGCCAAGCCAGACGCCGAATGTCAGCCGAATTGCACCGGTTACGGTATTACGCCAATTGACCATCTTTCCACTGCTGCTCAGGTTCTTCACGACGCCCCCCCCATCTCCGCACATCCAGCCTGCGCTACAAATGTCGATCCTGCGCCCCACACCAAACCGTTCGTAGAACCGCCCAGCGAACGTATCTTACTCAGACACCTGATGATCCCTCACCCTGACCAACCACGCAACCGCATGGGACAAGGGCCGCACACATGGTCTCGTTGAACGTGACCCCATCCCGCAGTAGGATCTGTCTATTCGTAAATGTGGACAATCACCAGCGACCGATCGGCACTACGCCCCGGACCGCCAAACCTTACTGCCTCGGAGAGACTGATGACTAGAAGATGCCGCTCGACGTCCCTCACCCTTCTGGCGCTCGCATTGTTGGTCGGACCAGCACACGCTCAATCCGGCGACACCCCGGAACCCATGCGCACACCGGATGGAGCTCCAGACATCTCCGGTGTCTTTACGTTTCGCACCCTCACGCCCCTCCAGCGCCCAACCGCCCTGGAAGGGCAAGCCCAGCTCACTCCGGAAGAAGCTGCAGCCTTCGAAGCCTCGGAACGCACACGGCTGAACCGGGACCTCTTTGACCCAGAGACCGGTGCGCCCAGCGCAGGCTATCAATCGCGCGCTGAGGGCGGAGTCCTCTCGTACAACGAATTCTGGTACGAACGAGGCATCGAACTCACCAGCGACAAGCGCACGTCACTCGTCGTCGACCCACCCGATGGGCGAATCCCGTATACCGCCGATTTCGCCGAGGCCAACCGCATCCGCCGCTTGAACCTGCGTAACGGATTCGCCGATCACTACACCGACCGGTCTCTGGGAGATCGGTGCCTGATGGGCTCAAATTCAGGTCCACCGATGCGACCTGGCTCGTACAACAACAACGTGCTGATCCTACAGGTCCCAGGCTACGTGGCCATCGTGAACGAGCACATCCACAACACACGCCTCATCCCGGTGCAAGACTCCGCTCACGGCACCATTCGCCAGTGGGTCGGTGACTCTCGCGGTCGCTACGAGGGGAACACTCTCATCGTCGAGACAAGACACTTCCGGCAGGCAACGAATTTCTCAGGCTCCTCCAGAGATACCCAACTTGTCGAGCGGTTTACGCGTATCGATGAGGACACGGTCATGTATGACTTTACGATCGAAGATCCGAACAATTACACCCGCCCATTGACGGTTGCTATTCCATTTCGCCGGACCGACGGCACACTTTTCGAGTACGCGTGCCACGAAGGCAACTACGGGCTGACCGGAATCATGGCCGGAGCCAGGCGACTGAACACCCAGCCGGTTGAAGGCACGCGCTAGCCGCATTCTTCCGTTCTCATTCAGCAGACAAAAAAAGAGCGTCGTATCCCTGAAGGGATACGACGCTCCGCCTCTCCAAGGCAAGCGTACGTTGCAAACTACTTCAGAGCGGAATAGTCGCTGGCACTGAGCATGAACACGTCAGCCTCGATCGGGACCTCATATTTCGCCCTCAGCGCGGCCCACTCCGGATCATCCCTGAACCCGGCCCACACCTCTTCTCGATGAGCTCTGTCACGGTACGCCAACATCCAGACGAGGGTGTTGGGGTTATCAAGACGCTGCCACACGGCAATAATCTCCGCGCCATGTTTCTCGAAAATCGCCACTTCATTTTCACGGAACCGCTGATGCAACGCATCAATTCCCCCCGAACCATCGGCCGCAGCTTCCTGCGTCGCGGTGTACATCCGGATCTCGAAACAACGCGAGTCCGCATCAACATTGCCTGACAGTTCACCCGGCAACTGACCGGACGGACCGCACGGCGGAGGTGCATCCTGGGCTGAAGCAATACCACTAAGACCAAAACCAACGATTAGTGCAAAAACGACACGTTTCATGAGATTCCCTTTCTGGTGAAATGACCCAGCAAACCAGCAGCACGGCACCCGTACCTCTTTGCGCTCAAGACGGTCGGCATTATAGGTGAAATACCCAGGCTTCACGCCTCATCAATCACACCCTTCTCGTCTACTTGCGACTTCATGGTTCGAACAGCAAATCCCCACGCATTGCCCGTGGCTGGAAACCACCAACTACCGTGCGCCCTCCCCCACTGGTAATCCAGGAACATCAGGCGGCAACTGAGCTCCCAGCGTGTTCTGAAACATTGCCAGTTGCGTATAGTTACCGACAATCAACACGACCTCCCGGAGTTCGTCCTCTGAATAGCGCTCACCGAGTGCAGCCCACGTCTCATCGGATACGAAGCGGCTCACGTGTAGCTCATCGGCCGCCCGTAACAGCGCGGTCTCGAACTCGTCCCATCCTGGGGCATCCGGACCCGTCGTAATGCGAAGAATCTCCTCTTCGGTAAGCCCGGCACCTTGTCCCATGACATTGTGGCGCCCCCAAATGTAATCACCTCGTGACAGCCACGCCGTCCGCAGAATGAGTAATTCCTTGTCTCGCAGCGGAATGGTGTAATTCGCGACGAAATTGATGGTGTATGCCCAATACTTTTGACATGTCTCGGAGACCTCAGGGCATAACTGTCGTAGAGGGCTCGCGCCTTGCGGATCACCCGGCAGGGAAATCCTCGGTTCGGTGAGATGGGTAAATTGCGCCACCCGCTCTACAGTCATCCGTCCGGTACCGCCCTCCTGAGCAGCACCGACCAAAGTGGTGAGCCCACCACAGCAAACTACCGCTCCGATGAGAATCGCCAGAGACTTCATTCGAACCTCCTCTTGGACTTATGGAGTGCACACACGCACGGGGCGATTCCCCCGGGGACAACGCGGTAACACCTTCATACCGGGATCAGTCCGGTAAGGCGAAGACGAAGAGCCCGTTCCCGCCCACCGGACGCTGTTTTTCTGGAGTGAGATCGGCCGGCAACATGCCTCCCCAGCTGGCGCCGCCTCCACCGGTCGGTACCGCCAGATACTGTTTGCCGTCCACTGCATACGTAATGGGGAATCCCTGGATAGACGTCGGCAAACGGGTCTCCCAGAGTGTGTCACCCGTTCTGGCGTCGAAAACAAATACCTCGCGGTCCCAGCCTCCCGCTATGGCCAGCCCGCCGGCCGTCGTCAGCGCTGCACTGTTGATTGGTGTCCGGAACCGGCGCTGCCAAAGCACCTCACCGGTACGCATGCTCATGGCCACGAATTCGCCGAGCTGCTCATCACTATCAGGATGGTGGTGATTCGTGCGACGGACCGGCCCCGTCCCCCCGCCACCGGCGACGCGATCGACCGGCCCAAAGACCGCTGTCTCACAGTTAAGATTGATGGGGATGAAGAACGCCTCCAGATCCGGGTAGTACGACATAGCCCGCCAACTTTTGAAACCGGCCGTACTTGGACACCAGTAGATCTCTTCACCGATCACGGGAATGGTACCGTCACGATAGGTCACCTCCCCGGTCGCCGAATCAATATCGGCCACCGTCTGGTACCCGAGGTCATGGGCATTCCGAAACCGCCCAGTCTCGACGGCCATCTCCCACAATACGCCGATCTTCCCCATAGTGAAGACTGACCGCCGGTCGTCATAGTCGACCAAGATCCGCTCGAACACCTCATCCATGTCCAGCGTCTCGCCGGGGAGATGCTGGTAATACCACTTCATCTCCCCCGTGTCGGGATCCAGAGCGAGTGTCGAATTGGTATACAACGCATCACCATCGGTGCCCCGCACTGCCCGCGCCCATGGTTTCGCCTGCGACGTCCCATGGAAGAGCGTCCGGCTCACGGGATCGTAGCTACCGGGTATCCAGGAGTCGCTGCCCGCCCGAAACATTGGCGGCAGGTCACCCCAGGTGTCCCCGCCACGCTGTCCCGGCAACGCTACCGTTGACGTACGCCAGACCTCCTCACCGGTCTGAGCATCAAGGCCCACAATGTAGCAGCTCTCCTCACGGTAGCGGCCACAGCCTGTCAGCCCAGAGACGACCTTGCCGTCGGCGACAATTGATCCGCTTGAAAATTGATACCCGACCCCCTGATCGATGTCCGCGTCCCAGACTTCCTCGCCGGTCCTGGCGTCGATCGCCACCACATGCGCATCAGCGGTATTGAGAAAGATCTTCTCCTCGTACATCGAAATGTTTCGGTGCATGCGTCCCGGAGGAGGGCCCCCAAAGCTATCGCCAGGGGCATCCGCACCGCGCTCATACTCCCACAACAGCTCACCGGTAACCGCGTCAAGCGCTTGGACGATCTCACCTGGATTGGCAACGTAGAGCACTCCGTCATGCACGAGCGGCGTGGTCTGCTGTGGTCCTCGACGCAGCGCCCAACTCCAGGCCAACCGCAGTTCACCGACGTTCTCGGTCGTGATCTGGTCCAGCGGGCTGTGCGCCTGTCCATCCAACGTCCGCCGCCAGCTGAGCCAGTCCGCGGGTTCAGGATTCTGCAGCATCTCGTCAGTAACGGGGCGGTAGTCCTCGATCTGCGCCGAGACAACGCTACCCGTGAGCAGGCAGAGAAGAGTGGCAGCGATAGCTACACACACGCGGCCGACGCCAAGGGTCGAATAAATCGATGTGGTCATATCGTGATCCTATCCCATCGCCTTTCGCAGGCAACATACCGCCGCCCGCATCAATCTCCGGTAAACCGACAAGCACCACCCCTCGCGACAGCTGACGACCGTCGTGAATCTCGGAGAATCCTCCACGGACGTGGTCGCCGCTACCACGTCTCGTCAGGGCATCGTCAAGATCCCGGCGAATAACTCAAGGCCGTACCACAAATTGGCGAGCCGCAAATTCTCATCGGGAGCATGCTGATTATTATCATGGTTTGCGATCGGCACGACGATCGCCGGCTTCCCCCAGACATCCGTAAAGAGCGAGAGCGGTAGTGTCCCGCCCAGGCCCGGAGACAGGACGAGGGCGCCCTCTGCCACGGTCCGGTCAGCGGTCTCGGTAGCTGCGCCGACGCCCTGCCGCACGAAAGGGTCGGACATCGACGTCCGCGCCGCCACCGAACCACGCCCTCCGGTGACCTTCGCGATCAGCGGATACTCCAGTCGCGTGTCCATGTCGGGGTCCTCCCCCACAACATGAAACCCCTGTCCCTTGATATGGTCAATGATCAGCTGCCGCAAGTGCTCTGGCGAATTCCCCTGGACCAGACGGATCCCCAAAGCAGCCACCGCTGTATTGGGGATGATGTTACGGGCCAATGCGCCGGTATTACCGCTGTTCAATCCGCGCACGTTGAGGGCAGGCACCATGAGACGCTCTGGTAAGGTCTCCGGCTCCCCTTCGGTTCGGACGAGTCCCAGTTCACGTTTCAGTTGGTCATCCCAGTCTGGCATCGCCCGCAACGCCGTCTCGGCCTCTAGCCCCAGAGGCTCCTCCGTGTCATACCAGCCATCGATCAACACCCGACCGGTCTCATCCTTCATCGAAGACAGCAAGCGCGAGAGGATCATTCCCGTATCCGGTGCCCAGTTGCCATAGTGGCCTGAATGCAGATTCCGTGTCGCACCATAGACCGTAACTTCCATCCCCATGGCACCCCGCGCGCCAAACGCGAGCAATGGGCGGCCGCTCTGATGGGTGGGGCCATCGCAAAACAGCCACACATCAACATCGTCGACCACTTCTTGCGCCTTCCTCATATAGTCGCCAAGCTGGCGCGAACCGGCTTCTTCTTGACCATCAAAGAGAAACACGAGGTTTGACGTCGGGATCACACGCCCTTCCTGAAATGCCTGGAGTACCGTCAAGAACGCGTGGATGGGAGCTTTGTCATCACCCGCCGACCTGGCATAAAGACGCCACTCGGGATCGACCGGCTCACCGTCGCGAGGGAGTTCCCGTCGCATACCATTTCGATCCATCGAGGCCGTGTACAGCGTCGGCTGGAACGGTGGGTTCGTCCAGTTGGCCGGGTCAACGGGCTGGCCATCGTAGTGCGCATAGAGGCCCAGTGTGCGGGTGGCTCCAGGCACACGGACCTCGCCAAGTACGACCGGAGGAACATCGTCCATCTCGAGTAATCGCGACGTGATTCCCACCTCTTGCATTCGATCTCTGATGTATTCAGCCGCTCGCGTCACGTCTGTCAGATCTCTCGCGCGATTCGGATAGGTGAGCATCTCCGCAAAGTCACGAACGATTGCGGCCTCGTTACCCTCACGATAGGCCTGCACCACCTCGACACCTGATTGGGCTGTCGCTACGCCGGCAACACCGATGACAGCAAAACAACCGAGAAGTGAAATTGCACGTATCTGCATGTCTCCCCCGACGCAGACTACTCTTTCCTGGACCTCAATGTCTCACGCAGGGCGCGAACTGCCGCGGCGACACAGGGCCACGTTCTGCGGATTCAGAGCCAGAGCCGAGACAACGACGAGAAAACCCGGCGAATGGTGGGAGAGAGGGTAAACGGTGAGGAAAGGTAAAGAAGAACCGATCGAGCACACCCAATGCCAGGGCGCGCTCGACACGGTTCCCAACTCTCTACGCGACGATCTGAGGAATCAACTCACCGTGAACGTCAGTGAGCCGCATGTCTCGACCGTTATAGCGATAGGTCAGATTCGTGTGGTCCATACCGAGCAAATGCAACATCGTCGCATGGAAATCGTGCGCCGATATACGCTGTTCCGCGGCCTTGTAGCCGAACTCGTCACTCGAGCCGATGACTTGCCCGCCCTGGATCCCCGCTCCCGCCATCCAGCCTGTCATCGCGCCAGGATTGTGATCACGGCCCACCCCACGCTGTGAGATCGGCATCCGCCCAAATTCGGCATGCCACACAACCAATGTCTCATCGAGCATTCCGCGCGACTTCAGGTCCGTCAGTAGACCCGCAATAGGCAGATCGGTTTCTTTGGCATGCTGTGAGTGGTTTTCCTTCAAGTTACTATGAGCATCCCACGTGTCGGTATTCTGCTGCCCCAATCCTCCGTGGAAGAGCTGCACAAACCGCACACCCCGCTCCACGAGACGACGGGCCATCAAACATTGTCGGCCAAAGGGCTCTGTCATGGCATCGTCCAACCCGTAGAGCTTCTTCGTCGCATCAGATTCCGCCGACGTATCTACGGCCTCTGGGGCACAGCCTTGCATGCGATACGCCAATTCATACGATGAAATCCTGGCCGCGAGCTCGGAATTGCCAGGGTTCTTTGCCATGTCCAGTTCGTTGAGCTTCGCCAGGGTGTCGAGCCTGGCCCGCTGCTGAGCTTCGGTCATCCCCGCGGGCGGCTGTAGATCGACAATCGGATCGCCAACGGCACGGAACAAGGTGCCCTGGTAGGCTGCCGGCATGAAACCGGCGCTCCAGTCCGTTGGGCCACCGAGAGGGCCTCCCCGATAGTCGTTCATGACCACAAACGCCGGAAGACTCGAACTTTCGGACCCGAGCCCGTAGGTGACCCAGGACCCCACACTCGGGAAACCGACCCGGATCTGTCCGGTCTGCATCTCGTAAGTCGCCTGGATATGGTCATTCGACCGACCATATAGTGACCGGATGAAAGCGATTTCATCGACCTTCCCCGCAATATGGGGAAATATGTCAGAGACCTCGATACCGCTCTGACCATGCTTCTTGAAGCCAAACGGACTCGGCATCAGGGGACCGGGATGCCCCTGGCGCACGACCACCGATTCCGCCATCGGCTGCCCCGCGTAGTCGATCAACGCCTGCTTCGGATCGAACGTGTCGACCTGACTGACACCACCACTCATGAAGAGTGAAATTACCGCCTTGGCACGGGGTTCAAAATGCGGTGCCTTCGGCGTGAACGGGTTTCCGGGAACCGGCGCTTCACATGAATCCGACTGGACGGCCGCCAACAGTCCCTGCTCTTCAAGGCTATGGGCGAGCGCCAGTCCGGCGATTCCGCCACCCGATTGGAAGAGAAAATCCCGACGATCCCAGAACGTCCGCTTCTTGCAATGGTGATGATGGTCAGACATCTTTGCTCCCTTGGCCAACCGGGTTACCTCAAATAGAGGAACTCATTCAAATTCAGCATAACGTGCGTCAGATCAACGAGCGATTGCTCGCCCACCAGGGACCTGGCGACCCTCATCTCAGCGTCCGTCGGAGGCCGCGTCAATGCCAAGCGATACGCAAGATCAATTTGCCGATCCAGATCACCCGGTTCCTCTCGCTGCACCCGGCCTGCAAACAGCCCCGCCTGGTTCAGTACGAACTCATTGTTCAGCAATGTCAGCGCCTGGGTCGGAACCGTTGACACGTTCCGCGCGGCGGCCGTCTGGTTCTGGTCTGGTAAATCAAATGTGTCGAAAAACGGGAACCCGAGCGAACGCCGCCGGAAGACGTAGACACTACGCCTCCAGACATCCGGCCCATCCGGCTGATTGTCCCAATGCCCTTTACCTTCAGACGTCTTCAAGATGTCATCTGGCACGAACGGAAAAATGGGCTTACCACCAACGGTCAGATCTATTTCCCCACTCACCGTCATGATCGCGTCACGCAACGCCTCGGCCTCAAGCCGCTGCGGACGGTATCGCCACAGGTACTGATTTTCTGGGTCCTGCTCCAACGCGACAGGGTCATCGCTGGCGGAGACCATCTGATAGGCCTCGGAGGTCATCAGGAGACGATGCATCTCCTTCACACTCCATCCGCGGTTCATGAATTCCACCGCCAACCAGTCGAGTAACTCGGGGTGCGTCGGCAAATCTCCCATCTTGCCAAGATTGTCGAGCGTGCGAACAATCCCGCGACCAAAATGGTGATGCCAGATGCGATTCACCGCGACGCGTGCCGTCAGCGGATTCTCCCGCGACGTAATCCACTCGGCCAACGCCAGACGTCGCCCTGATGTCCGACCGTCTGGCCGCGGAATCGCCGTCGGTGGATCCCCATATGTCGCGACAGAAAGAAACCCTGGAGACATCTCTGATCCGAGGCTAAAGGGATCGCCGCGGATCAAGAAATGACTTGGTGGTGCCGTGTACGCGGGTCCGCCCTCTTCGTACAGGAACGTTCCCGGCTCTTCGGGAGGGATCCGGCACTCGGGACATCCGATGACCTCATCGCCAGGACCGTCCGGGGCAAACCGATAATCGCCGTCTGTCACGATCTCGGCCATCGCCGGTTCGGGGGGGCGCTGCCGGTCGAGGGTCTCGACCCGCGACATCAACTCGATATGACGGGCGGCCTCCTCGTCAGAGAGCGCATCGACAACACGCTGCCGGGGAGGATTGATCGACAGGACTTGCGCAGCGAGCAACTGTTCGCCAGCAGTACGTTCTTCGGCCGGCTTCTCGGCCGCACGTTGTACATTTTCCGGAAACCGCTCCCGAATCAATTCGAGTTGGAGGCGATTACGATGTGGTTCCTCGAGACTCGCAATCTGCTCACGGAGCGGCTCAATCTTCGCGTCAATCTCCGCGTTGGACTTCTGGTACGCTCGGGCCTCGGCGGAATCGAGCAGCGGGTAATCGATCTCTACATACCCGAAGATCGACGCCTGCATGCTGTAGTAGTCCTTCTGCAGGATCGGGTCGAACT
>CAZPZZ010000088.1:0-16692 GCA_964591245.1 uncultured Vicinamibacteraceae bacterium | reverse complement strand
GTATCTACCAACATCTGCTCCACACGCCAGGTTTGGCCATCCTCAGAGGGTTGCGTGTGGGTATGCCGACGGTTTCTCCCTTCAGGATCCAGGCGGAGACCGTGACGCATCTCACAGAAACCTTCCCGGGCATCCGCCAGCCGTTCGCCCGTCCACGGAACACCTGCACCATCAAAGACCGCGTCGAGCGAACCAAGTGCCGTCTCGTCGTCACCGATCGACCAGGCACGGAGAAACGTAAAGGCCCGTGTCCGAACGAGCGCGGTAAACGCCGACGCGTCAGCAGTCACATCTGGCGGGTGCACCGTACCAGATTGCCCCGCTGGCGCCATCTCGATCTCCGCCTGGTACGCTGGATCGCGCATACGTTCCCACTCCTCGAGCAAACTTGAATCAACCCGACGGACGAGATCGCGAAGATATAACTCCATCTCCACCACCGACTCGGTCTTCGCGCCTTCAGGCACGGTTTGCCGAAGGACCTTGTAGACGCTGCCCAGATGTCGCAGCAGCAGCCCCTCCATTCGATGGAGGTCATATTCACGTACATAATCCGCAAACGAACGGTAGGTCTCGAACATTTCCCGAGCGATGGACTTGGGTCGAATGTTTTCCTCTCCAACCCAAGGATGCTGATCCGTAAAGGCGTTGAACGTGTCATAGACGAAATCGGCAAGTGGCTTGGGGTACTGCAGCTTCTCCAATTCCTCCATGCGTTCGTCATATTCCATGCCGGCTGCCTTCATCTCGGCCACTGCCTGATCCTTGATTCGCGCGAGCTGACGACGCAGGATCGCGTCCGGATTCTCCAGAATACTTTCCACAAGCGTGAGGAGATCGAACGCATACGTCTCGACCTCAGGATCCAGGCGAGGAATTGTCTCCAGAAGATAGAGCGAGAGCGTCTGATCCATGGAGAAATCGTCCTGCAGGTCCACGTTCACCCGCAGCCTGGATCCCTCTGGCTGCCGAGGAACGATCTCCACCACGCCACGAGTAACCAGGGCTCGGAAAAGTTGCCATCCCCGCCGAAGATGCGTCGTTTTCGAACGGTCGAGCCCATGGCTGTCTCGGATGAGCTGACGCATAGCCGCGCAGCCGTCACTCGCTCTGGAGAGGACGTTGAGCAGCATCCCGTGCGATACCCGGAACTGCGAGCTCAGACGTTCGGGCCGCGCACCGCTCAACCGCTCAAAAGTGTGCCGATCCCAGGCGGCATAATTACCGCGCGGCGGCTTTCGCTGCACAACCTTCTTACCGGATTTTGCTTTTTCCGCCAGTCGAAGATTTTCGATGACGTGTTCGGGTGCCTGAGCTACGACAAACCCCCGATCATCAAATCCCTTCCGCCCGGCACGACCGGCAATCTGGTGGAAGTCACGGGCCGAGAGCACTGCCGTTTTCTGACCGTCATACTTGCACAGGCGACTGAAGAGCACGGTCCGAATCGGCACATTGATGCCAACACCCAATGTGTCAGTACCGCAGATCACCTTGAGCAGACCAGCCTGAGCCAACTGTTCGACGAGCACGCGGTATTTCGGTAGCAACCCGGCGTGATGAATCCCGATCCCATGGGTCAGCCAGGTCCGCACTCTGGGTCCGTAGGGCGAGGAAAACTTGACGTCCTGAATGGCCGCGCCAATGGCTCGCTTCTCCTCTCGGGTTGCCAGCTTGAGACTCGTGAAACTCTGGGCGCTCTCGGCGGCATCCCTCTGGGTGAAGTGCACGACATAGACCGGAACACGGTCGGCTTCAACCAGGCGTTCAACCGCCTGCGCTAATGTCACCTCGGAATAGGTGTACTCGAGCGGCACTGGCCGGTCGGTCGACGTCACCGTCACCGTAGGCTGCCCTGTATGCCGAGTAAGTTCCTCTTCGAACAACCGCACGTCGCCCAGCGTCGCCGACATGAGGAGAAACCGGCTCTGCGGGAGCGTCAGTAGCGGCACCTGCCAGGCGACACCGCGGTCGCGATCGGCATACCAGTGAAACTCATCCATCACCACGTCATCGACCGCCGCCGTGTCGCCTTCGCGAAGCGCGATATTCGCAAGGATCTCCGCCGTGCAACACAACACGGGCGCATCGCGATTAACCGTGGCATCTCCCGTAACGAGTCCGACGCGTTCTGGACCAAACTCACGACACAGCGCCATCCACTTCTCGTTCACCAATGCCTTGATGGGACAGGTGTAGACCGACCTCCGGCCGCGTGCGAGCGCAGCAAAGTGAAGCGCAAACGCTGCGAGCGACTTGCCCGACCCCGTGGGAGTATTCAAGATGACGTTCTGTCCCTCGAACAATTCGAGAATGGCCTCCTCCTGGGCCGGATACAACGCCAACCCCTGGCCGTCTACATACTCAAGAAACCGGTCGAGTAGCTCGCTACTGCCCGTGTCGCCCGCCGGGAGAAAATCTGAGAGCGGTGCTTTCATCAATTCACAATTGTCGCCGATCCGATGCCGGGTTGCGTCATTGAGCCAGTAGGACCTATCGTGTGCATAGTGGCACGTCAGTTCGGACCCTAGGACGTGCCCGATGGAGGAACAGATGAAGAGGCACGGCAATGTGGTAATGACAGCGATAGTGATCCTCGGACTGGCGCCGGTGGCACTCGCTGGACAAGCCCCCGACGGCTGGACAGCGCCGCGTACCGACGCCGGGTATCCGGATTTGCAAGGCACCTGGGCAAACGATTCGGCAACGCCGTTTCAACGCCCGGAAGCACTCGGAAACCGAGCAACATTGACGGAAGAGGAAGTTGCCGCAATGGCTTCCTACGCAGCCGAGTACGACAGGGTCGGCGGTGACGCGGTATTCGGCGACACCCCGTTTTTGAGGGCACTCGCCTCACTTGAAGAACCCGAAAATGAGGAAGATGGGCGGGCGGCGCAACCTGCTCGGCGTTCGACCAGGAGCTACAACCAATTTTGGATGATCGACCGATGGTTCGATAACCGGACCTCGCTCATCGTGGATCCACCCAACGGACGACTACCGCCACGCACGAGCGAGGCGGAAGCGAGATCGGAACGCCAGCGCGCCGAGCGGGGACAGCCTGGTTCGGATGGTCGCCTCACCCTCGGCCAGGAAATTGCATTGGTCGACCCGGCCATCCGTTGCCGCGGCGCCGGTGCAGTGCTCAGCGGGCGAGGCTACAACAGCAACTACCAGATTTTTCAAACCCCGAATCATCTTGCCATCCAGATCGAGATGCACCATGAGACCAGAATCATCCCGATCGGCGAGGCGGCACCGGACGAAACAGGTCCCGCGACCAATACCGGTAGCTCGCGAGGGCGCTGGGAGGAAGACACCCTCGTCGTCGAGACGACAAATATGACACGCGGCGTGCGCGGTTCAACCGCCGGCACCACAATCACGGAGCGCTTCACCCGGGTCGCTCCCGACATGTTGCAGTACGAATACACCATCGACGACCCGGCAACATGGGCACAACCGTGGACCGCACGCATGTTCATGCGCCCCGCCCCCGGTACGGGGGTTATCTACGAATTCGCGTGCCACGAAGGCAACTACGCAATGGAGCACGCACTGACCAACGAGCGGTATTTGGACGCACAGGGTCGGTAGCACGTCAGCCGGCGGCACTCTGCACGGGTCGGACCGCGCCCTGACGCGCGTGTCCGGCCCGCACCACTATTCGCCGCGAACAGCCTGCCCAGGGCCCTTCACGCTGGGGACAGTGCCTCGCAAACATCACGCGCACGACTCTTGAGACTCTTGGCATGAGGTTCCTTTGCATCGCTGTGAACCGCACCGTGCATCATGCCCCCGCCTGGCTCCCTGCCATGGCGATCGCCTGCATCGTGTCGGCTCCGCTACACACCCAAGCGCAGGGAGAGCCAAACAGCTGTACCCTTCAAGCAACTGAAGCAGGACCCGATGCGGATCTGTACTGTATCCAACTCTTTCCCACACCAGATTTCACCGGCACGCACGGTCACGCCACACTCGACCGTGTGCCCTCCCCCTTCGGGACGCGCGTCTCACGTGACGGACACCACGAGTTCGACATCACCGTAACTCTCCGTGGACTGCCGGAGCTTTCATCCCTCGGCGATTACACGGACTACATCGCCTGGGCTACAACTCCGCTCCTCAGGCCGATGGTCAATCTCGGCCCCGTGGGGAACGGCTCCACTCACCTCGGACGGGTCGGATTCGACAAATTCCTGATCCTCATCACGGCAGAGGAAACAATCGATCTCCCGAGCTACCAGGGACGACTCATCCTTCGTGGCATCTCGGCAAGCATGCGGATGGAACCGGAGGACCTCTTACCACTCACCGGTCTTGTGGGAAATCGTGGCCCCCGGGCGTCCTCCTGGATGCCACCGGCTCCCCATCCCTTGGTGGAGATGATGCCCGGGGTTCCGGATCTCCGCCCATCTGTCACCACCTACACGGCGGAAACCCGAGACGGGCACGTTCCGCCCCTCGCACGGCCCCGCGAAATCCTCACACTGCCAGACGGTGGAACACTTGATCTCGAGGCGGGTCTCGTCACACGCATGATCGATGGCCACCCCATGACAATGTTTGGATTCAACGGTCAGTACCCCGGTCCACTCATTCGCGTCACACAGGACTCGACGATCACGGTCAATTTCAGGAACCGGCTCGACCTCCCGACTGCCGTGCACTGGCATGGTATCCGGCTCGACAACCAGTACGACGGCGTGCCTGGCGTCACGCAGCCTCCCGTGAATCCAGGCGACAGCTTTCGGTACCGGATTCACTTTCCCGATGCCGGCATCTACTGGTATCACCCGCATCACCGCGAAGATATCCAACAGGAACTCGGTCTCTACGGCAACCTGCGCGTCGACGCCCGTGACCCTGACTACTTCAGCCCTGTGCATCACGAAGCCGTCCTACTCCTCGACGACTTATTGCTCTCAGCCGATGGCACTGTTCCCATGCCCTTCGGGCGGGAACACGCCACCCATGCGCTCATGGGGCGTTTCGGGAACAAATTTCTGATCAATGGCGAACCGGAATATCACCTCAGGGTGAACCGTGGCGCAGTCGTTCGCTTCTTTCTCACCAACGCGTCGAACACGCGCACGTTCAATCTCTCCTTCGGGGAGGCCGCGATCAAATTGGTGGCATCGGATGTCGGAAAATTTGAACGGGAGACGTGGGTCGACAGCGTGGTCATTGCCCCCGCCGAGCGTTATGTCGTCGAAGTACGGTTTACGGACGCAGGTACCGTCCCATTCGTGAACAGCATTCAGAGCATCGATCACGTCTACGGCAACTTCTTTCCTGAACCGACAACACTGGGCCACGTGTTCGTCCGCGACACCCCCGCACAACCTGATCTGGCCACGAGCTTCAAGACCCTACGGACACAGAAAGACGTCATCGCGGACATTGACCAATATCGTGCAGACTTCGATCGGCCGGTCGATCATCGGCTGCTGCTGACGCTCGCCATTAATGACCTACCCTATCCGCTCGAAACCCTCATCAATCTCGATTCAAGTTTTTTCAACCCTGTCGAGTGGAGTAGCACGATGCCACGGATGAACTGGGTGACCACGGCGGACCAGGTCAAGTGGCTATTGCGTGATGAGGATACCGGCCAGGAAAACATGGACATTGCCTGGACGTTTCGCCTGGGCGATCGCGTGAAAATCCAGGTGCGCAACGACCGCTCAGCAGATCACGCCATGCAACACCCCGTACACATTCACGGGCAGCGCTTCCTCGTATTGACGCAGGATGGTATCCCGAACGACAACCTGGTCTGGAAGGACACGATGATGCTGCCGGTCGGATCAACGGCAGAAATCTTGCTCGAAGTGTCAAACCCTGGCCGCTGGATGCTCCACTGTCATATCGCCGAACATCTCGAATCGGGCATGAAACTCGTCTTCGATGTGCGTCCGTAGCCGGGGCAAGACAGCCCCATGGTGCTCATCCTCATAGCGAGACAACGCTATTAAATTTAACTTTAAAGAAATTTTTTATCACTATAATGAAATTAAATGACAACGCCGCCGCAACCTGTCACCATCCGCCGTGCTGGCGTTGAGTGGGAACTCGTCTGCACGCAACACGTGCCGTATCCGCTCGACGACGTGTTCAACTTCTTTGCTTCCGTCCGGAACCTAGAGCGTATCACCCCGGATTTCCTCCATTTCCGGATCCGACGCGCACCAGCCGATCCTCTGCGCGCGGGTGCACTCATCGACTATCGACTCGGGCTTCACGGGGTCCCCGTCTGGTGGCGCACGAAGATTCAGGAATGGCAGCCACCCCGACGGTTCGTCGATGTCCAACTCAGAGGTCCGTTTCGCCTCTGGCACCACACCCACGAATTCATCGCAGACGACACGGGCACACTGATCACCGATACCGTGCGTTTCGATGTGTATTTCCGGCTTCTCTACCGGACCCCCATCATGGGCTGGATTGACCGTGACCTGCGTCGGATCTTCGAATACCGGCGCGCCCGAATCGTGAAACTTCTCCGTCAAGATCTCCTGTCCCCGGCCAAGTCAACCTGATGTCCACCCTAACGGTGAACTATCTGCTCTACCAAATCGGATGGCTTGCAGTGGTCCTTGGCGTCGCCGCGAACTTCGTCTGGCTGGGGAGCTTGGTCGCCGTCGTATTGATCGTGCTTCATCTCGCCTGGGTCATACGACCCGGTCATGAGATGAGGCTCCTCGCGGCCGGGGGGATCACCGGCCTCGTCACAGACTCCCTGCTGGTCTCGTGCGGACTGCTTTCGTTCGAGGTGGGCATACTTGTCGACGGGGTGGCCCCACCCTGGATCGTCCTGCTATGGATACAATTCGCGACCACTCTCCGCTTCTCCCTCCGCTGGCTCCTCTCCTACCCTTGGCTGATGAGTGCAACTGGCGCCATCGGCGGTCCCGCCGCATACGCAGCTGGCGCCGAACTAGGGGTGGTGTCAGTGACGGGACCTGAAACCTTCGCAGCACTCGCTGTCATATGGACGTTCAGCCTTCCCTGTCTGGCATGGGTCGCGAGAAGGGACCCAGTCTCCACAACATACCGATTCCGAAATAGCCCGAACGTATCCGATGCCTGAATTCCGAAAATCTCTGCACGTCGATGCTCCCCGCGACGCCGTATTTTCCTGGCACACGCGACCCGGCGCCTTTCAACGCCTGGCTCCCCCCTGGGCTCCAGTCCGCGTCATCGAGACCACCGGGCGCCCGCCTCAAGAGGGCGCTCGTGTGCACCTCCAGGTACGAGTGGGGCCGGTCCGTCTACCGTGGAACGCGGTCCATGGCCCCTGCATCGACGGCGAGCGTTTTATTGACACCCAGACCAGTGGTCCATTTGCCCGCTGGGAACACACGCACCAATTCGAAACCGTGGACGAACGCACGACGCGGCTCGAGGATGCAATCGAATACGCCCTTCCACTCGGTCACCTGGGTCGTCTTGGCCACCGGTATGCCGCACGTGAGATCGCACGACTCTTCGCCTACCGTCACCGGATCACGGCAGCAGATCTCGCAAGCCATCAACGGTACAACCAAAATCCCTTGCGAATCGCGATGACCGGTTCCACGGGATTGCTCGGCTCGGCGCTGACGTCGTTCTTGCGCTCAGGAAATCATCAAGTCATTAGACTGAGGCACCAGCCCGATTCCAAGGGTGATGGTGTTCCCCGTGACCCACATACCGGAACCTGGCCTGCCGAGGCCTTCGAAGGGGTAGATGCGGTCATCCACCTGGCGGGCGAAAACATTGCCAGCGGGCGCTGGACAGCAACCCGAAAAAACCGTATCCGTGAAAGCCGTGTGGCCGTCACGCGCCAGCTCAGCAGCGCACTCGCGTCATTACCATCGCCTCCCACCACGCTCATTACGGCATCAGCGATTGGGTGGTACGGGGATCGCGACGCGGAGGTCGTCGATGAGCGCTCTCCCGCCGGCCAAGGATTTTTACCAGAGGTTTGCCAGGACTGGGAGCACGCGACCACACCCGCGAGCGCCAGCGGCATCCGGGTTGCGCATCTCCGCCTCGGTGTTGTGTTGACACCGGCTGGAGGAGCCTTGAAGCAGATGCTACGTCCATTTCAGGCTGGCCTGGGTGGCCCCCTTGGGTCCGGCCATCAATACATGAGCTGGATCGCCTTGGACGACGTGCTGGTGAGTGTTTCGCATGTCTTGGCCCACCCCGACATTCACGGCCCCGTGAACGTGGTGGCCCCTTCACCCGTGACGAACAAGGAGTTTGCCGATACGCTCGGTCGTGTGCTCCGGCGGCCTGCGCTCCTCGGTGTACCGGCTGTGGCCATGCGTCTCTTACTCGGGGAAATGGCGGACACTCTCCTTCTGACGGGGGCTCATGTTCAGCCAACGGTGCTGACTGCCTCCAAGTTCGACTTCACCTACCCCCATCTCGAATCCGCATTACGGCATCTACTCGGCCGCACGGAACTATCGCAGAACGCGCGTTGAGAACGTGTGAAACCGATGCGGCAGAGTCCGACGTGTAGTAGATGACGTTACCCTAGAAAGCCCACGCTACATCGGCAGATTCTCTGCGTGCCAAGAATTCTCGACGGATCGCACCCCGAGTGCACTAGGATGAGAAACCGTGGGTACTCGACATTCGTCGATACTCCAAATGAAGCAAAGGGGCAGCCAATGCGCATCACGCTGGGTGTAATCGTAAGTCTTGTCACCATCACAATCCTGCCAACCGTAGTTGGCCGCGCGCAGTCGCAACCATATGAACTCGTAGCCAGTTGGCCCGCCCTGCCTTCCGGCACCTTTTTCGGACAGCAAACCGGCTGGCCCGACCAATCGGCCCGTGATGCAGCCGCTGCGGCTCGAAGAGCCGCTGGCCAAGCACGACGCAATAACGGCGGCACACGACCAACCACCCCCCCGATCTACGGACAAGGAGTCTCGGGAATCGCCATTGACGAGCAGGATCACATCTATGTGTTCAATCGCGGCGAGCAGACCGTTATGGTCTTCGATCGCGAAGGCACCTTCGTTCGAGCGGGCGCGGAACAAGACATGCACGGCCAGCCTGTCGCCGGCGGCTGGCTCCACTCGGGAGAAGTCGACTGGGAGGGTAATGTCTGGGTCGTGGAACGACTGAACCACCGGATTCTCAAATTCGACCCCACCCTCACACAGGCCCTTATGCAGATCGGCGTGACAGGTGAGCCTGGAAACGATGAGACGCATCTGAATAGCCCTTCAGGGATTCTATTCACGCGTGAAGGCAACATCATTGTCACCGACGGCTATGGCAACAACCGCGTGGTCCTCTATTCGCCGGACGGAACGTTCATCAAGCAGGTCGGTCGCGGAGCGGGCGGCCCGAACGACCAGGGTACCGGAGACGGTGAGTGGGACCTACCGCACCAAGGAGCAGTAGACGCGGATGACCGGCTGTACCTCATCGACCGCGAGAACAAGCGGATTCAAGTTTTCGACAACCAACTCAACTACGTTCGTGAATTCGCCAACGAGGGATGGAATCCCTGGGACATCGCGATCTCTCGCAGAGGCGACGACGGTGTCGGATACATCGCCGACCACGCCGGTGAGCGAGTCCACAAGATAGCCCTCGAGAATGGACAGATTCTCGCCACCTGGGGTGGACCGGGTCGAGGGCCAGGACAATTTGACTGGGTTCACGGCATGGCGGTAGACACCCAAGGAGCTGTCTACGCAGCAGATACCTATGGGCAACGCGTTCAGAAATTCGTCCCAGCGTCCGCGCCCTAGCCGGAGCATCATTCTAGCCCGCGGCCGCCCGTGTCAGCGTCCAATACAGACCGATGGCAGCGATCACCAGAGACAATGGAATTACGACGACCCGGCGATACCAGTGCTGGCGCCGGGTCCACCCCAAGACGAGCCCCAGAATGGCAATCACAAGCAACTGACCGCCCTCAACACCGATATTGAAACTCATCAGTGCAGGTACGAATTCCCCGGTCGGCAATCCAAGTTCACGCAAGACGCCAGCGAATCCCATCCCGTGCAGTAGCCCAAACCCGAACACCAAACCCAACCGCCAGCGCCGCAGTTCACTCGTCATGACATTCTCGATACCGACATAGGCAATCGAGAGCGCAATCAGCGGCTCCACCAGAGTCGGTGGCAAGGCGACCACACCAAACATTGTCAGGCCAAGAGTAAGGGTATGGGCCACCGTAAAGCTCGTCACCTGCGCGAGTAGAGGCCAGACGCGGACACTAAGCAAGAAGATCCCGACCACAAATAAAATGTGGTCAAGGCCTTTCGGTACGATATGGGTAAAACCCAGCCACAGGTAGGTCTGCACCACCTCCCACCGGGTCGGCGGCGTCAACTCATCGAGGCTGAACACCTCGGTCTCATATTCGCCAACGTTCCAGTATGTGACAACCTCATTTTCCCTGTTTCGGATCAGGATCGGATAGGGATCCATGATCAACCCGTAGGCGAAGCTGAACGTTAAGGCTCCGGGCGGCACCTGTCCGTCGAGGCGCATGACTCCCAAACGGGTCCCATCTGGCGCCGCGGGCCCCACATCCGTCGGAGGACGGTAGCGAGCGCGCGCGTCGACCCGAACGCCGTCAAAATAGAGATGCACCCGCTCGGCGAACGTCTCTTCCATCTCGACCAGGCGATCATCGCGCTGCGCCGGTTCCAGGCGTCCCGACAACCCCAAACCCGAGAATGGCTCCACTCGCATCAACAGCCATCCTGGATCATTCATGACATCGACCTGAAACGATCCATCGTTGGAAAACGAGAGATGCACTTCTGTCAGTTCAAGTTCATGAGCAGCCGCATCCGGCGTGATCCCCGTACTCCAGACCGCAAGGAGCACGATGACTAAAAATGCGGAACGCGATTGAGGCACCGTTGACCGTTTATGGCTTCAGGTCTGATCTGATCTCAGACACGGCGTTTGCCGGGCCGTCATTCCCAGAGACCAGGTCGCCCCGGACCGGAGAGTGTCAGGCCTGCTATTTTCTGACCACCCTCTCCGGTCCGCAGTTGCATCTATCGACTCACAGCTCGTGATCCTGGAGAAAACGCATGATCACCTCGAAGATCTCCAGGGTCTCAGCCGTCGTAAAGCCGCCATGTCCCCCACCCGGCACTGTGTGGAGCCTATTGACTACACCCGCCCCATCGAGTGCCTCGTGCAAACGGACGGCGTGCTGGTAGGGAACAATCGGATCTGCATCCCCATGAATCGTCAGGACCGGCGGGAGCCCAGCCCGAACATGGGTTAACGGGGAGGTCAATTTTTCGATCTCCTCTCTGTTCAGCAACCCACCCAGCCACTGCACCGCATAGCCTTTCGTGTTTGGCCCACTGGTCAGATCGGCAACATCAGTGATTCCATACCAGTTGATGATGGCCGCCACGTCGATCTCGGGAACGGTCGACGGGCCAGCAAAGGCCCCTGCGGCGCACTCCCGGCCCATCCCCGCGGAGGCGGGTACCATCCCGGTGGTCAGCGCGAGATGCCCCCCCGCCGAGTTACCGGTGGTGACAACTCGATTCAAATCAAAATTGTACGTATCTGCGTTCCGGGCAATCCACTGGAGTGCACACAAACAATCCTCGACCGCCGCCGGGGCACGCGACACCTGCACAAGTCGATAGGTCACGTTAACCACGGCCCATCCCATTTCGAGATACGGCATGGCGCGCAAGAACTGTGACTCCTTAGTGCCCAAGACCCAGCCGCCACCATGGATCATCATCAGCACCGGGACGGGACCGTTGGCGTTGGTGGGAAGATAAAGGTCAAGCTTGTTCTCGTGACTGTTGGCAACGTGGTAGGTCACATTCGGCACCACGCGGTAACTGTTGGAGAGGTCCGCGAGGAATGCTGTCGTCTCACTCAACTGCGCCTCGGCTAGACCGGGACGAGCCGCGGTCAGGAACAGCGCAATTGCGACAACGAGACCAGTGAGCCACTTTCCGTTTGCCATAATGCCTCCTCTTTCCTGTTTCCTGTCTATGTGACAGAGCCGAGCGTACGCCACCCATACTCCGGACAGAGACGGGCTGAACGAACTCCAGAACGCACGCACCCCGAAGAGGCGCGGCTAGAGCCCGAACGGTGGACAATGGTTCAGCGAGGCCGGGAACGACATCTCAACCGCGATAGATTTGCCGCGGCGTTACCGCCACCTCACTTCGGATTCGACGCAGCGGCCAGAGCAGCGCGATGTTCTGACTGAGCGCCAGCAAGAATATTGGACAGGCCGTAGTTTCCTTCGTGACACGCGTACTCGTAGAGCGGATCCGAGGTTTTCGTCATCGTCATTTCGACGCTCCAGGGCGTTGTAAATGCGGTTGGGTCGTCGATCGTGAACTGATAGAGCAAGGTGTTCGCATCGAATCGGCTGAACCGTTCGACCAGATGCAAATTCGGCCCCAATGCCTCAAGGCGCTCCATATTCGGTGCCGGATGAGCCGTACCAAGATCTCTGAAATTACGCGTCTCTACGACAAGCGTGTCTCCCTCCCAGCGTCCGCGTGAGCTACCCTTCCATTGGCGTATCTGAGTGGACACCGCGGGACGGTCATCGAGCGGAATGATACGCACGTCATTGACCATCTCGTTCAAGATGACGACGAACCCCGGAACTTGAAACACCTGGACAAAATTGTTGTACGCCCCAGGCAACATGGGCGGTCCTGAATTAAACCCCAACAGACATCGCTCGTCGACATCGCGATCTTCGGGACCCGCGTTCCGACGGCGCGCATCCTCTCGAACTGCCATCCGTACCTCGCCCGCGGAGGTATACGCTGGCAGGCGCCCGTCTGCAGGATCCACAATCAGTGATGTTCGTCGAGTTCCGGCGACCGTCGTACCACGGGCCATCCAAAACTGATTGTAGCTCCCAGGGTCCCCGGGACGTGGTGGGCGGTCAATCTGGGCTGCAACGGCTTCAGATTCGAGCGCCGATACATCTTCATCCGTCAGAAATTCCTGTTCGGCCAGTTCCACTGGTCTCTGGAGGGGGGTCACCGAGCCAAAGTCCCAGACCCCCTGGAGGTCGGGATGTCCTTCTGGTGTTCGCGGATTGGAGACGAGCGGTGACGATATCGGCTGAGCGACGGACGCCAGCGGCACAAGCAACGCAGCCGCGAACACAAGGGCCAGAAGCGAACTCATACTGACGCGACCACTGCCCATCTGACACCTTCCCTTCTCAGACATTCCACTCCGGCCCGCTCGAACACATACAGAGGGGCACTCGGCTTCCCGTTCATCCCACGTCGGCATCACACCGGCTACCGTTCAGCATCTGCTTCGAACTGTGCGTTGAACTCGGCCTCGAGTTCCGCTTCCCAACGCATCCGATCTGCATACTGATCGGATCGGGTCAAGCAGTCAAAGCACACGGACCCGGGAATACTATGACCCTCTCCCTCAGTCGAAATACCCCGCGCTTCCATGAGCACCCGCAAGAGGTCTGCCGTCTGGCTCTGCTGCTTGTAGGTGTCCGTGTAGGTGAATCCGGCCGCAATGGCCAGCGGAGAATACCCCAGGTCATTCCGGGCATCCAGATCGGCACCCTGATCGACGAGATACTGGACGACACTATTCGCACCGCGAAACGCGGCCCCCTGCAACGGCGTTTCCCCTCGATAGTTCACCCCGTTCACATCGTGTCCCAGATCTACCAACATCGTTACGGCACGCAGCATCTCTGCTTCCTGGGCTGGCTCGGTTCCACCATCCTCCCCAGGATTAAAGACCGCAACGCCGGCGGCCACCATCAACGCCGTAGTGCCATCGGCATTGGACACCAGCGGATCTGCCCCTGCGTCCAAGAGCACATCCATGGCTTCGGTGTCATTGGACTTCGCCGCCAGAAAAAATGGGGTCGCACCTAAGCGATTCAGACGATTGCGTTGACCATCCTGCATCCCATTGGTCCGCATTCGCGCATTGACATCGGCGCCAAGTGCGATCAGCTTCTTCAGTACATCAGTGCTGTCCACTCGACCTGTCGGTATTGGCCCCGGAAACCCCTGACAACAATTCATGCGGCGCGAGCGCACCACCTGGTGCAGAGCAGTCCACCCGGCTGCATCCTGGGTTGGTATCGCGCCGCGACCGAGCAAGTAATCCCCCACCTCCCAATTCGCGTTGGCAATAGCCACGATGAGCACGGACTGTCCATCTGACAGGGTGTCATTCACATCGGCGCCAACGTCAAGTAGCGCCCGTACCGCATCCAGCTGCCCTCCACGGGCCGCGAACATCAGCGCGGAAAAACCCGTCGGCGCGGCCGCCCAGAAGAGCCGGCGAGTTGTCTCCTCTTTGCGTGCCGTCTTGGCATGAACATCTGCGCCTAGCTCTACCAACGCACGCACTGCAGCCGCATTGTTTCGAGCGGCTGCCCACATAAGCGCAGTTTGACCACGGAACGGATCCCGGGCGTTGGGGTCAGCACCACGAGTCAGCAACAGCCGCACAACATCCGCAGCACCGTTACGGGCCGCCGTCATCAAAACCGTTTCGCCATCCGGCGTCGACGTCGTCGCCGCAGCCCCTCCCGCGAGCAGTGCCTCAACAATAACCACATTCCCGTTCTCGGCTGCCAAGACGATCGGCTCAACCCCGTAGCGATTGGCCACCGTCGCTGTCGCACCAGCGGTCAGCAGGACCTCGACGAGTGAGGAATCGTCACGGTGTACCGCCCAATGCAAGGCCGTCGATCCATCCGTCGCCGGCCGGTCCAGATTGACTCCGCTCGCAATCAAGGCCTGGGTTTCGATCGTGTCACCACGGCTCACCGCGTCAACCAGCGGCGGCTCCTGCGCCTGGACCGACATCCCGCCCAGGAACGCTGACACCATCAGCCCCACGAACCCGCGTCTATACACCCCTAACCGCCTCACGCTCGCACTCTCTTTCACTGTCCACACCGTTCAGCCTCCCGAGACAGGGATCAGGGCCTCCGATTGAACCCTTCAGACGTCACATGCCTCCTCCCCATACGCCGCACTTACAGACCGGTCAGCAGACCAGTACTATCAGCGATTCGGTCAACCTTGACATCAACTTTGTCAAGCAAGCCCAGCCCAAGATTCATGAATGGCGTGTGCAACTCGTACAACAAATGTCGATTACCAGCCAGCCTCCCGCGTCCTCCACCGACGATCGAGGTCGGTAGATTGAACGGGGTATGCTGATCGCCGTCACTCATCCCGGCACCGTGCACGAGAATGCTATGGTCCAATAACGTTCCATCACCATCAGGCGTGTTGCGCAATTTCTCGACCAACCGCGCGAAAAGCGCGACCTGGTGCTGACTGATCTTGGTGTACTGCGTGATGTTGTACGGATCTTGCTGATGATGTGACACGGAGTGGTGGGCCTGTGGTACCCCAATGTTGGAATATGTCCGCCCACTCTGCTCACGCGCCATTTGCATGCAGCTGACACGAGTAATATCCGCTTGAAACGCGAGCACCAGCATGTCGTGTAGGAGCCCAACATGCTCGTCGTAGTCCTCTGGGACGCCACCCGGCTGGTCGATCTGAGGTAAGGGCGTGGACGCGTTATTCGTTTCAGTCCGCTGGATACGGCGCTCGATCTCCCGAATCGACTGCAGATAACGGTCCACCGTCACCCGATCCGCTGCCCCAACCTGTGTCGCCAAACGACGAATGCTTCCGGTCACCGAGTCCAAAATGCTGCGATCGGTGCGCATCTGCAGCAAGCGCGATTCAACGGTGCCCCCATCGCCAAAGAGTCGCCGGAAGATCGTGCGCGGGTCACGCTCGTGTGGCAAGGGCGTAGTTGGACTACGCCACGACGTGGAATTCACGTATGCGCAGCTATACCCATTCTCGCAGTTGCCCACCCGATAGCTCGATTCGGTTGTCAACTCCAGTGAGCGTAACGCCGTATCGGTACCGAGTGTATCGGCCGCATATTGGTCGATTGTTTTGCCGCCGCGCAGGTCGGCGCCTTCTGTTCGCTTTGGTAGGACGCCACTGAGCCACCCGCTATGCGCACGGGTATGCACTCCCCCGCCCTCCCGTGAACTGACGACGCCCGAGTTACTCAAACCGGTGACCACCGTCAGCTGATCTCGGAACGGCTCCAGTGGCTGCAGAATCGGCGGCAAATCAAACCCTGCCCCCCCGGAGCCAGTGGGGTGAAACGCGGGTGGAAACATCCCATTCGGAACATAGAAAAATGCTAGCCTCGGCACCGGCGTCGTCACCCGCGCCGCGGCGGATAACGCTGGCACCATCGCATCGAGCAACGGCAAAGCCACGGTGGCCCCCAGCCCACGAAGCACCATGCGGCGAGACAACGCACGTTTTGTGACGATCATGGCTGCGATCTCCTCATCAAGAACGGGTCGCTGGTGACAATTTCCAGAATCACCGTGTGAAAACGATAATCATCAGCCGCCGCCTCTTCCACAATGCGACGAACCGTTGGCATATCGTAGTAGTCGAGCCCTCGGCCCAACGCATAGGTCATCATTTTTTCGGTTACCGTCGCCACAAACCGCTCAGGGCGCTCTGTCAGCGCAGACCGTAACCCCGCCACTCCTTCGAATCCGCGACCATCCGGCAACCGTCCAGATGCATCGATCGGATTGAAAGACACATCCACATCACGCCAGCGACCGATCGCATCGAAATGTTCAAGTGCAAACCCAGG
>CAZPZZ010000087.1:0-16723 GCA_964591245.1 uncultured Vicinamibacteraceae bacterium | reverse complement strand
CCCGCAAGGTTTGAGCACCAACGACCACCGCCCAGTCATCATGAGCGGTGTGGCGGGTACAATGCGCGGGTAATGAGTACACCCGTGGATGTGTTAGTTTTTGGACCACACCCTGACGATATTGAAATCGGCATCGGCGGCACAGTCGCAAAACAGGTAAAACTTGGACGAACAGTCGCACTCTGCGATCTGACACGCGGCGAACTTGGCACCAACGGCACGGAAGAAGTCCGGCTGGCCGAGGCGCAAGCCGGCGCAGCCGCCCTTGGTGTCTCAATGCGGGAGAATCTCGAATGGCCGGATGGAGCCATCGGAGGTAGCCAACAGGTCAAAGAAGCCGCCGAATTCATCCGGCGACATCGCCCATCTACCGTTGTCATCCCCTACTGGGCTGACCGCCATCCTGATCACGTGGCGGCAAGCGACGTCTTGACCACCGCCGTCTTCAGGAGCGGCCTGCGTAAATTCACAGCAGCCGGGGACGCCTGGCGTCCGGACTGGATCTGTTATTACTTTATCAATGATGCAATCCCCCCATCGTTTGTGGTTGACGTCTCGGAGTACTATGGAGTGAAGCGGCGTGCGCTTAACTGCCACCGGAGCCAATTCACCCCTGAGGGTCAGGACTCCGCACCAACACGGCTGACCAGTCCGCGATTCCACCAGCTCATCGAGAGCCGCGATGCTGGTTTTGGCGCGGCGGTCGGGGTTGCGTTCGCCGAAGGATTTGTCGTGCGTGAGCCGGTGTTACGCACAGACGTAATGAAATAACCTGAGGCGATGAACGTCGGGATCGTCTGTTACCCCACGGTCGGGGGCAGTGGCATCGTAGCAACGGAGCTGGCCCGGGCGCTGGCAGATCGTCGGCATGACGTGCGGCTGATTAGCACGGAGATGCCGTTTCGGGTACCCGTGTACGGCGTCGGGCCCGCATTTCATGCAGTACAGACCCCGGGTTACCCGCTATTCCGTGAACCGCAATATTTACTATCCCTATCGAACAAGATTGTACAGGTGAGTCGCGAACACGATCTCGACATCATCCACGCGCATTACGCAATTCCCCACGCCGCCGCCGCCTATCTGGCCCGACAAATCTTGGCCAACAGCCCGGGCGCCAAGGTGCCCCGCGTGATCACGACACTGCACGGCACCGACGTGACCCTCATCGGCAGTGATCCATCGTATTCGGAGACTGCCGCCTTCTGTATTGACCAATCCGACGGTGTGACGGCGGTATCCGAAAGTCTGAAAGCCGACACACGTCGTCAGCTCTCCGTACGAGCCGACATCCGGGTCATCCCAAATTTTCTCGACTGCAAGATCCACCAGCGCACGGAAGATCCAGAACTCCGAGCGCGCTTTACGGGCGGACGCAACGACCTTCAGCTCGTCGTCCATGTTTCAAACTTCAGGCCGGTCAAACGCACCGAAGCGGTGATCGACATCTTCGCTCAGATTCGACAACAGGTTCCGTCGCGGCTATTGCTCGTTGGCGACGGACCCGATCTGGACCGAGCCGCTCAACGGTCCCGTGACCTCGGATTGGGTGACGAGGTCGTACAGCTTGGAGAACAGGCCCAGGTCGTGCCGTTGCTATCGCTCGCCGATCTCTTCTTGCTGCCATCTGCCGAGGAAAGCTTTGGCCTCGCGGCACTCGAGGCTATGGCCTGCCAGGTGCCTGTCGTCGCATCCCGCGTCGGTGGTCTACCTGGCGTGATTGACCACGGCGTGACCGGCTTTCTTCACCCGCCACATGATCTCGCTGCCATGGCCGCGAGTGGGATAGCCCTGCTCACCGACCGCACACATCATCAAGCGATCACCTCCGCCGCCTTGACAGCGGTGCTGCAACGCTTCTGCTCCAATGTCATCGTTCCCCAATACGAAACGTTTTACGCGGATGTCTTGGCCCAACAGACAACCACCGTGGGTACTCCCTGATCACGGGATACCCGTCATACCCGCGGCGCACGCATCGCAGAATGAGCCTCACTCCAACGTATATACTCAAGACATGATGACCAAACGGAACCTCGCCCTTGGTGTGCTCTGTGGATTCATCGCAGCGCTGGGGTCGTCAACGATACACGCGCAACCACTTGCGCACAGAGCAGGACGGACTGAGCTCGGCCTCGTGCTACGACAGATCAACAACACGGGCACGTTCATGATGGCAACCGCGCACCCCGATGACGAAAACAATGGGCTGCTCGCTTTGCTGAGTCAGGGTGAGGGTATCCGCACCACGCTGGTGACCGCCACGCGTGGCGACGGGGGACAAAACGAGATTGGACCAGAGTTGTTCGATGCCCTGGCGGCACTGCGAACCGAGGAACTTGCGGCGGCCCACCGAATTGATGGGGCCGAGCAGTACTTCACGCGGGCAGTAGATTTCGGATATTCCTTCAGCCGAGAGGAAACATTCGAAAAATGGGGTCGTGAAGAGATATTGGGCGACTTCGTGCGTCTGATCCGTATGATCCGGCCAGATGTCATCGCCGGCATGAGCCCAGAGGGCGACGGGGGCGGACAACATCACCAAGCCTCGGCCATCCTGGCGCGTGAGGCATACGCCGCGGCAGCCGATCCAAATCGCTTTCCCGAGCAACTCGCCGACGGGTTACGACCCTGGCAAGCGCGCAAGTTCTATTTCAGTGCCGGATTCGGATTCGGTCGCCGTGGACCACGTGGTCGCGTCCCAAGGGGACCGAACGCTGCCGGTGGCAACTCCGCAGCCGCGCCCGTGTTCACCAGCATCGACCTGAGTCCGTTCGACCCGTTACTCGGACGAACATTCGCCGAGATCGGAAGCCACGCCCGCAGCATGCACAAGTGTCAGGGAATGTCACCGCTCATGATGCTGCCCGGGCCGGCCACGGCGCGTTACCGACTTGCCGAAACCACACTACCAGACACGGTCGGAGCACCGGAACGCACGCTCTTCGATGGCATAGACGCATCGGTGGAAGGGTTACTCCGTTTTGCCGGTTCATCTCCCCCGGACGCTCTGGTCACTGAATTGGCGACACTTGCACGTCACGGTGCCACCGCACGCCGTGCGTTTCGGCGCGGTGAAGACCAGGCTGTACGAGACGCGGTGGTCGCTGGATTGGAAACGGTCCGTGGTCTGCGCGATCGCCTAGCGAGATTCGGGTTATCCGAAGATACCGAATTTGAGCTCGACTTCCGCCTAGCCCAAAAAGCGACACAGTACGAAACCGCAGTACTGCTCGCACACGATCTCCGTCTTGAGGCACTGGCGAACGATGGGGTGGTGACGACAGACCAGGCGGTGACGGTAAACGCGCATGTGGCGAATTTCGGCACCGCCACAGCGGCGGTTCGACAAATTCGGTTTGCTGGATTTGATGCCGGCGATCGCAGTTGCGATACCGAAATTGTCCTCCCGGGTGCCGTGTACCGGTGCGAGCCAACGCTTCGTATCCAGGAAGACGAAACAGCAACGGGAGTCCATTGGGAACGGCTGCCTGACGCAGCCAGATACCAATTCGACGAAACTGTTCCATTCGGCGTGCCGTTCCGTCCAACACCATTTCGGGCCATCTTCGAGATTGAACTCAACGCCAATCGCATCGTCGTCGATCGCCCAATCCTCTTTCGCCACGGCGACGATCTCTTCGCTGGTGAAAAACGCATGGAGTTGCAGGTCGTGCCGACGTTTGCCGTCGAGATGACCCCAGCCATTGCCATTGTCCCGCGCGAGAACCCCCAACCGCGGGAGGTACGAGTCACCGTGCGCTACAGTGGCTCCGCCGGGGCCAGCGGCACTGTCGAGCTGGACCTCCCAGATGGATGGCACGCGACCCCCACAGCTGCTGCCGTGACGTTCTCTCGGGAGGACGAGGCCCGAACAGTACGGTTCAGCCTGCAACCTACTGGCGATGCAACCCTCGGGGAGTACGAGATCGGCGCGCGCGTCGTCTCGGACGGCGCCACGTTCGACCAGGGGTTTCAGGTCGTCGAATATCCCCACATCGGCCGGCGCCATCTCCTGCACCCATCCACCACCACCATTCAGGTCATCGACGTCTCACTGGAACCAGGGCTCCGGGTTGGCTACATCGACGGGGTCGGTGACGCAGTTCCGCAGGCCATCGAACAGCTTGGTGCCGAACTCGAGCGAGTGACGGCCGACCAGCTGGCCTTTGACGACCTCTCAAGCTTCGACGTAATCGTCACAGGCGTGCGGGCCTATGAACGCAATGGAGATCTACGGGCGAACAACGATCGACTTCTCGATTATGTGGCGGAGGGTGGAACACTGCTCGTCCAGTACAACAAATTCGAGTTCAACGAAGCGCAATACGGACCCTACCCGGCCAGAGTGGGTCGAGGACGCGTCACCGACGAGTACGCGCCCGTGGAACTCTTAGCCCCAGAACATCCAGTCTTCGGATATCCGAACGAGATCTCAGACGCGACGTGGACCGGCTGGGTACAAGAGCGAGGGCTCTATTTTCTCGGCGACCGAGATTCTCGTTACGCCGATCTTGTGTCCCTCGCCGACTCGTTCCCCTCGAATCCAGGGATCAAGCAGGGGGCGTTGGTGGAGGCTCGCTATGGCAACGGGCGATGGCTGTACGTCGGCCTCGGCCTTTGGCGCCAGCTTCCCGCTGGCACCCCTGGCGCCTACCAACTGCTCGCCAATCTCCTTAGTCTTGGTTCCACTCAACGTCCTAGGAACTAAGCCGTTCCTTCGCCCATGCAGCGCAGAGCGCATGGGGACCACGTCTACCGTTCCCACGGGCGCGTGCTACTGTGTGACCGGCTGTCCCAGAAGGTATACCTCCCCGGTCGGAGCACGCACCCCTCCCGCAGGCTCAAGGGTGATCGCCATAGCCGTGGGCATCGTCACCGAATCTGGAATATTGACCATCGCCCTGAGGCTCCCCTCAGCATCCGGCGTCAAGAACCCACCACTGACCGGATCACCCGGCGTCACGAACCAGAGTTGGTAAACATCGCCCGTAGGGAGGACAGGAAGTTCACTCGCCAGAAACACCAGTGCCGTCTCCGCCCAGAAGGCGCGTGCGGACGCACGGGGCGCGAGTGGTTGTCCAGCAAGTGCAAGCTGCTGAACGCCAGGCGTGGTCACGACGGCAAGCGCCTGCTCACGTTCCGCGACCGTCGCACGAGCCAGGGCAATCTCCACCTCAAGGATGTCGTGTTGCTCGGCACGTCGCGCCAGTTCACCCTCCAGACGGCCAATCCGCTGCATGAGCCCAGCGGCATACCATCCACCAGCCGCCGCGATGCCGATCAACAGAATCGCCGCCGACCAGAAGCCGGCACGCCCCCCCCGCCGAACCGAAGATGAGCGCGTCGACCGATCGGCTCCCGTCGCGGTACGCTCTTCGCCGACATTCACCGGTGCCTGCTGCCCTCCGTGAAGCGGCGGTTCTGTACCCGTACTGCTCTTTAGTACCTGTCCCCGAAGAGCCGCTGAAGGCTCGAGAGGCGCCGAAAGGTGGAGTAAGCGTTGCGCGACCGGAAGTAATGACTTGACCTCGTTCACGCATTCCAGACAGACCTCGAGATGCCCCTCGAAGGCGGTCCTTTCCTCCTCGCTCAGCGCTCCCAGGGCATACAGCGACGGAAATCCTTCGAACGGCGTGTGTGCGTGATCGTTCATGACAACAACGTCTCGTGCAGCGCGAGCAGCCCGGAACGAATTTTCATTTTGACAATACCAGGTGACACTTCCAGTTGTTCAGCGATCTGGGTCTGGGTAAGACCTTGAAAATATGCCAGCTCAATCGCCGTCCGCTGAAGGAAGGGAAGCCTGGGGAACGCCTCCCTGAGTTGAACGATCGCGTCATCTGACAACAACGTGCGTTCAACACCTACAGCTGGGTTCGGCAGTTGCACGACGGCTGCGTCGTGCGGCACTGGAATCGAGTCTGACGTGGCACGCATGACGCGCAATCGATCAATAGCACCGTCTCGAGTAAGGCTCAACATCCACGCAAGAACAGTTCCACGCGACGCGTCGTAACTCTTTGCCTGCGTCCAAGCCTGAGAAAACACGCCCCGGACGACCTCCTGCGCGTGTCCCTGATCCTGGATGATCCGCATCGCAAGACCAAAAACCGCACGGATATGCCGATCGTAGACGTCACCCAGCGCTCCGGGATCACCTTTCGCCATGCGCTCGACGCTCTCACGATCGACTGCACGGTCATCGCTCCCGCTCGATTGCGTCTTCTCTATGGCTTCCATCTCAGAACTCAATGTTACTTTGTCTCGTCTCAATTCGACCGGACAGCGCGTATCATGGACGCTTGCGGCTAGCGCCCAACAATCAAGCACGCTGCTCGTACGGCAGACCTGCTGCACGACAGCGGCCCATGAGAGAGAAAAGTCATGATTCGAACAGCACTTTCATCCTCCCCCTGTGTGCTCGGATGTATTGCCGGAGCGATCATTGCTGGCGTGTACAGTCTTGGAACCAGTACGCCCGGCCACGCGCAGTCTCCCGAAGACGAACTCGCGGGCGTGAAAGCACTCACGTTCGATGTCTTCGGAACCGTCGTCGACTGGCGCACATCAATCATCCAGGAAGGCGAACAACTGGAAGCGCGCACGGGGATTGAGGCAGACTGGTCAGAATTCGCCGATTCCTGGCGGGGCGGATACGGTCCGGCCATGCGCCGGGTACGTAGCGGCGAACTTCCCTGGACTCGCATCGACGATCTCCACCGGATGATTCTCGACGAACTCATTCCGAAATTTGGACTGACAAGCCTTGACGAGGCACAACGAGACGATCTCAATCACGTCTGGCACCGATTGCAACCGTGGCCGGATTCGGTCTCTGGACTCACTCGGCTTCGAACTCGTTTCGTCCTGGCCACACTCTCCAATGGCAATGTTGCGTTACTCGTGAACATGGCCAAGCACAGTGGACTTCCCTGGGACGCGGTACTGTCTTCTGAACTCGCGCGCCACTACAAGCCAGACCCGGAAGTCTATCTCACAGCAGCCGACCTGCTTGGACTCGCCCCTGAAGAGGTCATGATGGTCGCCGCTCATAAGGGCGATCTACGCGCAGCCGGCGCCTTGGGCCTGAAGACCGCGTTCGTGCCGAGGCCGCAAGAATATGGACCGGATCGCGAAGTCGACACCACCCCCGACGCTGCTTTTGATGTGGTGGCCACCGACTTCAATGACCTTGCGGACAAACTGGGCATTCGGTAGCCGGGCCAATAACCGGCAAGAGGCACAGGGCCTGAAATTCTAGCCGTGTGGACAGGCCCAGTTAGGATCAACGAACGCAGATCAACCGCCCCAGTAACCCCCGACGCCCTCCAGCGCCCCGGGACCGGTGGCGGTAGATCGACACCACCCGTGGTCCAGAGTCCAGTCGTGGTTCGGCTGCTATCGTTGAGGAAGAAAATAAGCGCGTCTATCGTCAAGACGCCGTCGACGACGGTAGCCAGAACCATCCTGTGAACATGTTACGGAAACAGGTCACGGCATCCGCTCGGCCGGTGCATCGGGCTTGTCCGAAAGATCAAGCTCCAGCGTGCCAGTGTAGATCGCCATACCGACCACAGCATCAATTCCAACCGCGTCAAGCGTCTCGATCTCCGCGCGGGTGGTGATCCCCCCCGCAGCAGTAACTGGCCTGCGTGTCGCAGCGGCAACAGCTCGCACCGCATCGATATCAGTCCCGTTCATCAACCCTTCCCGATCGACATGCGTATAGAGAAACTCCCCGCAGTACGGTTCCAACTCCCGAGCAGCCTCGGCCGCCGTGACCTCGACCGGTTCAGTCCAACCCCGAATGACAACCCGACCCGCCTTACTGTCGACCGCCGCAATAATCCGTTCCACGCCAACTGACTCTGCGAGCGTCTTCGCAAACTCCAGATCCGGACGACCATTCTTGAAGAGCGCGGAACTCACAATCACGGCCAGGGCACCGTAACTGAGCACCTCTTCGGCACGCTGGACCGACCGAATTCCACCTCCGACCCGGCAGGGAAGCCGCGGAGCCACCTGCCGAACCAGAGCATCATTCGTACCCGACCCCATTGCACTGTCAAGATCGATGAGCTGCACCTTCGGAAAGCTCGAGAAACGTTCGACCCAACCGTCGAGATCATCGCTTTCGATGGCCAGTCGCTCACCCTGGATCAGCTGCACGACACGCCCGTTTTTCAAATCAATCGACGGAATCAGCACGGAGTCACCCGTGGAAATCGTTTGAAAATCGTCATACGAGTTCTCTATCTTGACCCGTCATTCCCGATGCGCCCTATCAAGCCGCACCGGAATCCCCTGCTCGTGGAGATGCTGCTTCAAATCCTCCACGGCATGCTCTGCATAATGAAAAATCGAGGCGGCAAGCGCAGCATCAGCTCGCCCGGAAGTAAACACATCAACAAAGTGATCGAAGCTTCCGGCCCCTCCCGATGCAATGACTGGAATCGGAACGGCTTCAGAGACAGCCGCGGTCAACTCACAATCAAAACCCTGTTTCGTGCCGTCCTGGTCGATCGAGGTCAGCAGGATCTCGCCCGCTCCCCGGTCCGCGGCTTCTACAGCCCACTCCACGGCATCGCGCTCGGTCCCCTGTTGTCCACTCCGGACGTAGATCTTGAATCGTCCGTCTTCACGCTTCGCATCGATCGCCACGATGACGGCTTGACTTCCATAGCGTTTGGCCAGCGTCGTGATGAGGGTCGGCTGGCTCAGGGCGGCGGTATTGCTGCCGACCTTGTCGGCACCAGCGTCGATAGCCGCCGCTGCATGGTCCTCGCCACGAATACCACCGCCTACACACAACGGCAAAAAAATCTCTTTCGCCACGGCCTGGATCGTCTCGGCCAGTGCTTTTCGGCCCTCAATGGTGGCCGTCACGTCGAGAATGACCACCTCGTCGATACCTTCAGCGTTGTAGCGCCTCGCGAGTTCGGCCGGATCACCAGCACGCCGAAGTCCCTCAAAATTGATGCCCTTGACGACCGACCCATCTCGCACGTCAAGACACGCAATGATCCGTTTCGAGAGCATGATCTATCAGACCGCTATGCCGCTCCGGAGCCGCTATGCGGCTACGAGGCGAAGAAAGTTACCGAGAATCCTCAAACCAACATCTGACGATTTTTCCGGATGAAATTGCACACCCGCTACACGATCTCGCTCAACCGCAGCGGCGAACTCGATACCGTAACGGGTCGAACCAACACAGTCAGTGGTCACGGGCGCCGCGAACGAATGCGTAAAGTAGACCTGATCCCCTTCGTCGAGCCCATCCAACAACCATGACTGGCGTGTCAGGTGGAGAGAATTCCACCCGACATGGGGCACCTTCAACGACTCAACCTTACTCTCGGTACCGTCCCGGCCCAGCCCGGCAGCACCCGTGAACCGCTGGCACCGCCCGGACAGTAACCCAAGACCTGGATTGGTCTCGGCTTCAGCACTTCCCTCAAAGAGCCATTGCATCCCGACACAAATCCCGAGAAGCGGTGTGTCCCGGCTGACACGTTCGAGGATAGCGGCGCGCCACGTTGGTCCGAGCGCCGCAGTGACCTCGAAATGCCCCACTCCCGGCACGATAATTCCAGACGCCGTCGCCAAGTCAGCCGGGGTCGACGGCGTCGACACCATCGCATCCAGGTGCGCAAGCGCCTTGCGCACGGATGTCAAATTGCCCGCACCGTAATCGATGAGCGCAATCACAGGAGTCCCTTCGTACTGGGAAGCTGCTTGGCCATTCGGGAGTCCTTGTCACAGGCGACACGCAACGCGCGGGCAAAGGCCTTGAAGAGTGCTTCAACTTGGTGGTGACTGGATCGACCATACAGCAGCTTGAGGTGCACATTCGCACGCGCGCCTTGAGCGAACCCCTCAAAAAAATCCTGCACCAGCTCGGACTGCAAGTCTCCGACATAACGCACGCGTAACCGCAAGTCCACGACCGCATGCGGCCGGCCGCTCAGGTCGATAGCCGCCACTGCAAGGGTCTCATCCATCGGCATGATGAAATATCCCGCCCGGTTGATACCCCGTCTGGAACCGATCGCCTTGGCAACCGCCTCCCCAAGTGCGATGCCAACATCCTCTACGGTATGGTGCTGATCGACATCGAGATCACCACTGGCGTCGATCTGAAGGTCAAACGCGCCGTGTCGTGACACAAGCTCGAGCATGTGATCCAGAAACCGGATCCCGGTACGCACCGTGTACCGGCCTCGGCCCTCTAGTCCGAGCCGAATCGTAATCTGCGTCTCCGCTGTTCGCCGGTCGATCAGAGCCCGTCTCATTTTCCACGCACCTTCGGTCGTTTGGCTCTTCGCAGACGGACTCGCACTGACTCCGCATGCGCGGTAAGCCCCTCCGCCTCCGCAAGAGGCAGTATCGTCGGGGCAAGGCTCGCGAGCCCAGGCTTCGTGATCCGCTGCACACTATGCACGTGGACGAAGTCTGACGCACTCAAACCGCCGCGCATCCGACCGGCACCTCCGGTCGGAAGCACGTGGTTCGAGCCGGTCGCGTAATCCCCTGCCGCCTGGGCTCCGTACGGGCCAACCAGCACCGTACCCGCCCTGACAGTACGCTGGGCAATATTCTCCTGGTCGCAGACCAGATGCTCGGGAGCGATGCGATTTACAAGCGCAATGGCCTCGTCGACCGAACGCGTGACCACAATGATTCCATGTCGGCGGATCGACGCACGGGCTGGCCCATCGGCCGGCATCTGTACCTGAACTTCTCCACGGATTCGCTCGGCCAATGACCGATCCGGTGTCACGACAATAGACCGCGCGTCAGGATCATGTTCTGCCTGCGCAAGCAGGTCAGCCGCGATCCACGCGGGCTTGCCGCGGGTGGCCAATACAACGATCTCTGTCGGTCCAGCGTAGAAATCAATTGGACAATCAGCCGACACAAGCGCCTTGGCCGCGGCCACATAGGCACTGCCAGGGCCAACAATCTTGTCGACCCTGGGAATAGTCGCCGTCCCATAGGCCAGGGCTGCGATAGCATGGGCCCCGCCCAACCTGAACACCTGAGTTGCCCCGGCAATGACCGCAGCCGCAAGAACCGTCGTATCCGGACGTGGACAGACCACGACCACCTCCGGCACTCCGGCCACACGCGCCGGCACCGCTGTCATCAACAGTGAGGACGGCAACGGATACCGACCCGCCGGGACGTAGCAGCCAACACGGTCAAGGGGTGTGACACGTTGCTCGATCTCGACCCCCTCGATAACTGTCGTACGCCAACCTCTGGGACGCTGACGCCGAGCTACCCGCCGAATATGTGTGGCCGAGGTACGTAAGGCACTCCGTAGAGTCGGCGATACGGTCTGCAATGCCTCCTCGAGCTCGGTTTCCGGAACCTCGATTGGCCCGGACAGCCCATCGAACTGACGTGCATAACGCAGCAGGGCCGTGTCTCCAGATCGACGGACTCCCGCGACGATACGCGCAACACGACGCTCCAGGGACGGATCACTGTGCTGCCGTCGATCCACCAGTTGCTGAACGGTCCGTCGGTTCGACGCTTCGACAATACGCATCACAACACGATCTTGTTCAACGGATATTCGACAATGCCTTCGGCTTTCGCCGCCTTCAGTTGTGGAATCAGTTCCCGTACGGCCGACTCCTCGACAATAGTGGTCACGGCCACCCATTCCTCGTCACTCAACGGGGCCACCGTCGGATTGTGGAGTGCCGGGAGCAACCCAAGCACGGTCTTGAGATCAGCTCGACGAGCATTGAGCATCAATCCCACCCGTCCCTGCGCCTCAATGGCCGCGCGCATCAGCAAAGCAATGTTTTCAATCTTCGTCCGCTTCCACTGATCGTCAAGTGTCGCCGCATTGGCAATGAGCTGAGGATTCGACTCGATGACGGTGTCGATGATACGCAAGCGATTGGCCCGCAGCGTCGAGCCTGTCTCGGTCGCTTCCACAATAGCATCGGCCAGCGAGGGCGGCTTGACCTCTGTAGCACCCCATGAAAATTCCACCTTCACGGGCACGTTGAGGCGTTTGAAATACGCCTCAGTCACCTTGACGAGTTCGGTCGCAATGGTCGCGCCTGCGAAATCTTGAGGACTCTTAAACCTCGAGTCTTCTGGTGCGGCCAGCACCCAACGCACCTTGCGAAAACTCTGTTTCGAGTAAATGAGATCGGCCACATCAACGACCGTCTCACCCGTAGTCGCGTGATGCTCGGCGATCCAGTCCTGGCCGGTCAACCCCGCGTCCAGCGCACCGTCGGCCACGTAGCGCGCCATTTCCTGTGCTCGAATCAACGTGCACTCGATCTCCGGATCATCGATTGTCGGGAAGTAAGAGCGCGAACTCGTGTAGATGTTGAAACCAGCCTGTGAGAAAAGTTGGATCGTCGACTCCTGCAGCGACCCCTTCGGGATACCCAGTCGTAGTTTCTTGTCACTCATATGGCAGCCCTGATCCCCTTACGTGTTCTCGTCTGCGATCGCGCGATAGAAGCAGGTACGCTCCCCGGTATGGCACACATTGCCGTCACCGTTACGAGTCACGCGCAAAAGCACCGTATCGTCATCGCAGTCGACGCGCATTTCCTTCACCGACAACGTATTCCCCGACGTCTCACCCTTCATCCACAACTTGTTGCGCGTACGACTAAAGAAGGTGGCAAAACCGGTCTCCCGGGTACGGTCCCACGCCTCCTGATTCATGAAGCCGACCATCAGCACCTCATTACTCGTGGCATCTTGAATAACGGCTGGAATAAGGCCGTCCAGTTTCGAGAAATCCATCGTGCCGTTCCCGTCCTTCCCTGTGCTATTCAATCCAATAAAAAAAGCCCCGCCGAAGATATCGGCGGGGCTGTGTCCCTGCGTCGAGGAATTGTGCAGTTGCGTCACCGCACGCGCAGAACCACAAGCCCGCGCCGGACGCGGGAATGGTGCGCATGATGGTGATGAGCGTTCTGCAACATACGTGACTCAAACATAACTCAGTTAGAACACACATGTCAAAGGTCTGCCGAAGATAGGAAAAACAGGATCGGCACCCTCCGTGAGACACGGGAAGGTTAGACTAGTCAACACACTCGGCCGCACGGCCCAAGGAGAGTGACTCAGATGCAAAGGCAGCGCGCATACCCTCGTCGACGTCGTGGCGGGGTGTCCCGTCGAACGTTCCTCGGAAGCAGCCTGGGCGTTCTCGCGGCTCCCACGGTGCCGCTGATTGGCCAGCCCCGCCAATCACCGCAATTCGCCGGCCCCCCCTTCAGTCTTGGCGTCGCATCCGGCGATCCATCACCAGACGGCGTCGTCCTCTGGACTCGACTGGCCCCCGTTCCACTCGAGGGGGGCGGTATGCCCGACGAGGCGGTCGAAGTCTCCTGGGCTGTTGCGCGGGATGAGCGAATGCAGGACGTCGTGCAGGAGGGAACGACAGTCGCGACGCCGATGCACGGGCATGCCGTGCACGTCGAGGTACAGGGGCTCGAACCTGCCCGGTGGTACTGGTATCGCTTCCGGTCAGGTCGAGAAGCAAGCCGGATCGGCCGCACACGCACGCTACCGTCCCCTGGCCTCGCTATCAATCAGTTGAAAATGGCCTTCGCGTCATGCCAACACTACGAACAGGGGTACTTCACAGCATACCGGCACATGTTGGAAGACGACCTTGACGTCGTATTTCATCTCGGGGACTACATCTACGAATACGAGGGCCGAGATGGACGCGCTCGGAAACACACTGGCGACGAAATCGAACTCCTGCGCGACTACCGCAATCGGTATGCCCTCTATCGCCTCGATCCCGACCTACAAGCCGCCCACGCACAATTCCCCTTCATCGTGACCTGGGATGATCACGAAGTTGACAACAACTACGCTGGAGATATCTCCGAGGAGGAGGGATTCCCCAGGGAACTCCTCCTTCGCCGTCGCGCAGAGGCCTACCGGGCCTATTACGAGCACATGCCGCTACGCAGCACGTCAACGCCATCCGGTGCGCAGATGCCGCTGTACCGGAAATTCGAATATGGCAATCTCGCGTCGTTCTTTGTCCTCGACACGCGCCAGTATCGATCGGACCAACCGTGCGGGGATCGCACTGGTCCTGCCTGCCCCGGAGTGCTTGACCCCGAGGCGACCCTTCTTGGTGATCAACAGGAACAATGGTTGCTTGAAGGCCTGGATCAATCAGCTAGTCAGTGGAATGTGCTTCCACAACAAATCATGATGGCACGGGTTGATCGCAGCCCAGGCGAAGACGAACGAATCAGCATGGACCAATGGAGCGGCTACGAAGTCGCTCGCCGCCGATTGATGGAATTTCTCGCCACCCGCCGTCCTGCTAACCCAGTCGTGCTAACCGGAGACATCCACACCAACTGGGTCACTGACTTGAAGGTCGACTACAGGCTGGAAAACGCACCGATTGTCGGAACTGAGTTCGTTGGCACCTCAATAAGTTCAGGCGGTGACGGCAGCGACGTACAGGACGCGACCGCCGCCATGCTGGCCGAAAACCCGTCGGTGCGATTCTTCAACGGGCAACGGGGATATGTTCGCTGCGCGATCACGCCAACGAGCTGGACCAGCGACTACCGCGTCCTGGAATACGTGACCCACCAAGGCAGTCCAATCTCGACACGGGCATCATTCACCGTCGAGACCGGACGTCCCGGCGCCCAGCGGACCTAACCATGGCCCCCGTTGTGGCAAGAGGCTGTCAACGCTAGAAACGAACACGAACGCCAGCAAAGCCACTTCGGGGGGCACCGGGCCCCAAGAAGCGCGGATCATCGGCGTCTGGTACTTCCTCCAATTCGACCTCAAGTTCCGCCAGCGCACCAAAGGTCTCGTACCTTTTGTCGAAGAGATTATCCACGCGAAAGAAGAGTTCGACCTCGTCGGTCACGCGGAACGCCGAACGAAGGTTGGTTACGGCATACCCATTCAACGGCGCCTGATCGTTGCCCTCGTCCCCCACGAAGATCCGACTCGAGACCGTCACCGTTTCCGCCGCAACATCCCACAGATCGGTGATGGCCACAGCCAACCCTGCCTTGATGTTGTGTCGGGGAATGCCGGCGAGACGATCGCCTGGCTCGACCTGGAGCGTGCCCTCGAGGGTCGTGGCATCGTTGACTTCGTCGTTCCCGGGTAGTTCAAGAACCGACTGGAACGTCGCCTCGACAAGCCCATAGCTCGCGTACCAACCGAGCCGGCCATTCTGTCCACGGAGATCCAGATCGAGGCCCACCCGGCGGGTATCACCAGCGTTCTGGAAAAACCCGGTCCCGATCAATTCCGACGACGCGATGAAGAGAATGTCATCGTTGATCCCGATGCGGTAGATGGACGCTGACCAGTCAAGCGAACCGGTTGCGAGAGGGACATCCCCGCGGATCCCACCTTCAACCGATCGGGCGACGGCTTGCTCCAGGGGGGGATCAGAAATGAACGCATTGGGCACGCGACACGGTTCGGCCGGATCCGCGCAACTCAACTCAGCGGCGGTGGGCGCCCGATTCGCCTCTGAGTAGCGCGCGAACAGTGACACCGTGTCACTTGTCTCGAAGACGGCTCCCACCGCAGGGTTGAAACGAGCGAAGGCATGCTCACCGTTTAACGAAGTACCGAGACGGTCAACAATCTTGATCCCCGCCCAATTGAACCGACCCGAGACAGTCAGGTGCGCTCGATCCGTCATCGACAACGTATCACTGAAATACAGACCGAGCGCTTGGTTGACCGTGTCGATGTCCGTGTTGAATTGATCGTCGGGAGCCTGCCCGTAGAGCCCTGCCAATAACCCAGAACCATCTACGCCACGATCTCGCGTCAGCGTACCAACTTCGCTATGCGAATCGAAGGCAATGTCAGCCAGGTCCCCGGACGCACCCACGACGAACAGGTTTTCACGGTCCCCGAGCGGCGCGGTTGCCGTCGCCTGCGCGGTCGCGCCATAACCTCGTGATTTCGTGTTGGTCCGATTGAAGGCGGCATTACCAAGCGCGTCGGCCTCGGTGATAAACCGGCCAGGATTCCGTGCGTCGACAAGTGGGATGCCCTCCTCCTCGTCCTCGTCATCGTCGTCAAGACTCGCGAGGCTCTGCAGCAATGCATCTTCCTCGTCATCGTCATCGTCGTCATCTGCTCCGAAGCACAAGGTGTCGCCTGGTGCACCGCCCGGTAGCGCGTCGTCGTCACAGACACCAAACTCTGCTTCATCCCCATTCAACGTGCGCCGGTCAAGATCACGGTAATAGGCCGTCAGCTGCAACGACCACGCTGAGGAAATTTCCAGGTCGTAGCGGCTCTGGACAAAGGCGAGGCGGTTCTTGGTATTGTCCGGATAGGTAAAGACCGCCGAGCGATCGATCGCAAGTAATTCAATCGGTGCCGCACCGTTCCCATTCAGATCAGTGTCGGCATACGTAACAGTTACGCCCGCGTCCACCCGATCCCCGCGATACCCGATATCCGCCACGGCCTGGGTGACCTCCGAGGGAGACTGAACACGCCACCCCTGTTCGTCAAACCGCGTCGCCCCCATGTACAGCGCCCACCGGCCATTGTTCACACCATACTCTGCCGTGCCCAGAAACCGTTCGAACGATCCCCCAGAGAACTCCCCACGAAATCCCGTAAAATCAAATCCATTCTTTAACTGCGCCGCCAGCGCCCCACCCAGGGCATTGAGTCCGTAGGTCGGGTCAGCGCCAGC
>CAZPZZ010000086.1:16416-16915 GCA_964591245.1 uncultured Vicinamibacteraceae bacterium | reverse complement strand
CAGCTTCTAGAAAGTTATACGCGTGGAGTCGATTTCATCCAGCGCTACATCTTCCCGGGCGGATTTCTCCCATCGGTCGAACTGCTGCGGACCCTCCTCGACAGGCACACGAATTTGTCGGTGGTCGGACTGCGCGACATCACTGAGCACTATCCGCCGACACTTCGCCGTTGGAAGTCCTCGCTTCATTCCCAGTGGAACCACCTTCGAGAACTTGGATATCCCGACCGATTACTCCGTCTCTGGGATTTCTACTTCTGCTACTCAGAGGCTGGATTTCTAGAACGCACCATTGGCGACGTTCAGCTACTGCTGCGAAAAGAAAACACGCAATCGCTCGATCCAGCCAACACAGTCCGAAGTGGCGCTTGATACAGACGACCGGGGACCGCCATTAGAGGAGGAGCAGTGCGTGTCTCCGGCGCAGATACATTGACGGCCTCTCCGATCTCACGGGCAGGGCGCGACCGTTACGTACACAACCACACGACCACGGGCC
>CAZPZZ010000086.1:0-16406 GCA_964591245.1 uncultured Vicinamibacteraceae bacterium | reverse complement strand
CGATCCAGTAAACACAGGTCGAAGTGACGCTTGATACAGACAACCGATGACCGCTATTAAAGAGGAGCGGTGCGGCTCTCCGTCGGAGACACGTTGACGGCCTCTTTGATCTCACGGTCAGGGCGCGCCCGTTACGTGCACAACCACACGACCACGAGCCTCGTACTCTCCGTCTCCCGCCCACAGCTCCAGCTCGTACTCGCCCTGCATCTCGAATGATGCAAGCGTCCTGGGCTCGTCCGCCGCACTAAACGCCACCGGACCAGGACCACGCAGCACGCGCCACTCGCTCCGCAAGGCCTCCTCCCTGGGTAATCCTTCGTCACGGACGCTGCCGAACAGCTTGAGTGGACCGTCAAGCGCGGTCGTTACCTCCGGCGGCGCACCGTCCGGCCCATTGCGCAGACCGAGGAACCTGATAGTCGGAGGCCGATTCAGACACACCCCGCGGGGTGCCACCGTCGTGTCGACCCCTCTCAACGCAGTGGCAACCGAGCGGTCTTCAAGTTCCCAGTTGTACTGCAGCATGTCGCGACTTGTCGCGGAGGTCGTACCCGCGTGGCCCACCGTCCATTCCAAATCCCCAGCGAACTCCGCCCCCATCACCATGACGCACTGAAATCGATGATGCCCTGGTAAGAACCTGGTGGGCTGCCGGCGGTCGACGGGATCTGGTCCGAAGGTATTCTGCGGCCCGACGGGTATCGTCACCGGCTCGAAGTTGTGACTGAAATACGCAAACGCGACCACATAGAGACCATCATCTGTTGTCAGAAACCCGTCGTACACTGCATATACTGGCTCCTGCTGCGCCCAGGCAAGACGCGGATTCACCACAAGAACGCCAAGTATAACGAGCCAGAGTATCAGTCGATCCACGGTCATGATTCGCTCCACGCGCACAAGTTTACCAAGCGATTCCTCGCACCGACCAGCCGCAGTTTGGGACAAGACGCCTTCCAATACTAAACTGAGAGGGACAATCGACTCGACTGACACTGGAGGCACCATGCGCGCCGGGCTGACACGGCTTCTTTTCCTCGGTTTTTGCGGCATCGCTCTCACACCGAACGGCGCCGCGGGCCAGTCCCACGACAACGCAACATTCACGCGCGACGTGTTGCCGATTCTGCAACGCTCATGTCAGAAGTGTCACCGTCCCGGCACCGGCGCGCCCATGTCGTTACTCACGTATGAGCAGACCCGCCCCTGGGCCCGGGCTATCCGCGACCGCGTCGTCGCCAGGCAGATGCCACCATGGCATCTCGACCGCAGCATCGGCGAGTATGTGGCAGATCCCTCGCTGAGCGAGGACGAGATCGCGACTATCGTCGGATGGGTCGGAGCCGGCGCCCCGCGCGGAAACCCCGCTGACGCTCCACCGCCTCTCGAACTCGCCAATCTGAACGAGTGGACCTACGGCGAACCCGATCTGGTCGTCCAAATGGAGGAAGGATTCAGGATTCCGGCCGAAGGTGCCGACTTCTATCCATCAGAGATCGTCGACCCCGGACTTACCGAAGACCGCTACGTGAAGTGGGTACAGATCATCCCCGAAGCATACTGCTGCGTGCACCACTCGCACGTCTATGTCAGTGTGCCCGAGACCGTGGAAGACCGCGAAGAATTTCGGCTCGGCATGGGCTCAAATACTCGCGAAATTGACTTGATCGAATATGCCATGGGGAGCACCGGACAGTACTACCCTGAAGGCACCGGGCGGAAACTCCCAGCGGGGGGTCTCTTCCGCTTTGCTCCGCACTACCATCCATGGGGCGAAGAAACCGTGGACCGCCAAAAAGTCGGCATCAAGTTCTACCCCAAAGATGTCGTTCCGGAACTCATCGTTACCGCGCACCGGATCCGGACCGGTATCGGTCATGACTGGAAATTGAATCGCGAGGCTGTCGAGGACCGGTTGCTTCGCGCCGGCTACGACCTCGATCTCCACGCGGAACGGATGCCAACGGGGGCATTGATTGACGACAACACGCTCAACGGCGTGGCCTTGATGAGCATTCCCCCGAATTCAGTTGCCCGGCACGAGCGATTCTGGCCGCTTCCGCAGGCGGGTCTCATTCTCAGCTTTCAACCCCACATGCACTTCCGTGGCAAGCGCATGTTGCTCGAAGCCATCCACCTGGATGGGCGACGCGAGGTACTCACCGACGTCACGAACTACGAGCAAACCTGGCAGATTGTCTACGCCTACAATGAGCCCCTCCTCTTCCCGAAGGGCACGATCCTGCATACCGTGTCGTGGCACGACAATACCTCCAACAATCGCCACAATCCGGACCCGTCGGCCTGGATCGGGTGGGGGTCGCGGACAATGGACGAGATGGGACACGGCTGGACCGATATCGCGTTCATGACCGATGAACAATACGAACGTCGCGCGGCAGAGCGCGCGGCTCAGGCACAAGTGTCCACCGAGGGTGACCAGTAACCGCCAGGGTGGAAAATACCCGCGATACCGCTACAGGCGTAACACCTCAACTGAGAAGCCCTGGGGTGTAGAAATCCGAGAAGTCAGATGCGTGTGAAACCAACGATCCTGGTCAGCCTGGCATACGTCCTGCTCATCGCGCCACCGGCCACCGGCCAAGACATCCGGCTCATAGAGGCCGTTGCCGCTCAGGATGCCGTCTCCACGCGGGCACTCCTTGCAGCAGAGGTGAACGTCAACGCGGTTAGAGCGGACGGCGCGACTGCGTTACTCTGGGCCGCACATTGGGACAACCTTGACCTGGCTGCAACGCTGATCGACGCCGGGGCCGACCCCAACATCGCAGACAGCCACGGTGTCACACCTCTTGAGCGCGCAGCTGAAAACGCCAGCCTGTCGATGATCGAACAACTGGTCGCCGCCGGGGCCGATGCACGCGTCGCGCAAACAAGTGGCCTCACGCCGCTCATGACTGCAGCCAGAACCGGTCATGTGGGTATCGTTCGCACCCTCATTGAGCATGGCGCGGATATCAACGCCGCAACCCACGAGACGGCCAGCACGGCGCTCATGTGGGCCATCGCGGCTCCACATGCAGATGTAGCGACACTTCTACTTGACAGAGGCGCAGACCCCACCAGACAAACGACACCCGGTTTTACCACGCTGATGTTTGCCGCACGCAACGGCGACAAGGAGATGGGTGAAGCGCTGCTTCGTGCCGGCGTCGACGTCAATCAACTCAGCCGAGACGGCACCCACGTCTTGCCCTTTTCCATCGTGGCCGGTCAGGCACAATTCGCGCAATTTCTGCTTGAGCATGGTGCCGATCCAAACGGCCAAATGGGCGGCGTCCACGCGTTGCACGCGGCAGCAGGGATGGTCACGCATTGGCTCGGTGCGTGGAATCGCCGACACGGAGCGGTGGTAAGCGGGCGCCTGACACCAGCCGATCGTGTGGCCCTGGTCGACACGTTGGTCCAACGGGGCGCAGACCCCAATGGCCGGATCACGTCATCGGCCATGCTGATGTACTACATCGGCTACCCCAAGAAAGGTGCCTTCGAACCCTTCGCACCCGGGACCGGGGACTTACGTGGTGCCACCCCACTCTGGGTAGCTGCCTTCGAGATGAATGGAGCGCCGAACCTCCTGTACAGCGTCATTCCGAGCTTTCAGAATAGTGGAGTCGCTATCCTTGAGACCCTACGGAACGCGGGAGCGGATCTTCAATTGACCACCGATGATGGCACGACCCCACTGATGGCCGCAGCCGGACTCGGGAAGGCCACTTATACCCCACGCGAACCAAGAGGTGTTCCGTCACCCAGCGCCGAGGCTGCGGTTCGGTGGCTGGTCGAAGCGGGCGCCGATATCAACGCCATCAACGAGGCGGAATTCACGGCTCTCCACGGGGCTACCTTCCGCGGTCTGAACGAAGTCATCGAATATCTCGTCGCAAACGGTGCAGATATCGACGCACGAGATTTCCGGGGGCGCACGGCCTACCGGATGGCCGAAGGCGCCAAGCAATCGTTCCAGTTTCAGAGCTGGCCAGAAACGGCCAAACTCCTCGAACAGCTCGGTGCCAACGTCAGACTCGGCATTCCCGGCACTGTTCAGGAACGGCTCCGGGATGTCCCCGCCCAGCCAGCCACGGCTGATCAGCCCTAGGGCCCGTGCTCGGAAGCCACGCATTTCTGTCATTGCTCGCCGACGAGGGCATCACCTACCTTTTCGGCAACCCAGGCACCACAGAGCTCCCGCTCATGGCGGCACTGCCGCGGTTTCCTCACATGCGGTACGTCCTGGGCGCTCAGGAAGCCGCTGTCGTGGCCATGGCAGACGGGTTTGCCCGGGCGAGCGGCCAGCTCGCCGTGGCCAACGTCCATGTGGCCCCTGGTCTGGGCAACGCCATGGGTTCGCTCTTCAATGCACAGTGGGTCGGCTCACCACTGATCATCACCGCCGGTCAACACGAAACCGGGCATGGTCTGACCGAACCGATGCTGTACGCGCCGCTCGAACCCATCGCGCGGCCGCTCGTGAAGTGGACCGTTGAGATCACCCGTCTCGCGGACCTGCCGCGAGCCATACGCCGTGCCGCCAAGATTGCCTTGGCCCCCCCAACCGGCCCTGTATTCATGTCGCTTCCTGGGGACGTTCTCGATGCCGAGGCCCAACTTGAACTTGGCCAACCCAACCGGGTTGACGCCGGCAATCGCCCGTCGGACGCGACCCTCGAACACCTGGCAAAGCGGTTGCTTTCCGCCGAGCGACCGGCGCTGATTTGCGGGCACGAGGTCAGCACGCGACGGGCCATCACGCCGGCCATCATGCTCGCTGAACTGCTCGGGGCCACGGTCTACCAGGACACCATCCAGACCGCGGCGTCATTTGTCTCCACGCATGACTGCTACGTGGGAATGCTCACACGTAACCAGCGAGATGTCGCCGAGCGGCTCGGCCACCACGATCTCCTGATCTGTCTCGGCACCGATCTCCTACGCATGTCGGTACCCTCTGACGTTTCGCCGTTACCACCTCGCATGCCCGTCATACAGATCGGGGAAAGGAATGACGATCTCGCGAAGAACTTTCCGACGGAGATCGCACTTCAGGCCAACGTCCGAGACACGCTCGACGCGCTGACATCCGTATTACAAGCACGCCAGACACTGAAGCACGCACAAACCGCCGCCACCCGTCGCGAACAACTTCAAGCCAACAATTGGTCTTCCCGACGCGCACAGCTGATAGAAACCATCGGCAGGCGAACGGGACGGCCCATCTCCCCAGACTTGTTGATGCTCCGCCTCGCGGAAACCCTGCCGCCAGAGACGATCGTGGTCGACGAAGGGTTGACGTCCACGCGTCGCCTGCCAGAACTCTTCGCGTATCGCGACGCACAAAGCTACTACGGTCTGGCCAGTGGAGGTATCGGCTTTGCCATAGCCGGGGCCATCGGAATTCGCCTCGCGGTACCAGACCGGCCCCTGGTTGCTGTGATCGGCGACGGCTCCGCTCTGTACAATATTCAAGCCCTCTGGACCGCTGCGCACTTACGGCTCCCCATGGTCTTTGTCATTGCCAACAACTATGGTTACGGCATTCTGAAGGAGCGCGTACGCACGGGCTACCGCACGGAGACCTACGTGGGGATGGACTTTGCAGACCCGCTCATCGACTTCGCCCGCCTGGCCGCGGCTCTCGGTGTTCCCGGGCATCGCATTGTCGACCCAGACGACATCGCTCCGGCGCTACAACACGCACTCGCCCACAACGGCCCGACCCTGCTTGACATCGTCGTGGGCGAGGCTCGCTGACGCACTACCGGCCCACAAGAGCGCGCTCCGCGACCTGGCGCCCCCGGAGGGGCATGACCGACACGCATGCTGAAGGTAAGATGAAAGTTTCGTGGAGTACGCTCTGACACGTCGACCTCACAGGTCGTCGGAGGACACATTGTGGATTTCCTACAAACTGCTACCGACCCTTGGGGTCGCACAGTGCTCACGCATGTCGCCTGGAACGCACTCTGGGTATCCGTGTTCGTGTTCATTACCTTCTTGGTGGCACATGCTTCTTACGTGATTCTGTCCGCACACCGGGTCCGGCCTCAAGCGGAGACCGACAAGCTGGAAACCGAATATACGGAACTACCCCGTCGTATCAAACGCCACTCATTCATGGCCCGGCTCTTCCACTGGGTGATGGCCGGAGCGGTCTTCACCCTGCTGGGAACGGCATTCTTTCCGATCATGGGATGGCGTTTTGATTGGGTCGAGATTCACTATACAGCGGGCCTCGTCCTCACCGGAGCGATCGTTTTCCACATCTTCCACACTGTCTTCTTTCTCGACTTCTGGTCGATATGGGTAGGCCCGAAAGACATCCCGGAATTCCGCGCCGAGATCATGCGGGAGCAAGGGCATGACGTGCCGGGGCCGCATCCGGCAAAATACCCGATCGGGAACCGCCTCTACCATCTGGTCCTGACCTTCGTCGGGTGCACGGTCAGCCTGACCGGTATGGTCATGCTCTGGCGCATGGGCACGTCTTTCATTACCCCCAATCCTTACATTCTCGGAGAAGGCACCTGGGGCTGGGTATACGTTTTCCACGGAATGACCGGACTCTCACTTGCGGGTCTGAGCGTCGCTCACATCATCTTCGGAGCACGCCCCAAGAACTGGTGGCTGACCAAATCGATGCTCATCGGCTCTGTCTCGCGAAGAGACTATCTCGCCCATCACGAGCCGACGCGATGGCCGATTCGCATGCCTCTTACCAAGAAATAAGGGAGACCCCGTTCACCGGCGCCACCAGGTCAACAGCCTCACCAAGGCCACGCATTGGCGCCAAACAAAGACAGCACTCGTCGACACCAGGATGACAATGGACGTGGTCAGTGCGTCAACCGTGACCAACCACCGACTGAGACCAGACCAGGCCGGCATGACCGTCAAGCCGGCCACCGCCAACGCGATCCAGTGCGGGTAGCCCACGACCAACGTTGACGCATCCGTAACTGGTCCAAACCCCAGCATGGCCTGGAACATCAATGCCGCATCGGGCAGAGACACCGCACGGAACGGCACCCACAAGCAGAGCACGACGAGCCAGACGTATATCCGCCGAAGCGCCACGGGTAGGACCATCAATCGGCTCCGCAGGCCGGCCTGCTCCAACGCCACGACCACTCCGTGCAACGCCCCCCACAACAACACGTGCCAACCCGGGCCGTACCAGAGTCCGACACCGAGAAACAGCAAAATCTGAGCCCGTTCAAGCGACCATCCGAGATATTCTCGGCACCAGTCGAGAAGCGTGACGTTCCAGCAGCGCCAAAAATCGGTGACCGAATCCGCCGCATACGGCACCCTGAAATTTTCCGGTAGCCTGAATCCGAAAATGTGCCCGAACCCAATCGCCATGTCTGCATACCCGGAGAGATCAAAATAGATCTGGAAGCCGAAGCACACCACACCCAGCCAGGCCTGCTCAACGCCAAGCTGGGTCGCGGACATCGCGAATGCCGCATCTGCAGGACCCGCGAGCGTCCTCGCTAGAAACCACACCTTGACAACACCAACAACCCAACGCCGCACACCGTATGCAAAACCGGCGAGTGTCACGCGGCGGTCAGTGAGCTGGGCGGCAACCTGGGAATATCTGACGATGGGTCCTGCGCACAGCAACGGAAAAAAACACAAATACAGACACGCTTTGACGGGATTCCGCTGGACCGGCCCCTGTCCGCGTGCCACATCGGTCACGTACGACACCGCGTGGCACACGACATACGTCAACCCCAACGGCACGAGGAGTTGCGGAACCGCAAACATCGTGGCATCCGCAATCGGCGGTTGCGGCAAGGCGTACTTGAAGACCACCCACAACACAACGTTGCCCGTCACAGCGAGCGTCAACAACGCAGCCGGAACGAGGTGACGCTGCTCAGACGACCGCGCACGTACGCGAGACCAAACGATGCCCCAGCCCAGGACATAGGTAAACATCATCGCCGCCGCTAACCATCGGAGAAAGAACTCCTCCGTCCCCTGAGCCAGAAACCAGCCGCTGCCTGCCAGCAGGACCGTATTTGCCACCGTGAAGCGCCCTCCCCGTGCCTTCCATCGGTCGGGAATCACCGCGACGCCAAGGAAGAAGAGCGCGAGGAGGAGCGGCAGGAACCGGAGCAGAAAGTCAGGGTCAGTGAAGAGCACGATGCTTGGATGGTCGTCAATCAGACACGACGAACGACACGAGAGATGCTATCAGGTCGTGGTACGCTCTGTGCACGCATCACCGTTACTGAGCCCTACCTGCATAGCGCGGGTTCAGGGAGGACATCATGATTGAGTTCCGATTGCAGCTTCGCCCCGTCACCACGATATGCCTCTGTCTCGCGACCTTCGTGCTCGCGGTCCTCACGACTGATAGTCACGCACAGACCGACCGTGACGCGATGCTCGCACGGGCCGTGGAAGCGGAACTCGACACCGAGTACGTCGCACCGCCAGGAGATCCACTCTGGCACCACACGGCCGGATTCGCCAAGACGTTGTGCTCCGCCGTGTTCGTGACAGGTCTCGATCCCGACTTCGCTGCAGAAAACGTGGGATTCTTCAGTTCGCCATATGAGCACCGCCGTCATGTCACCGCCGTCGACGTGGACCGGGACCAACGCCAGGTCCATCTCACGCTCCCTGACGGCGTAGTGCGCACAGCCAAATTCAATGGCGACCACGGATGCGTCACACTCCCGATCGACGACACCGACGTGTTTTTCGATCCGGTCGACATCACCACAACACTCCCTGCCCCGGCCACGGAACCCTGGCCCATGGGCGATCTGCTCCCCAACACTCCGCTGCCCACCGCCATCGACACGGACAAAGTCTCCCAGGCTGTTGCTGCCGCGTTCGAGCCAGCCGAAGGTATGACCGCTGCCTTTGTCGTCACGCACCAGGGTCGCATCATCGGCGAACGCTACGCCGACGGCATCACGATGCATACCCCGCTCGAGAGCTGGTCAATGGGCAAGAGTCTCACGGCAACTCTCATGGGCGTCCTGATCGAACAGGGCGTGTACGACCTGTGGCAGCCAGCTCCTGTACCAGAATGGCAATCTGAAGGTGACCCACGACAAGCCATCAGAATCGCCGATATTCTTCGAATGTCGAGTGGCATACGGTTCCGTGGCGTCGCCGATCCAGACCTTGATCCATCGCTGGGCTACCCCGATCACCTGTATGTCTATACCGGCACGGTGAATTCATTCGAATGGGCAGCGACGCGTCCCCAACAATGGCCGCCAAACACGATTGGACGATACCGAAATTCGGATCCGGTCCTTACCAACTACCTGGTTCGGCTCGGTGTCGAAGGCCGCGGAGACGAATATCTCTCCTTTCCCCAACGCGAGCTCTTCGACAAGATCGGCATTCGTGGAATGGTGCTCGAGACCGACCCCTACGGGAACTATCTCCTACAGGGATACGAACTCGCACCAGCCCGCGACTGGGCCAGACTGGGTAACCTCTACCTCCAGGACGGCATGTGGATGGGGGAACGAATCCTGCCAGAGGGCTATGCTGAGTTCGTGAGCACGGTTGCTCCGGCCTGGGAGGCCGATGGCCGGCCGATCTATGGCGGATTCTTCTGGATCAACGGTACAGGAGGCTTCCCGGTACCCCGCGACGCGTACTACATGTCTGGAGCCGGCGGACAAACCACCTTGATCATTCCCTCCCACGACCTGGTTGTGGTGCGACAGGGACACTATCGAGGGGCTGGACCTGGCCGACAGGGACTCAACGATGCACTGGCTCTCCTGATGGAAGCGGTGCCACCGCGCCAGTAGGACCGCGCGGTCGCTCTCACTTCGGCGGAGCGCGCCGCACCTCTGTGCACGCGGCACCGGCTCACGTGTTGCGCCAGAGCCGCCTGCGGCCGTCGAAACAGCAAGAGTTCATGTAGATACAGGTGCACGCCATGAAACGACCTAACACACACCCGACCCGGCGGGGCTTTCTCGGCCACATTGGAGGATTTGCCGCACTCGCCGCGGCCGCGGGCCCCACCCGCCTACACGCCGCTGGCCGTGAAGCGAGACAGGCATCCCAGTCCCCCCCACTCCGCATTCGAGCCGTCAATGCGTACCCTATCTATATCAACCAACGGTCAGATGGCCTGCTCGATGCCCCCACGTTTGACGGCGATGACGATCCCCGGCGCTGGCGGTGGGGAGGCCCCTTCGAACAACTCCCGTCGGCGATCATCGCCATTGTCAAGACAGACCAGGGAATTACCGGCTTCGGCATGGGGGCTGGGGGCAGCGCAGCCGTCGAGATCATCGACGGACATCTCAAACATCTCCTGCTCAACGCCAATCCATTGAACGTCGAGCAACTGTGGGACCAGATGTACACCTCTGCGCTGCTCTACGGAAGACGCGGTCTCTTCGCCATGGCGCTGTCTGCAGTGGATAACGCCTTGTGGGATATTGCTGGAAAGCACGCCGGGCAACCCATTTACGAGCTCCTCGGCGGTGCGCCTCGCAACCGAATTCCGCTCTACCAAACCGGCGGCGACGTCGCGCAGGGTAAGGCTGCAGGTATTCGCCACTTCAAGCGCTCACTGCGCGTCGGACCCAACACACCGGCCAGAGATCTGGACCGGGCCATCAACTCGGTGATCGCCGCGCGGGACGTCATGGGCCCCGACGGCAATCTGATGACCGACTGTGTCTCCAGAACCGGCACGGTCGAGTGGGCAGTCCCATTCGCCGAACGACTCCGGCCGGCCAACCTCTATTTCATGGAAGAGCTCCTCTCACCGGACAATGTGTTCGGATACGCGGAACTCGTGCAACAGATTGGCGGGGGAGGACCAGGATGGACCAAGGTCGCGTGCGGGGAGCACGAGTACACAGAGCATGGATTCAACGTGCTTATCCGGCTCGGCTCCGCAGAAATTCTGCAGCCGGACATCACCTGGTGCGGTGGGACTACAGCCGGGCGGCGGATCGCTCGACTCGTCGACGCTGCAGGACTCGAGATCATCCCACATCGCGGAGGCAGTTCCTGGGGCTTGCCCATCGCGCTCATCTCGCCAAGCTGCACGATGGCAGAAAGTTTCCCCGCCGGGTCGCCGATCCTCGACGCCATGTCTCCCGCGGTTGAAAACGGGGAGGTTATCGCTCCGACCAGCCCAGGATTTGGCACGACACTGACCGAAGAGATGGTCCTCGAACACCGATTGACCACTGGATGAACAGACTCCAGTGGCGGAAATCCCTTCATCAGGGCGCGGATTGTAGTGGATTTTGACAAGCACGCTAACGAGGGAGAAGGAACATGACAAGAATTGCGATACTGAGTAGCGTAATGGCGCTGGCCCTCGTGACGACACTGGCCACGACCAGCAACTTGACCGCCCAAGGAAACGTCGCCGAGATCGAGCAGGTGAAAAATAACTTGTATGTGATTACGGGCGGCGGCGGCAATACGGGAGCGTTGGTCACCGACGATGGCGTCGTCATTGTCGACACCAAGAACCCGGGCTGGGGCGATGCCATCTTAGAGAAGATTCGGACGGTTACCGACCAACCCGTGACGATGATCATTAACACCCACACGCATGGCGATCACGTCGGCAGCAACATCGATTTTGCGCGCCCGGTCGAAGTCATCGCCCACACGAACACCAAGACCAACATGGAGGGTATGGATGCGTTCCAGTCAGAGAATGGCCGGCAGTACCTGCCCAGCCGCACATATGACGAACGACTGACACTGCTCGATGGTGCCAACCAGATTGACCTTTATCATTTCGGCGCAGGCCATACGAGTGGCGACTCCATCGTCGTGTTCCCGGCACTTGGCGTTGCTCATACCGGTGATCTCTTTGCGTGGAAGGGCGTGCCGTATATCGACGTCGACAATGGTGGAAGCGGTGTGCAATACCCGAAAACCCTGCTCGCCGCAGCCGACGGCATCCCTGGCGTCGAGACGGTCATTCCCGGACATAGCCCGGTCATGACCTGGGCTGACTTCAGAGAGTTTGGCGAGTTCAACCGCGACTTCCTCGTCGCCGTCCAGCGTGGTAGAGCAGAAGGCAAGACAGCGGCCGAAGCGGCAGCCTCGCTGGACCTCCCTGCGCGGTACGCCAACTACAACATGAGCCGGGGCACCCTGACCAGTGCCGAGGACAACGCCACGAAGATCTACGCAGAACTCGATCAGTAACCCGCCGCTAGTCAATCGCCGGAACTCGATTCGTGCGGGGGCCAACCGCCCCCGCACGCGGTTTCCGTGCGAAAGACGCCCAGTCACCCATGACCACGGTACGCAGCATCTGTCGGCGGTTGCTTGCTCACCCGGGGATCACGGCGCTCACCATTGTGACACTCGCAGTGGGTATCAGCGCGAACTTGGCAATGTTCACCGTGGTCAACGCGGTGCTTCTTCGGCCTCTCCCGGTACCAGATTCAGATCGTCTCGTGATCCTCGAGCACGTCGCGCCCGGCCTGACACAACTCCCCAGTCTGCCGATGTCGGACGCCCTCTATTTTCTGTATCGCGAGGAAAGCCGCACCCTGGATGATGTCGCCTTGTTCGAGAACCGGCCCGTGAGCTTCACTGACCCCGACAATCCGATCCGGGTCCCCTCCGCAAGCGTCACGACGTCATTCTTCGATCTGGTCGGCGTTCCACCGCTACTCGGTCGCAGTTTCGACGCAGCAGACGAGTACATCGAAGACACGTCCGAAGCGATTCTCAGTCATGGACTCTGGGAAAGTCGTTTCGGTGGTGATCGGCGCGTATTAGGCCAGGTAGTCGAAATTGACGGCGCCCCCATCGAGATCATCGGGATCATGCCGGCCGGATTCAACTTTCCGGACGAGGACACCCGTCTATGGCTGCCGCTTCGCCCCAATCCCCAACAAGCCAACCTCGGCGCCTTCCGTTCCAACGGCATCGGCCGCATCGCGCCGGAACATACCCTCGAGCAGGTGCAGGCCGAACTCGCCGCGATGGCCACCAACCTCGTGGAGCTCTTTCCCGAACAAGGAGCAGCAGCGGTCTTCACCAACGCGGGATTCACTCCCGATATCAAACCGGCCAGAGAGGCCATGGTCGGCGATCTCCGTGCGACGCTGTGGATCGTGTTAGGCGGCGCCAGCTTTCTGCTGCTGATCGCCTGCGCAAACGTGGCCAATCTCTTCCTGGCCCAAACCGAAACACGGTATCGAGAACTGGCGATCAGGATCGCCCTAGGCGAAACCCGGATGGGGATCATGCGCACAATGATCACCGAGAGCCTTTTGCTTGCTCTGGCCGGAGGTGTGACCGCGATCCCCCTGGCACTGGCCGCAGTACGGCTTCTAGTCCGATTCGGTCCGCAGGACATCCCCAGACTGAGTGAGATCACGGCTGACGCGAACGTCCTGTGGTTTGGCGTTGTCTTATCCGTGATTGCCGGACTCCTCTTTGGCGCACTCCCCGCCCTGAAAGCGGGAACCATCGCGGCCTCGGCAAGCCTGCACGAAGGGGCCCGTGGCACAAGCACCACTCGGACACGCCACCGAATCCGACGCACGCTTGTCGCCGTTCAGATCGCTCTGGCTCTTACGCTGCTGATCGGGTCAGGACTGGCCGTACGCTCCTTTCAACGGATCGCGAGCGTCGACCCTGGGTTCGCTCCCGAAGGCCTCCTCAGTCTACGTCTCGCACTTCCCCCGCAACGCTACGAATCGCACGAAAGCCGGCTGCTCTTTCATCGACAATTGCTCATGCGCCTGGCTGCACTCCCAGGCGCCGCTACCGCGGCGGCCGTCTCGGACCTTCCCTTTGGCGGCTCGCTCACTGGATCGGCCGCGCAGATCGAGGGTCAACAGTACGAGGATGGGGACGTTCCACCTGTCTTCATGATGAAGAACATCTCACCGGGCTACTTCGAGGCACTCGGTATAGAACTGATCGCTGGCCGGGACTTCGAACGACTTGATGCGGATCGAACAGCCCCGGTCGTGATCGTGTCAGAAAGTCTGGCCCGCACCCACTGGCCCAACGAGAACGCTATCGGGAAAGGTATCCTGCAAGGCCGTCAGCCGGGTGAGAGCAACTGGTTCCGGATCATCGGAGTCGTAGAGGACGTGCACCAGCAGTCCCTGCACGAAACCCCACCACCGGTGGCTTACTATCCTCTCGCAATCCCGGCGGTTCAAGAGGACGGCATCGAGGTCCGATTGGGAATGAGCTTTATTGTACAAACCAACGGGACCGCGCTGGCCGCGCTGGCTCGAGATGCGGTTCGCAGCATCGACCCACGCCTACCAATCTCCGACGTCACCACGCTGGAGACACTCGTTGCCCGAGCCAACGCTCAACGAATGTTCATCATGGTATTGCTCCTCATCACAGCCACATTGGCGGTACTCCTGGGAACCGTCGGCCTCTATGGCGTCATCTCCTACATCGTCGCACAACGATACCGGGACATTGCGATCCGGATTGCGCTCGGCGCCCAATACTCAGAAATCCGCCAGATGGTACTGGTCGAAGCCAGCTGGATGGCACTCGGGGGCATTGCCCTAGGCCTCGGCGCAGCCCTCATGCTCACGCGCCGGTTGCAAGCGCTCCTCTTCGAAACACACCCCCTCGATCCGCTGGTCTTCACGGCAGTTTCCGGCCTGCTGCTCGGCACCTCTTTACTTGCGACCTGGCTGCCGGCACGTCGCGCCGCCCTGATCGAACCGATGCAGGGACTGCGAGCCGAGTAAACCTCACGACGCCAGCGAACAAGAGCCCAGCCCCGGTGGCCTCCCGCCCACCGCAGGTGACCAATGTCACAGAGCCACTGTGCCCGGTATCACGGTGCTCAGCCGCGAGAGTATCTAGACTGTCCCAGTAATTCAGTGAGGTTGAGCGAGCAACCAAATAAGACCCGGTCTCATTCACTCCGGGTAAACGGCACCCATCCGAGAATGCACATCCACCCGGAAAGGATTCTGATGACGAGCTTTTGGCAATCGGACCGTAATCGAGGTGAATTGGACGAACGGACGCCTCCGAAAGTCAGGCGCCTCCTCGAAAACATTGCAGATGCCCGGCGCGCACTGATCACCCACCCTGTCTACGCACAGGTGGACAACCTCGCGAGTTTGCACACATTCATGTCCTTCCATGTGTGGGCCGTCTGGGATTTCATGTGCCTGTTGAAGAGTTTGCAGACGCAGCTGAGCTGCGTGCAAGTCCCCTGGTTTCCACAGGGCGACCGTGCGCTGCGCCGCCTGGTGAACGAGATCGTCGTGTCCGAAGAATCAGACGAGGATGGGCACGGTGGTTTCGCCGCGCACTTCGAGCTCTATCTCGAGGCCATGCAACAATGTGGTGCGGACGCCCGTGCAATTCAACGCTTCATCACAGCCTTACGCGAAGGTAAGGAGACCACGGCCGCGCTTGCCCTCGCGGCACCGCCAGCTGGAGCCCAGGCATTTTCCCTTCACACGAGCCAAACCGTGACAACGGGTTCACTCCCCACTCTGGCTGCTGCCTTCACGTTCGGGCGGGAAGATGTGGTGCCATCGATGTTCCAGGCGGTACTCGACGAAATACAGGAGAGTCACCTCTCTACCTATGACCGCTTCATTTACTACCTCGACCGGCACATCGCCGTCGATGCAGATGAACACGGACCCATGGCCTTCGAGATGGTTGATCGGATCTGCGGTGATGATGAACGCAAGTGGAAAGAAGCAGAAACAGCTGCCCGCCGCCATATCGAGAGTCGTATCCGGCTGTGGGATGGTGCACTCGACAGCATCACCCGGTCGCGACGGAAGCACGTTTTCCCCCGCTGGATGACCGCTCCCACAGACACCATCAACGCAGAGCGTGGGACATCCGACACCATCGCAACGGCATAGTGTTCCGTCGTGGCGACCGTCTATCCAACGCCGATACGCGTACGTCGATCGCCGAAGACCGGGCTCGCTGAAACCAAACGTCATACAATGTCGTGACATCACTGCCGGAGGATTTGATATGCGACTTGATTGGTTCAGCGCGCGGAGCGTGAAGCACGCTCGCAGTTGGAGATGGCACACCATCGCCATTGTCCTCGTCTTCGTCACCACATCTGGCACAGGGGGGCGGGCGCAATCACCAAATGCGTTTGGCGCCCCGACCGCCGACAAGCCTGCACCATCCGGCACCATTGACGCCGCGCCCGGATCACGGGCACAAGGCTGGCGGGGACAAGGGCGGTCGGAGGTCCTCGCTCGCCACGGGATGGTCGCCACAAGTGACCCGATCGCCGCCGAAGCCGGGCTAGAAATCCTTCGGCAAGGTGGCAACGCTATGGATGCCGCTGTCGCAGCCGGGGCGGTCCTCGATGTGACGTCCCAGAACGACACAGGCATCGGGGGCGACCTCTTTGCATTGGT
>CAZPZZ010000085.1:0-17301 GCA_964591245.1 uncultured Vicinamibacteraceae bacterium | reverse complement strand
CCTTTCTGGAGGAAGCTCCCTATCTGATCGCCGTCTTCGCCCAACTCTTTGACCGCGCGAGTGACGGTCAAAACGTAAAGCATTACTACGTACATGAATCGGTCGGGATCGCAGTGGGTATGCTCATCACTGCCCTCCACCACACCGGCCTGGCCACGCTCACGCACACTCCCAGCCCCATGCGGTTCCTCAACGAGATTCTCGACCGCCCCTCTAACGAGCGTCCTTACTTGATTCTAGCCACCGGTCATCCCGCCGACGACGTCCAGGTTCCGGATATCGAGCGCAAGCCTTTTGACCGAGTCGTCACGTATCACAAATACCCGGCACCCACCCCACAGCGCCACCGGAATTGAATGTCATTCTGCAAGAAACTCTGCTCATGTTCCATGCGGACGTAGCCGATAACATTCCGTGATGTCCGCCGAGTCACTGTGACAACACCCGGAGCGGGTGAACAAGGAAATCTGGCTGGTGCTGTCGCTCTTTGCCATTGCGGCACTCTTGAACCTCGCCGTCACCGGAAACCGAATGGTCCTAGCCTTCTATACACTACCCACTATCGGGTCCGCGTATCTGTACGGCCGTCGGCTCGCGACCCTTACCGCGGTAGCCAGCGTGCTCCTCGTCATCTTATTGATGCGGGTTAGCACTGGAATTTTCGCAGCATCGCTATGGCCAGGCAGCAGCAACCAATGGGTCGACATCGCAGTGTGGGGATTGACACTCATCGTCACGGCCTACTCGATGGGCACACTATACGGCCACAAGAGCGCACAACTACGGGAACTGCAGGAGACCTACCACGGTATCTTGATCATTCTCCGGCACTTCCTGACCAAGGACCAGTACACCGAAAACCACTCCTACCGAGTGTCCGTCTACGCCACCAAGATCGCTCTCGAGATGCAGTTGGCGCCCGACCAGATCGAGAACGTTCGGTCGGCTGCGCTACTCCACGACATCGGCAAACTCGACGTCAGCCGAGGCCTCCTATACAAAGCGGCGCAATTGACAGAGGACGAATTCAAGGAGATGCGACTACACGTCGACAAGGGGGTAGCGATGCTAGAACCGCTGGAAGTGTCGCTCAAACGGGTGCTCCCAATCATTCTCTCCCACCACGACAAATTCGACGGCTCGGGCTATCACCCCACCGACGGAGAGAACATCCCACTGGAAGCTCGCATCATCTCCGTTGCGGACGTATTCGATTCGCTGACCAGCGACCGCCCCTATCGCAAGGCAATGTCCCCCTACGAAGTGCGGGAAATCCTCAAGAGAGGCTCCGGAACGGAATTCGATCCTCAGGTTGTCGACGCGTTCCTGTCAGCCTTCAAGAGAGGCCGAATGGAAATGCCCGTCCTCGTAGTCTGACAATGCCACGAGATCCATCCACGAATTCAAGAACACGAAACCTCAACACGGGCGTCCGTCTAAGCAAAACAAGAACGAACCTCGTCATTCTGGCCTTGATCGCCGTGAGCGTCTTGAACCCGGTTCCGCTATCGAGTCAGACGGTCACCCTCCCGACTCTTCGCATTGACGCACCAGCCACCCTCGACATTCTGGGACACCAAGTAGGCGAGTTCCCACTGACAGGGCTGACTACGGCAATGCGCCTCGCCGGGCTCGTCCACCCAGGCCCCCCAATAGACGTCCTCCTCATCGCCGAATCGTCCGACCTCGCACGAGGCACCCCTGACTGGATCTCGGGATTTGCCGATGCTTCGCGCAGTCTTGTCGTCTTATTCCCAGGACGAGCCAGATCCTACCCGTCACACTCACTCGAGATGCTCTTGCAACATGAGATCGCGCACGTGCTGTACGGTCGGGCGGCGAGGCATCAACCGTTGCCACGGTGGTTCAACGAAGGTCTTGCCCTGGCTGCCGAACGCCCAGTCGGCCTCGGAGACTACTCCCGGCTAGCTTCGGCCTCAGCCAGATACGGTCGAATCTCGCTCGAAGAACTCGAACAACTCTTTCGCCATGGGCGTGAGTCGAACCAACATGCCTACGCCATATCAAGCGCACTCGTTCGGGACCTGCTGCAGACCTACGGGGAATCTACACCCGGCCGCATTCTCACCGCCGTCGGGAAGGGCGCCACATTCGACCAGGCATTCGAGCAGGCCACCGGTGACCCGCTCCGGGCCGCGGTCCATCGCTTCTGGGTCAACCAACCCAGATGGGGTTGGTGGTTCTCGTTTCTGACCGGCCCTACATTCCTCTGGATGATCATCACCGGACTCGCGGTCTACGCAATTCTTACTCATCGCCGCCAGCGTGCGGAACAACGCCGCCGCTGGGAGGAAGAGGAGCGACTGGAAGAACGGGTTACTCAAGACCAAGAAGCCGAGCTGGATTTCGACGAATCATGATATCGACATCGGCTTGGCTAATCCCTTCCGCCAGAAGCCCCTCGATGAATGCCGAGAGTCCGTCCGGGTGAAGTGGATTGTTCGCCTGACCGAAATCAGACGACAGCAAGAACGCGCTGGCCCCCACTCGTCTGATCGCCGCCGCATAATCTGCTAGCGTGAACTCACCGTTCGCAACGGCGAGCCAGACGAGTTCAATGACTGCTCCTTGGCCCGCCATCTGCGCCACTTGGGCATCAGTGGGATCTTGCCCCAACCCATGAGTAACCAAAATCTTGTCGACCCCCCGACGACGAGCCTCTGGAATCAACGCCAGTACTTCCTCTGGAGACGAATGTCCCATCGCCAGCACGAGATCATGCTCGGCAATCACGTCGAAAATTTCGCCCAGCGCCGGGTCTGGCCGTCCATTGCGCATCACCGGCACAAATTCGCCAGACTCCCCTGCCCTCGTCATCCAGAACTCTGCGTCGAACGTCGGTAACCAGACCACCTTGCCTCGGCCGCCGGAGAACGCAACGAGCTGCCTTACTGCTTCGACGTTCAGTCCTCCAACCGCATGATTCAGCGCAACTCCACCAAAAATTTCCAGTTCCTCGACCTCCTGCATCGCAAGCCAGGCACGGTCCGCGGTCATCGTGAAATGATTCTTCAACACGAGCCCGCGCATTCCAGCACGTTTTGCAATACGCGCAATCTCGAGGTCACTGACCGAACGCGGCCGCGAATCCGGTCCAGAATGCACATGGAAATCAATGACCCCCTCCAGCGAGGTCGTCTGTCCAGCCGCCGACAGGCCAGCCGTCAGTAATCCCGCCATCGCCAGAGCCAACGTCGACCACCATTTCCTCACGTGCACCTCCTTCAACCCCGAAGTTGAGGACCGGACGCAGAATCACGCCTCGTCACAAACCGATCATACGCCGCATGCACCGCAGCTACATGGAACGCGATTTCTTCCCAGCCCCCTGAAGACCCGACACATAATCGCTGTGGCGCAACTGCTCCATCTGAGACAGAATCCAGTCCTGCCGCCTACGCACGTACGGTGACGGATCCCGCACATCAAAGCGCTTCGGATTAGGCAGCACTGCCGCCAACAACGCCGCCTGTCTCTCGTCGATCTCAGACGACCGTTGGTCAAAAAAGTGACCGGCCGCAGTTGCCGCACCATAAACGCCAGGTCCGAACTCAACTACGTTGAGATAGATCTCAAGGATCCGGCGCTTGGGCAGGAACAACTCCAGCAAGAGCGTGAAATAGCCCTCGAGGGCTTTGCGGAGCACGTTCCGCTCCGGCCATAGATACAGATTCTTGGCGAGCTGCTGCGAGATAGTGCTGGCGCCCCTCAACTGGCGGCCGTCCCGGTGTTCCTCCAACGCATCGACGATCGCCTCAAAGTCAAAACCGTAATGGTGCAGGAAGCGCTGGTCTTCTGACGCAATGACCGCCAGAGCCAACTCTGGACTCAACTCACGCCAATCATTCCACGCATGTGCCGGAAGACCTTCTTCTGGAATGTGCCCGGCACGTGCCCACTTATCCTGAACCATAAATGCCGTCGTCGGAGGAGCCACCCAACGGAGGGGGGCCACAAGAAGGACGGAGATGACCACCAACCCGACCCCAGTCTGACTCGAGCGCCAAACCGCATACCGCAGTCGGGCCGAAGCCACATCGCGCGCTCGTGATCGCCGTCCGCGGATACTCACTTCTCCCCTGCCGGCGCCGCCGGACGCTTTGAGGCTCTCCGACGCCTTCGGCTCCCCGGTTTGGCACCCAGTGTCTCGAAATGCTGTTCCACCATCATGAACATGGGCTGAACAGGAGAATGTAGTAGATCGTGGTAGGTTCCCGTTCTTGTACGGGCATAGATACTCAACCCGTCAATTCTGAGCGTCACGGGACCGTCTTCGTCAAGCGCATCGAAGAGACGAATGCCGAAATGCTCGTGCAGCGCCAGCAAGATTTTTCGGATGCGCTGGAGCGTGAACCCGCGTCGGCGAAGTTCCGCGAGCGCTGTCAATTCGTAAAGATCGACAGGTGAATAGCGTCTCTCTGTAAATCCCCCAGCCGCGGTCGGGCGCGACGCAACACTGGCAGAAAGTAACTCCTTTGCGTCCCACCACCGGAGCTGTCTCGCAGTGAGCCCCGTCAACGCCGCCACCTCCCGCGCGCTGTAGCTCTTCTTTAGCTTGGCCGCCACCGAAGTTACCCTCCTACCGAGCCGCCACGTCCGGCTTCAATATCGCTGGTGGGGCTAAAGACTCATCTTTAACTATTTGGATACCTTGGTGACGGTTACGCGACGCTCCGCACCGGTCAAATTCCAACAATATTCACATGGCTCACACGTTGGCAACGGCCGTGCGCCACAAACACATCTCGAGCCGGCTTCAAACGGTCTCCGATTGCCAGAACCGTTCAGGTGCTACCGTCGACAGTAGCGGATCACTCTGATCTTCTAACAAAAGGTTCGCTACTAACGTCGCTGTCAATGGAGAGAGGAGTACCCCGTTTCGGTAATGTCCGACTGCATAGATGACATTCGGCACGGTAGACGATCTCCCGATGACCGGGAGGTCGTCTACCGTGCCGGGGCGCAATCCAACCCGAACCCCATCAAACCCGGCGTCACTCGTCCCCGGGAGAATCTCTCCCGCGGCCTCAAGAAGTCCCCTGAGCCCCGCGACAGTGGCCTGCTCGTTAAATCCAACCTCTTCCAGGGTCGCGCCCACCAGGACAGAGCCATCGCGCCACGGAACGACATAACACCGGGACGACCAGAGAACCCGGGCGAGCGGAGGCCCCGTCCACCGCAGGTGTACCAACTGACCGCGGACCGGTCGCACCGGTACAGGCTCGTCCATACCCACAGTGACGCGACCGGCCCAGCTACCCGCGGCAAGAACCACCGCATCACCGGTCACAGAGCCTTCGGCCGCGTCGACCATCACCCCCTCCGAACACGAGGTAATCCTGGTGACGCGGCGTGGTGCCACAAAGGACACGCCGTACCGAGCCGCCGCACGACGAAGCGCGTCAGTGAGAATCCCAGCCCCCACGTATCCGTGTGACGGTACCAGCAGGGCTCCCTGTACAGCCTCCGCCAACTGGGACTCCCTCTCACGCGCCTCTCGCCCGTCGAACAAGCTACAGTCCACGCCCACCGTCTGCAAGCTCCGCTGGGCCCGTTGCAAACGGGCCCAGTTTCTTTCGTCGACCGCCAGTTCAAGGGTGCCCGACCGCTCATACGGTATGGACGTGCCGCTGGCGGCGACGACCTGGGCGACAAAATCATCGAACAACGCCAAGCTTCGATCGCCCAACGCCCATAACGCGCTACCCGGGGTCGCCTCGATGAACGGCGCGAGGATACCAGCAGACGCCTGAGTCGCGCCTTGACCAACACCGCGACTTTCAATTACCTGGACACGGACTCCACGACGACCAAGTTCGAATGCAATCGCACAGCCGACAATACCGCCACCCACGACGAGAATCTCCGGATTCTTGCTCACCGAAGACCCCAAGCCCGAAACGACCATTTCAGCGAAAACATGTAAAACCAAATGCGCATGTCAGTGCCTTCGAAGCAGAAACGCTAACCACAAATCCCCCCATCCAATGACTCAAAGGCACACGGGAATTCATGGCCAGACAACACTCGTCTGGAGGACTACCTGAAGAGACGATCCATGAACAACAAGAGCGCTGGCACACCGTAAAACAACGCGACAACCCAGAACAGCGTGAGCCTGCGCGAACGGAGCGCGAGTGTCGTAAAAAATCTTGCTGCCTGCAAAGGCACGTTCCGCGTCACGCGGAGCGGATAAATGAGCAGCATACCCGTCAAATTGAACAGTAAGTGGACGAGGGCGATCTCGAGGCCAAACACAGCATTCGGCCCGGAAACCGCCAATGCCGCAAGCAGGGCCGTCACCGTTGTACCGATGTTGGCGCCGATCGTCACGGGCAGAGCTTGCTCGACGCGCAGAAGCCCCGCCGCACCAAGCGGCACCAAGAGGGATGTCGTGATTGACGACGACTGAACCATGACCGTAATCACCGCACCAACCAAGATAGACAATATCGCGCTAGAGCCAAGTACATTCGTCACAAGACGCTCGATACGCGTGTGCACCAGTGACCGCATGACCTGCACAAGCAAAAAGAGCGTACTGAAAATGAGTGCCCCAGCAATCAGAACAAATGCGATCCCCTGCAATACCGGTGAGCCCAGTAACCACGCCAGGAACCGCTCGATCGGAACCAGCGTAGCCGAAAGCGCTGCGGACAATGGGCTGTCGTAGTCGAACCCGCCAACATCTTGCAAAATCCTGGCGACGGTCACGGCTGTCTGCTGTAGATAGCCGGTCATGAGTTCCAGCGGAAGGAGGGCAAGCACCGTTACATAGTTGAACAAGTCGTGGCACACGGCCACCGGAAATGCCCGCTCAAACTCGTCGCGCCGTCCCATGTGAGCCAATGAGACAAACGTAGCCGTGACCGTCGTTCCAATGTTGGCCCCCATGACCATCGGCACTGCATTCGCCAGCGGCAACGGAGATTCTGGTGCTGCTACAAGACCCACGATCATCGCCGTCGTGACGGAAGAACTCTGAACGACGGTCGTGGCAAGAATGCCAACGATCAGCCCGATGAAAGGATTCTGCGTTGCTGCAAAGATGACCTCGAGCGTACCGTCACCCAGTTGTTCAAAACCCTCCCCAAGAGCCTTGACGCCCACGAGAAAACCGAACAGGAGCAAAAGAACGGTGAGAACACGAGCCACAGGACGGTAGGGAACCGCAATCGGAGATGGACCTGCCAAGTTGCTAGTGTCCTGCTTGGAGAATAAGGTTTGTGGCGCTACGCTCGGCCGACCTGGCACAACCGCGGACTAGGGTCAACTCGTGTTGCCACGAAGACACACCGTACGCCTGGAAATCTGCCCACGAACGCGCCACGCTAAATACCAGTTCTGTACGGCGATTCTATGGACACGCAGAACGAAACATATTTTATACGAATACACGCGAACGACACGACCCAAAACGATGCTTCACACGCTCCACGCTCCCACCGGTCACTAACATTCTCCAGAGAAGGTCCTCGCGAACGCGACGGAAGTGACCTTCTCGGGTGTCCCATCGCCCCCTACACAGGACACCCTCTCCTCCCGATACCTCCAAAATAGATTGTATTTTCTGGATAATCCCTGGAAACCCGTAGCGCAGTGCCGCTACGCTCTGTCCTACAGGATTCCCGAATTCGGTACGACTATTGCTCTCAAGTAGATATCGTGAAGACGCGGCAGAGGGAAACAACATGTTGATGAAACGCATCACCTTCGCCGGACTCGCAGTTTCCACAGTTATAGCGGCTGGGATTGGCTCCTATGTAGCGGTCCGGCAAAATGCGACACAAACCAGGGCGGACAATGCCCCGTCGGACAGTCCCTCGCTAACTGCAACGTTCCTACAACCAGCCGAAGAAAGCATCGACGCGAGCGAGACGCTGGTGTCCCCCACCACCACTGAGGCGCCACCCATCGCCGATAACAGCCCATCCCAAGGGGAAATCCCTACCAGTAGCACGTCGCAGCCATCCCTCGCGCACATCACCCAACCCAGGGACACTGATTCACCCAAGGCACGCCAGGCAAGAACAAAGGATCAGACAGATCAAAGCGATTCTGCGCCGACAGATCGCACGTCATCGACCCCAGCCCCCCCCCCACCGGGCGTAAGATCTCCCGCTCAAGTGACAACGTTGCCAGAGACGCCCCAAACCACGGACAGAACAGGGGCGACGACGCCCACGCGCGCGACGACCGCGGTTCCCACCGTTGACGGATGGAGTCTCGCAGAGGACACCGCAGCCCCCCCAACTGGACGGAGCCCATATCGGGCGTTGAAGCCGAATGGACTCGGGGCGGCTCGTCGTCCAACCGCACCACGCCTGGCCTACGAGCCAACACCGTCATCCGTCGCACTCGAAGTTGCCGCCGACTCCGTCATTGGGCTCCACATCGATACAGCCGTGTCCACCCAGACGGCCCAAGTCGAAGATCAGGTCGAAGCCAAGGTCGATCGAGATGTACTTGTTGCGGAACAAATCGCGATACCGGCCGGGGCCCGGATGCTTGGATCCGTCGTACTTGTTGTACACGGCGGACGACTACGGGACGCCTCTCGTCTCGGTATCCGGTTTCACACCCTAGTAAAGGATGACGGATCGCATCTCCCCGTCTCCACCGAAACGATCTATCGAGAAGGAAAACCGGCAGGCAAGGACAGTGTCGCCAAAATCGGCGGAGCCGCGATTGGCGGCGCTATCTTGGGCTCGCTTTTTGGCGGCAGCCGGGGAGCGCAGATCGGTGGTTCCATCGGTGCTGCCGGCGGTACAGCAGCCGCAATATCCGGGGAAGCCGAACCAGCGGAACTACCATCCGGATCTCTGCTCACCGTTCGTCTATCACGACCAGTAACCGTCACTATCTACCCATGACCCGCTGCTAGTCGCTAACGAAACGTCGGTGTATAGTGCCTATGTGGACGATGATATCGCTCAAGCTGTGTTTTCCCGCGACGACGTAGCCCGCTACCTCCGCGGGGGGCCTGGCCTAACCCCACATCAAGCGCACGAGCGGATCTCCGCATATCTCGATGAACTCCGAACAACTCAACGTTATTCAGTCTATCGAGCCCTTAAGCATCCCCTGTACCCCATTCTCCGGAAGATCGAGCGACAACCGGAACATGTCGCTATCGCCCTAGCTGCGACCCGGTCTCACAGAGTCATCTACGCATCCAATCACAAGAGCCACATGGATTACCTGGTCGAGCCACTCGTGCTCGACGACTACGGCGTCCGCCCTCCGGTCATCGCCGCTGGCATCAACCTCTTCAACGGTGCGATGGGGTTCCTGAACCGCCACGTTACGGGAGCGATTCCTATTCGCCGGGATTCGCGCGATCCTGCATACCTCGCTACATTGCGCGCCTACGTCGCCGAACTTGTCCAACGGCACGATCTCTTCCTTTACCTGGAGGGGGGGCGCAGTTACAGCGGAGAGTTCAAACGTCTCAAGACCGGTCTGCTTCAGGCAGTGGTTCAGGCTAGACGCCCAGATATCGTCATTGTGCCAGTAGCGGTATCGTACGATCTCGTCCTAGAAGACCAATCGTTGGCTCGCCAACGAGTCAAACGGCGGCAGCGCTATTTCGCGACGGAAGTGGCGGAAATGGTGCGATATGCGATGGGCTACGTATCACGGGCGTTTGTAACTTTTGGCCAACCAATCCCATTAGCAACGGTGGACCCCGAATCCAGGCGTGATCTGGTAACACTCACTCGACACACGAGACATGCGATCGGTCGACTCTACAAAGTGCTTCCCACCGCATTGCTCGCGACTGCGCTTCGCCCGTCCATGCCACGACAGGCACTTGAAGACCGCATCAACGAGATCATTGATGCGTTGCGGGTGGTGCCAGCCAACCTTGGGGTGGAGTCTGGGCGGGACGCCATTGAACAGGCTACCGACCCACTGGTGACCCGAGGCATTATCGCGGTCGAGAGAGGACGCTACCGCGTCCGCGACCGGCACATCCTCCGATACTATGGCCGGACCCTCAACCACCTCCTGAGCCACCGCGGTGGCTCCAACCTGACGCACTAGACAGGCCGATTCTCGAGGACATTGCGTCCATTTTCTATGCTTGGCCGTAAACACCAGGCACCGCATGGTTGGTCGTTCACGATCACTCTACCCAATCCGCGATAAAGACGTTCGTATCCCCCTCAGCACTCGCATCCCGATTGGACGCGAATACCAGGTGTCGACCATCGGGCGAGAACATCGGAAACCCGTCAAAGGTCTCGTTGAACGTGATTCGCTCAAGATCGGTACCATCCTCGCGAATCATGAACAGATCAAAGTTCCGACCATCCGGATTGTGCCAATTGGAGCTGAAGATGATCCGCTCTCCATCTGGATGCCAGAATGGCGCAAAGCTTGCCCCGCCCAGCTCGGTAATCTGACGTAAGTTCTCACCGTCCGCGTCCATAACGAAGATCTCGAGCGCTGTCGGTCGCCAGAGCCCCTGGGCGAGTAGTGACCGAAAGTCATCGAGTTCGGGTCCGGGCTCGATTTCTCTTGCCCGGAACACGATCTTGCTCCCATCAGGCGAGAAGAACGGTCCTCCATCTGGCCCGGGACGGTCTGTCAGACGAGTCACATCGGATCCGTCGGCATTCATCGAGTAGATATCCATGTCACCATCGCGAACACTGGTGAACACGATCCGACCGTCCGGACCGACCGTCGCTTCGGCGTCGTACCCTTCGGTGTCGGTAATACGCGTCAGCCCAGAACCGTCGGGCCGGGCCGTGAAAATGTCGTAACTGTCATATATGGGCCAGACGTACCCCATTTCAAACCCCGGCTCCGGTGGACAGGCGGCCCCCCCTAGATGAGTCGATGCATACACGATCGATTGTCCGTCCGGAAAGAAGTACCCACACGTCGTGCGCCCTTCACCGGTACTAACCCTCTGCATCTCAGAACCATCAACGTTCATCGTGTAGATCTGGTCACAAGGCACGCCCTCACGCCGGGTCTGAAAGATCAACCGCTGACCATCCAGCGAATAGTAAGCCTCCGCATTTTCCCCACCAAACGTCAGCTGCCTCAGGTCAGTCAGGTGAGTCTCTTCTCCCATTGCTCCCGACGGCGCCGGTTGTGCCAAGGTAGATATCTCGGACGCGGATCCGGCCACTCCCAACGCTACCAGGGCCGCGAATCCCACGAATACGATCCATCTTCGATTTCGCATGTTGATACCTCCCGATCGAATGGCCTTTATCACTGACGGACATGACATTCCGAGGAATGTAAAACACGTTATTCTTCCACTCAACCCACCATCGCCGCCACACCGGTTCTTCATCACAACATCTCCGCTACCCATCCGGAAACACTAGCCGCACCAGCCACAAAGTCATCGACGGGACGTAGGTAATCAGCAGCACAGTTGCCAGAAGGAGCACCGTATAAGGCAAGGTGGAACGGTAAACCTCGCTAAGTGATTTCTTGAAACGATACGACGAGAGAAAGAGGTTCTCTCCCATCGGCGGCATCAAATATCCCAGTTCCATATTGGCCAGAAACACGATCGCCAAATGCACGGGATTTATGCCGTAGGCCGCTGCGATCGGCGCTACGAGAGGAACGACGACGACGATCGCAGAATAAATGTCCATCAACGCGCCCACGACAATCAACAGAAGGTTGAGCGCCAGCAGAAACACAAGGGGCGACTCGATGTGCGCCTGCACCCACTCCAGCGCCAAAGTCGGAACCTCGGCCAAGATCAAGAAATTGGTAAACCCCATCGCGACGCTGAGGATGATCATGAACCCGCCGATCAGCGTGGCACACTCGACAAAAATTCGAGGCACATCCTGACGAATCGTCAGCCCCTTCTGGACAAAGCATTCGACACTCAGCGTGTTGAGCACTGTCTACGCTGCAGCGTCGACCAGAGTCGTGAACCCCCCTACGATGCCGCCAAGAACCAAGATCGGAAGCAGAAGTTCCCATTTGGCGTCCCACATCGCAACACGGGCATCGCTTGCCACGAAGGGGGTACGTGGCACTCCCCGCCGCCATCCTTGATATGCCCCCCAACCGGCTACAACCAGAACCAGCAGAATCCCGGGGATGAGCCCGCCGACAAAAAGCTGAGCGTAGTCAAGATTCGCGTAAAACGCGTAGAGAAATACGGGAAGACTCGGAAACCACAAGAGCCCGATAGAACCAGATACCGTCACAAGTCCCATCGAGGTGGGCTTAGGGTATCCAGCTCCGACAAGCACCGGCAGCAATAGCCCGCCCATCGACAGAATCGTGACTCCCGACGCGCCAGTCAGCGGTGTAAAGAAAGCAAGCACCACCGTCGCTACAATAGCGAGCCCCCCCGGCATCCAACCCACACACGATGTGAACAACCGGGTCAACCGCTGACTAGCACTCCCCTCGGCAAGGACGTAGCCCGCGAGCGCGAACAACGGGATTGCCGGAAGCATCGGGGAAGCCGTTAGTCGATAGGTCTCGCCAGGGACGGCATTCACCGGGGTAAAGTCGTTCCAAAACAACACCAGTGCCGCACCGCCAATCGCAGCAAAGATTGGCATGCCAAAGGCCGTAGCCCCCATGATGACCAGCAAAGCCGGTAGAACGACCGGAATCTCCTCGATCCAGGGCACCCATCCGAAGACCACGGGAACCAAAAGTCCGAAGGCGGCGACCAGACGACCTGGCCAGTGGTCTGCCGCATGCCAGATCAGACGTCCTGTAATGGCGGCAAACCCGGCCGGCAGCACCAACAAAACAACCCATACCGGGATACTCCAAGCGACGGTGTCACCAAACTCCCGTTCGATTCCAACGAAGTCGATGCCCGCGTACACCAGGGTGGCCCCCACCCCAGCGGCAACCGCCGATGTAAAGATTTTTACAGGCCCCTGAAACGAGGCGGGCAAAAAATACAGTGTAGAAAGGGCAAGTAACCGCTCGGATCGCGCGGCCATAGCCGCCCCAAGGAGCGTGATCCACAGCGTCAGATTTTGGACAATGACAATCGACCCAGAGATCCCTCGGCCGACAAGCAACCGCCCGAGGATCTCGACAAGCGGCAGTAACGCCATCACCGCCAGGACGGTGATAGAGACAGCGTTCTCCAGTCTAATGTGATGCGCCCGAGGCTCGGACGACTCCATCAGGCTCACTGCGCGGCGCGGTACTCGTCCCGAAGACGGACGACCTCGTCGAAGATGTCGGCAGGACAGTAAGTACCACGTAGGGTTGAATATGTCGACTCAGCCTCTTCGCGCCAGGCGGACAGGCTGGCGGCATCTGGCTCGGAGACATTGAGACCGCGCCTTGCCATCTCAGCAATGGTGTCCTCACCGAGCTGGCGAATCGGATCACGCATTTGCTCTCCCGCCTCCCTCGCCGCTTCTAGCAATGCCTCATGCTGCTCTGCCGGCAGTCTCCGCCATACGTCTGCGTCGATGACGGTGCCACCGACCAAGGGCGTTAACTTCACGTTCAGCATCTCTGGCGTCAACCTATGTAATTCCTGTAACTGTGCGAAAAGGGGCACACTCGGCACCGCGTCGATCATACCTGTCTGTAACGAGGTCACCAGATCAACCATCGAAAGCGGAACAACCTGGAAACGAAGTTGCGTGTACAGGCTTTCTGTCTCCGGATCCCCCACAGAGGTAAATAGCTTCATCTGCCGCAGATCATCCGGCGTCGCGATCGGAGACTTGCTGAAGACCCGCACCCAGCCGCCATCGGCCCAGTTCAACACCTTAAAGCCCTTCGCCTCGATACGCGCCTCAAGTGTCGGAGCCAGTCGATCCCGCACGTAGTCAAGCTCGCCGTAGGAATCCAATAGCAGTGGAACCTGGAGACAGGCCACGCTGTTATCGATACGCGAGAGCCCCACCGACGACAAGGCCACGCCGTGTAGCTGTCCCAGGCGCACTTTCCGCACCATTTCGATTTCATCGCCCAAGGCGCCGCCAGGATACACGCGCACCCTCACGCCCCCGTCAGACACCCGGCGCCACTCTTGAGCCATGAACTGCAGGGTCTCATCCCAAAGCGACCCAGTCGGCACTATCGTACCGAAACGAAGCCTGTTGCCGCGCTGAGCATGGGCAAGGGTTGAAGCCGCCAGCACCACTATCGCCAGCCCCACAAGCAAACGATTCAAACGCCCAGTTGTCATGGAATATCGTCCTACAATCGGAATCACGCGAAGCCCGCGTCACCAATCGGCGCCGTGACCAACATCGCTATTGCTCAAAATCCAGAATCAGATCATCTACCCGTTCAAGCAGCCATGTCGCCCGTCGGTGGGCAAGCAGGTTAACAAGCCTGTTCTCCGGGTTGGCGTCCGGATCTACGGCCAGCGCCGCTTTCATCATCTCACGGAACTCCGTACCGTTCTGAGTCGGTACCGAGACCGCCTCGGCATAGGCCACGTACAGGCCCGCGCTTGTCCCGTTCGATAGTTCCAAGGCCCGACCATAATGGCGACGGATCTCGTCGTAATCCGTTGTACCTGGCACAGCACCCGCGAATGTCACCTTGAATTCATGAAATGCGCCCTTGTTCCAGCTCTCATCGAGCACGAGTGCTCGCTCGAGCAATGCCTCAACCTCAGGAAGGCGAGCGAGGACGGCCGCTGATCCTGGCGACTCCGAAATGGCCAGTCCGAGCGCGGCCGCGGTCCAGTACATGAGCGGCAGGTCCCGCTCTTCGTGCCCAGGGCGGATGCGCTTCACGGCTTCATCTGGCTCACGAGCGAGCTGCATCCCGATCCCGTCGTAAGATAATTCGAGTCCCCGCAAACAGTACCCCAATGCGCGCTGGTACAGACGCCGGGCCCGCGTCCGCAACACCCGGCCTTCAACGATGTTCTCCTCCATCGCCAACTCTGCCGGGTAGGCCACGTACGCGAAGGAGTACAGCACAAATCCGCGGCAGGCGCTCTGCAGCAATCCGGCATGATTTGGCGATTCGCCAAGTAAGCTCTCCGTCAGCTTCAGGCCAAAGGGGAGCGCGCTACCGACGAGTTCCACGTCTTCGTCAGATTCAAAAACAGAATCACCAGACGCGAGTGCGTCGCCGACCATGTTTACCGCATAGGTTCTGAGCGAACACCCTGCCAGCAAGGGAATAGCAAGCAGCGTGATGAGCATCTGCAGACCCGTTCGCCGCCCCGCAAGCCTTCTCGTCCGTTGACGCATGTATGTTGGGGAATTAGTTGCACGCGATTCACAAAGTCGATCACCGCCGCTCCGGTGCGCGCTGACCATGAGTATAGCAGCCTAAACTTACCTATACTCGCACCGGCATGGCAAGATCAGGACATTTGCCGCCCGTAGCAGCCATTGAGAAACAGGGGTCGAAACCGTGTCTAGCAACCCAAAAGGAGCTGAGCCGTCAGACAACGAATTCGTAACCATCCAACATGGCTGGTTCTTGATGGGGAGCAACGACGGCCAAACGCTCGAACGTCCCGTGCATCGAGTGTGGGTAGACACCTTCCAGATCGCCGTCTTTCCCGTAACACGAGAACAGTACGCGAAGTTCCTCGACTCGACCAGTCACGAGCCTCCGCGGGAGTGGCACAATCCTTTCCTCGATCGCAGCGACCAGCCGGTGGTCGGCGTCAGTTGGTACGATGCACAGGCATATTGCCAATGGCGGAGCACACGAGACGGAGCCGTACGCCTCCCCACCGAGGCGGAGTGGGAGCGCGCCGCACGGGGAGGAGCAGATGGTTGGCGCTACCCATGGGGCGACGAAATTCCGGATTGGGTACCCAACGACGGTATCGGCCCATTGGATGGTCCGTGGCCCGTCGCGTTGGGTACACCGAATGGATTCGGCCTCTACGGTATCTCGGGCAACATCCACGAGTGGTGCTCAAACTGGCACGGCCGTGATTTTTATGCGATCTCCCCAAGCGTGAACCCGGTCGGGCCCGCGACCGGACGGCGTCGCGCTTCCCGGGGAGGGGCCTGGCGTCACGCGAAGACTCTGAACCGCACTGCAGCCCGGAGCAGCCTCGCCCCCTCATTCCGATACACTGATTACGGTTTCCGCCTTGCTCGTCCGGCAAGAGCAACCCCCGACACGTTGCCCGTAGCCACGGTTCCTGCCCGTGACTGACTTCCAGCTCGCCCGAACCATCGCGGAACGCGTACACCAGGCTGGCGGCCAAGCACTGTTCGTCGGGGGCTGGGTGCGGGACAGGTTACTGGGTCGCGACGCAAAAGATATCGACCTCGAGGTCTACGGTATCGCTGCAGATCGACTCAAGATCCTGCTGGAGGAGTGTGCACCGGTGAATGCCGTCGGCGAGAGCTTCACTGTGTACAAGGTCGGCCCCGTTGACGTGGCTCTTCCACGGACTGAATCAAAGAGTGGGCGTGGACATAGAGGATTTACAGTTACCGGCGACCCCTACCTTCCCTTTGTCGAGGCAGCCAGGCGTCGCGACTTCACCATCAACGCAATTAGCTGGGACCCCCTTCGCAACGAATATCTGGACCCGTTCCACGGCCGCAGCGATCTAGAACGCCGCGTCCTCAAAGTTGTCGATCCCACCACATTCGGTGAAGACAGTCTCCGCGTATTACGGGCACTACAGTTCTGCGCTCGTTTAGACCTCTCGCTCGACGGTCTGACGAAGCAGATCTGTCGCGAGATAGTGCTCGACGATCTTCCTGCAGAGCGTATCTGGGGTGAACTCGAAAAGCTGCTGCTCCAGGCCACGCGCCCATCGCTCGGTTTCAAACTCGCACAGGAACTCGGCGTGGTCGAACGGCTATTTCCAGAACTCCAAGCACTCGTGGGATGTGAGCAGGAACCGGAGTGGCACCCTGAAGGCGACGTCTGGGTACACACGCTTCTCGTGATGGACGAGGCACGCAGCAGGATCAGTGGTTTAAACCGACCACGCCAAATTGCCGTGATGCTCGGGGCGGTCTGTCACGACCTTGGCAAACCCGCTACGACGGAGTTCATCGACGGACGCATTCGCTCGCGGAACCACGAGGAAGCCGGCATCGCTCCCACCCAGGCGTTTCTCGACCGGCTGCAGATTCATACACTCGATGGCTATGACGTTCGGGGTCAGGTCATCGGACTTGTGGCGCAACACCTGAAACCAGGCATGTGGCACCGCAGCACCGCTCCAGTCCGAGACGGCGCGTTTCGCCGTCTCGCTAAAAAGGTGGATCTGGAACTGCTCGCCCGAGTTGCCAAATCAGATTGCCTTGGCCGAACCGGTGTATTCGATTGTTCGGCCATTGACTGGTTCCTCGA
>CAZPZZ010000084.1:1847-17593 GCA_964591245.1 uncultured Vicinamibacteraceae bacterium | reverse complement strand
GGGGCCTCGTCTATGCCCCTATTTGGTCCGTGCTCTGTCTGGCCGTCGGTGCCGGTGCCATCGCGCAGGTGGTTGTCCAGCTTCTCCGTCAGAGGGCAGGTGGTATGCCACTTGTCCGCTACATGGCCACGCCGGTGGCGGCAAGTGGGTTATTCGTTGGGGTCGCGGTGATGTATGTCACGGGTCTTATCGTTGGGTGATGAGGCATTCTTGCTAGGAAGCGATTTGATGGGTGAACAATCTCGGCGTGACGTAGGGTATCGCCGTTCGGCGGGGATCCGGAGCGCAATAGCCTTTGTTGTTGTGATCGCGGTGGCCATTTTGAGCCTGCTGGTGTTGTTCCCCTTCGCCGTTGCGACGCGGACACCGGTGCGAGAGATCACCCTGGTCGCGCGAGACATGACGTTCTACGTGGAAGGCGAGACGACGCCAAATCCGACGATTTGGCTCGCGCCCGGTGAGGAGGTCCAGTTCTCGCTTCACAATGCCGACCCCGGTATTGCACACAACCTGGCTATCATGGGGTGGCAACTGGAGACCGCCAGGCTGGAAACGGGGGCGTCGGCCACCTTCCGCGTTCGAGCGCCTGAGGACCCCACTCGTCAACGATACGTGTGCACGCCACATCGCCAGATGATGGGGGGCTTGATCGTGGTGGCGGCTCCATCACGCTGATCTGTAGTCTATCGATGAATCTTGATAAAACTCAGTGGTCTGGTGAAGGGATATTCACTCAGGCACTTGTTGATGCGTGTCAAACACTTGAGGACATCATTTTCCTACGTGTAGAGGACGCCCCGGCTTCACGTGCGGATGTTGAGTTCAACTTCATCACGAATGAGTTGTACGTCCAGTTTCGCGAGCGGAGCCGGGCTGTTCAAGCCAAAGTATTTGGATTGTTCCCGGTCACGAGGACTGTGACAGAGCCGACGATGACAGTTGCTGGTCTTGAGCAGGCGTTCTGTGGCATCGACGAAATTGGTCCGCCGGATTATGCCGATGAGGGTATGCTCCAATACCTTCGTACTGAACGAATCGTACCTCCCTATCAGACCCGGGGCTACAAGCTTGTCGAGTTGGTGCGAGTCTATGAGGTGGGGAGCCCCTCTAGAAGGCAGGATGACGATGGCTGAAGTGGGGGAGGTGCGTCGGCGAGTCCGCCTGACAATTGAGCGCGCGAAACGAGAAGCGGCCGAGCGTCGAGCCAGGGCGGACGTCGGCGAGGCAGAGGGGCGCCGTTTTGTCCAGGAAGTGGCGGCACCGCTCGCCAGACAGTTCATATCGGTGCTGAAGGCTGAGGGGTTTTCTTTCCGTCTCTCCACGCCGGCCGGAGGGCTTGCGGTCGTGTCCGAGATCCGTCGTGAGGATTTCATCGAGCTGCTCGTGGACTCGACGCAGGACCCGCCCGCGATCATGACAAAGACTAGTTATGTCCGTGGACAGCGGGTGTCGACGACGGAGCGTCCCCTTGGTCCGGGAGTCTCGCTTGAGCACTTGACGGAAGAGCACGTACTCACGTTTCTGCTTGAAAGTCTTCCGACCTTTGTCGAGCGATGAACGCGTCGCTCGCGAGAAGGCGCGTTATACCCGTGAAGCGTCACGGCAGCCGGTGAGCGTTCCAGCGGGTGTTGTTGGCGCCGCCGGACATCGTGTCTCCGTCGACGGTGCCGCGGTACTGCAGACCGTCTACGGTGAAATTAATCTCCAGCCCGCGTAACCGTCCTTCCCCGATTGGCGTGGCACCGTCCTGGGTGCGGAGCGTTCCTGACAAGGTCTGATACTTCTGGTCGAGCTCGAGGATGCTGTTGCCGAGCTGCCAGTTTCCAGAAATCTCGGCGGGTACGATCCAGAGATGTGATGTGCACCAAGTGGGGCACGGGTCGATGACGATGGTCTCGTCTGTCGACCAGCCGGGTGCTTCTGGATCCTCCAACGTGCCAGTGAGATCCCAGGTGTTCGAGACGATGCGTGTGCCAGGGTTCAATGCGAGCAGGGATGGGCGGAGCTGGAGATTGATATCCGGCAGGAGAAACATGCTGATGACGGTGGCGACGGAGAGATCGACATCGAAGAGATCGGCGGTGATGAATTCAGTCTTGTCGCTGACTCCGGCCTCGGCGGCGCGCCGTTCGGAGAGGAGTATGAGGTTCGGCTCGAGCTCGACGCCGATGGCCTTTGCTCCGCGCTGCGCCGCAGCGATCACGGTACGACCGTCCCCAGAACCCAGATCAATGACCACGTCCTCAGCTGTAACGTTGGCCATGTCCAGCATCTTGTCGATGAGTTCGGGTGGCGTCGGTACCCAGGGAACATCCTTCCCGTCTTGACCGATGCTTGGCGTGTCCGGCGCGTCCTGTAGCGGAATGCCTGCGCGAGTTGTCCCAGGTAAGAGGAGCAGGCTGACGACGACCACGTGCAGACCATTGACGAGGCTGCCGAAATACCTTGTCAGCATCTCAGCGCGTTTCAGGCCCACCACGGCGGTCGTCGGGAACGAAGAGATCTCGGGCTGGCATCATGACGAGAGGCAAGGTCTTCGCATTCATCACAGCATTCTCGTCGATGATGCTGTTCTTGGCGAGGATCCACGCTACGAGCCCATAGACCTGATCTGGGGTGAGTGTGCCAGGGGCCATGCGGGGCATAGCACGGGCTATGTAGTCGTATAGCGTGGTTGCGTAGGGCCAGTAATTTCCAACCGTGGGTGGTCCAGCCGGATCGCGTCCCACGACTGGTGCGGCGACTCCACCCTCTCCGTTGGGACCATGACACGCGCGACAGGCTTGTGCCCAGACGGGCGCCCCGTCTGCGGCGCCGCCCTCTCCCGGGGGAAGCCCGGTTCCGTCCGGCATCACGTCTATGTCGAGCGCGTCGATTTCACTTTCCGTCGCGGGACGGCCTAGTCCCAATGTGTCAGCGCCAAGCGTGGGGCGTTGGCCGGCGACCACCATTCTCGCACTGGACCATGAGCCCACCAGAAGAAGGAGGACGACGACCAGCCGGCGCCCGCTCATGATTGAAGCCTTTCAGCACCGAAGAGTACCGTGCCATGCTCGTCGATGGTCCAGGATGTGATCGGATTACTGTGGTAACCACGTGGTCCGCGCACCGCCCTCAACGCTTCCCAGGTCGGTTGGACGTAGCCTGTTTCGTCGATTGCACGGCTCATAATTTCTACGGCCTCACCGGTCCATTGCCACGGCAACCGGAATCGTACGTGCGCCTTGGGAAGGACCGGCCCCTGGAGGCTTGCCGCTTCCCACGTACGACCGCCGTCGGTGCTGACATCGACTTGGGTGATCCGGCCGCGCCCGCTCCAGGCAAGGCCCCGAATTTCCTGCCAGCCAGGTTTGAGTATTCTGGGATAGGCAGGATCAGTGATGATCGATCTCGCGTCCATCACAAAGCTAAACTGTCGCACCGTGCCGTCGGCCAACGGTTCCGTGTACTTGGATGTCTCTTCTCGCGTCATGAAAGGCCGGTCGCCCAATTCGAGGCGGCGAAGCCATTTCACGCTGGAGTTGCCTTCCCAGCCTGGTAGCAAGAGGCGCGCGGGATATCCATTTCCTGGCATCAGCGCATCACCGTTCTGCGCGTAGACGATCATTGCATCATCGAGCCCCTTTTCCATCGGGATGCTGCGCGTCATCACGGCAGCGTCCTGCCCTTCCGCGAGGAACCATTGGGCATCTGGACGAGCGCCAACTTCTCTGAGCACAGTGGAAAGCAAGACTCCTGTCCACTCGGTCTGGCTGGTCAAGCCGCAGACCATTTGGGGCAACGTCTCGGGACCCCCTCGCCGCAGATTACCGGAGCATTCGAGAAAACAGGTGCGGGAGGTTGCGGGGAATCGTTGAAGGTCCTCGAGGGTAAAGATGGTTGGTCGCTCGACCATGCCATGGACGAGCAGTTCGTAACGCGCTGGGTCGATTTCCGGGACACCGCCGTGATGGCGCTCGAAATGAAGATCAGCCGGTGTGATCGTGCCTCGAAGATCTTGGAGGGGTGTCCGAGACGAGGTGGAGCTTGGGTCGCGTCGAGGGGTAACGAAGGGTGATCGGCGGTCGAGTGTGTTCGGACCGCGCCCTGGTTGGCGGGTTGTTTCGATTGCTTGCTGTCCTGCAACCGGAGCAACCGCGGCGGCGCTGAGCACACCCGCGAGCATCTCTCTTCGGGTCAACCGGTTGCTTCCGGGGGGGACGGTCACTGATGGTTTCTGCCGAGTGGCCATGGCTGCACCTCGTCTGTCAGGTCGTTGTCATTGTGTTGGCGATGACGGAAGGCGGACGCTGATAGCCGTACGACGGCGCAGAGACGTCGACTGGGCAGATTAAACAGTGCGCGGTCGGATGGCCTCGATGATTTCTTCGTCCTCCGGGAACCGCTGCTCGGTCTGTTTCGAGAACAGCAGGTCTCCATCCAATGAGACGTCAAATTGACCGCGACCGCCCGGCACGATCTCTGCCTCGAGATCCAGCGTATTCTTTATCGCGGCCGCCAGACTGGCGGCCTTCGGGAGATAGTTTCAAACCTTGCAGTAACTGATCGTGAGCTGCATGCGGCCATCGTATAGCAGGACCGGTCCGTCCTGCAATTACTGCAAGGGCGCACGATCTGAGGCTGCAGTGGTGCAGCGGTAGCTGTCTGCCCCTGTGTGCCGTACACTGAGGTCTGTCGAATTGGCTTATGCAAAACGGACGCTCCGGCTTGGAATCAGGTACATCGGGTAGTTCACGGCAGGTGGTTCCGGGGCGGCGGCGTCGCGACCAAAGCTTCGAGCGCATGCCACGGTGGCTTGAACGCGTACAGGGGGTCATTCTCGACTTGGACGGGACAGTCTATGACGATGGAGGGCTTCTGCCGGGTGCAAGGGAGGCAGTCAAGGCGCTACGGTCAGCTGGGCTGAGGCTCGCTTTTGCCACGAACACGTCACGCCATCCGCGCGGGGCACTCATGGCGCGTCTTCGAAGCCTTGGCGTGCCAGTGAGTCTTGACGAGGTGATTACGGCACCGCGCGCAGCGGCCATCTGGCTCGCCGAACAGAACGTATCTCGAATTTCACTCCATATTGCCGGTCAGACGATCGAGGAGTTCGCGGCGTTCGAACTCGACGAGCGCAGTCCCGAGGCGGTAGTGATTGGTGATCTGGGTGACAAGTGGTCTGTCGACCGGATGAACCGGGTCTTTCGTCATGTCCTTGCTGGCGCGCGGCTGGTTGCCTTGCAGAAGAATCGATATCGGACACGAGGGGGCGCATTGTGTCTCGATGCAGGACCGTTTGTTTCGGCGATCGAGTATGCGACCGACGTGATCGCGATCGTGGCTGGGAAACCAAGTGGACGATATTTTCAGGCTGCGGCTACTCTGCTCGATCTGCCACCCGAAGAACTTGTGGTCGTCGGCGATGATCTCCGCGCCGACGTGGAGGGGGCGCATGCGGCGGGCGCGAGCAGCATCCTTGTAAAGACGGGCAAGTTCTCTGACGCAGATCTCACAGATACGCGTGTTCGGCCTGGCCTTGTGCTCGATTCGATTGCCGACCTTCCCGCTGCGCTACAGCGATAACGCCTGGTGCCTCATAGAAGAACGAGGCGCTGGAGTTGGGGGCTACCCCGTGCGGAGCGTGTTGCCTGTCGATGACGTTGTGTCTGGATTGCCCTTCCTATCGTTGACCTGAGCTACGCCTCGCAACCGCTATCCTGTGTCATGTGACCGATAGCGGTCGCTCGATGGGGTTCTGCGGTATCGTGAATAGACGAGAGGACGAGCTATTTTCTTGGGGAGGTCCGATGAGGTTCAGGGTAGACACGCCGACTATGCCGACTGCTGAGCAGGCGCCACCGGGGCGCTCTGAACCGGTGTCGGTGCCAGAGGTACATTTTGTGACCGGTAAGCCACTAAGCCCAGGGTTTCCAGACGGAATGCAACGTGCCGTATTCGGCATGGGGTGTTTCTGGGGGGCGGAGCGTGGCTTTTGGGAGTTGCCTGGCGTGTACACGACCGCGGTGGGATACGCCGGAGGCGTGACCCCGAATCCCACCTACCAGGAGGTGTGTACTGGATTGACTGGTCACACGGAGGTCGTGCTTGCCGTGTTTGATCCCGCTCTGGTGTCTTATGACCGACTGCTTCGCCATTTTTGGGAGGGCCATGACCCCACGCAGGGTATGCGTCAGGGAAATGACGTCGGTACGCAATATCGGTCGGTGATTCACTGTGGTGATGAGACGCAGTTGAGGTTGGCCGAAGTGTCGAAGCGGACGTATCAGCCGGTCCTGCAAAAGGCCGGATATGCCGAGATCACGACGGAGGTTGTGACGGCGCCTCCGTTCTTTTATGCAGAGGAGTACCACCAACAGTACCTGGCGAAGAATCCGCATGGCTATTGCGGGCACGGTGGTACAGGGGTGGCGTGTCCGGTTGGGTTGACGGCATAACATCATTGGGTAAGCAAGATGGCCTCATCACGAAGCCGTTCGGCCTTTGGGGACTCGGCAGCCGCGGAGCAGTCACCGCGCCAGAAAGGCTTCCGCCGCCTTCTTGAGGCGACTCGCATTGTGCAATGGGAGGCCGATGCCAGTACACGTGATTTCACCTATGTCGGATCTCAGGCCGAGCGGCTCCTCGGCTACGGACTCGACAACTGGTACGAACCCTCGTTTTGGAAGAGTCGCCTCCATCCTGACGACCGTGAGCGTGTGCTGCGATTGGGTGAAATGGCGCTGACCGTGCGGGATGTCTATGACCTTGAGTACCGTCTCGTTGCGGCCACCGGTCAGAGTGTCTGGGTTCATGACGTTGTTGCGGTGGAACGAGTAGCCGACAGGCCCGCCGTGCTCCGTGGGTTTCTTATCGACATTACTAAGCGGAAACAGGCCGAGACGATGGCGATTACAAGCCAGGTCCGGCTTAGACAGCTGATTGATCGATTCCGGATTGCCGCGACCCTTGGCGCTGACATCATTGCTGAAATTGATATCAAGACCGGCCAGGTGGAGTGGTTCGGACAGGTAGACGAGGCGCTGGGATACGAGAGTGGAGAATTTCCGCGTACCATCGAGGGGTGGGCGGACCAAGTGCACCCGGAAGATCGGGAGCGGATTCAGGCCGACGTGGAACGCGAGGTGTTCGAGCGGCGCCGCGGCTTGTCGGCGGAGTTTCGCATTCGGGCGAAAAATAGCATCTATCGGCATTGGACATTGCAGTTGGCGCCGCGGCCGGAGGGTCCGCAGCGTCCCATCATGTTCGTCGCGGTCTGTTCGGATGTGACAGAGCAAGTGATCGCACGTGCTGAGGCACTCCAACATAGGGATGCGCTTGCCCATGTCGCTCGGGTGAGTTCGCTGGGTGAGTTGACGGCGACCTTGGCACATGAACTGAACCAACCCCTGGCCGCCATTCTCAGCAATGCACAGGCAGCCGTCCGTCTTCTGGACCGGGCGACTCCAGACGTACGGCAGACCAGAGACGTGCTCCGGGACATCATTTCGGACGACCGCCGAGCCAGCGCCATCATTCGTCGGCTCCGCGAGATGATGCGTCGCGATACGCCTACGCGCGAGCGGATTGACCTGGCGCAGATGGTGCGAGAAGTGCGAGAGATCATGCGTGGCGGACTGGCGCTGCGTGGGATTACGGTACTGACCGAGTTCAGCGAGGGATTGCCGTCGGTCGTCGCCGATCGGATTCAAATTCAACAGGTTGTTGTTAACTTGCTCACCAATGCCATGCAGGCTATGGATGGTCGGCCGGAGCCCACCCTCAAGGTGACCGTGCGGGAGCGCGGCCGGGGCGGGCAGGTGGTATCGGTGGCGGATAACGGTCCCGGGATTGCGCCGCCAATGCTCGAAAAAATGTTCGAGCCGTTTACGGGCTCACGTGAGGATGGACTCGGTATGGGGCTGTCGATTTCCCGAAGCATCATTCATGGGTTCGATGGGCGTATCTGGGCCACCAACCAGCCCGGCTCTGGAGCGGTTGTCAGCTTCGAGTTGCCCGTGGACAGCGGGTCGGATCAATGACCGACGAACCGACAGTTTTCGTAGTCGACGACGACCCGTCGGTTCGCCGGAGCCTCGTCCGTTTGCTTGAGACGGTTGGATTGCGCGTTGAGGCGTACCCATCTGCCGAGGCCTTCCTGGAAGGCGCACGTCCCCCGGGTCCAAGCTGCGTCCTGTTGGACGTGCGCATGTCTGGAATGACCGGGTTGGAGCTGCAGCGCTATTTGGTGGCATCCGGCGTGACGATGTCCATCGTGTTCATCACCGGGCATGGCGATGTACCGATGAGTGTGGAAGCCATGAAATGCGGTGCTGTTGATTTCCTGATGAAGCCGTTCGACGATGAGGCCTTGCTGGCTGCGATTGAACGTGGCATCGCTCGCCATCGGGAACAACGGCAAGAACAAGAGGCGTTGGACCGGTTGCGCGTCCGGTATCACCGCTTGACCCCTCGCCAGCAGCAGGTATTCGTCTGGGTGACCGTGGGCCTGTTGAACAAGCAGATCGCGGCCGTGTTGGGCACTAGTGAGAAGACGATCAAGGTGCATCGAGCCCGTGTCATGACCACGATGGAGGCGAGGTCACTCGCGGAGCTGGTACGCCAAGCAGAGCGCCTCCAGATCATGGTCCCGGAGGTCGGTGATCTGCTCTAGAGACGGCGTTATTGGACTAAGGTCCAATAGCGCCAGACATCCAGGTAACGTATCTTTAGAACACGAAGGCCGGGTAAGGCGGCAACTCTTGCTCGCTGTTGAATGGCTCGGCTTTGTAGGCAGGTCTGGTCGCAGCTTGCGGTTCTCGACCGTTCAAAAGACGGTTCAAGCCGGTGAGCACGGATTCAGAGTGTTCGTGTTCCAATACTGCGAAACACCATCTCTCGTAGCACTCGGCTACACTTCGGCCTTCCCGGGTAAGACTTCTTTTCGTCCCCAGCAGCGACCAGACCAACGCCTTTTCCCTTCCTGGGGAGGCGTGTCTCCGTATTATGTAGCTAGAAATCGATCCTGGGGCGCGAGTCGCAGTTCTTGGGAAAGCCTGTGCGACACTCAGGTGTGGCGGAGTGGTGGCCGAATGTTGTTCGGCGTGTTGGGCCGGGTACGGTCTTCAGGCGAGAATGAAGGGAACCAATGAGCTTGGATCACGCGATTGTCGACGTGTCCGCACTGGAGATTCTCGATAGTCGGGGTAATCCGACCATCGAGGTGGAAGTAATGCTTGGTACTGGGGTTACCGGTCGAGCAGCAGTACCGTCTGGCGCGTCAACCGGTGCGCTCGAGGCGGTGGAACTCCGTGACGGTGATGCAACGCGGTATCTGGGAAAAGGTGTCACGAAGGCAGTCGGTCACGTCAGAACGGAGATCCGTGAAGCTCTGCTGCAGCATGATCCCATGGACCAGAGCGAGATTGATCGTTGCCTGATCGCCCTCGATGGCACTGAGAACAAAGGGCGTTTAGGTGCGAACGCGCTACTTGGCACCTCCTTGGCCGTGGCGAAGGCAGCTGCTGCTCTCAAGAACCATCCGCTCTATGCGCATCTTGGTGGGGACGATGCCTGCGTTTTACCGGTTCCGATGATGAATGTGCTCAACGGGGGCGCCCATGCCGACAACAACGTGGATATTCAGGAATTTATGATCATCCCCGTCGGGGCGTCGAGCTTCTCAGAGGCGCTGAGAATGGGTACAGAAATCTTTCACCATTTACGGGCGGTGTTGCGGGACGCCGGACATCAGACGGCGGTCGGAGATGAAGGCGGGTTTGCTCCTAATCTTGATTCCAACGAAGCTGCGCTTGACATCCTCATGGTGGCGATCGAGCGCGCGGGGTATCGGCCTGGAGACTCCGTTTACCTGGGACTGGACGTCGCGGCCAGCGAACTCTACGAGGGGGGACACTACCGGCTGTCCGGTGATGGTGTCGCTGAACGGAGTTCCGGCGATATGGTTGACTGGTGTCGCAGACTCGTCGAGGCCTATCCAATCCTTTCGATCGAGGATGGGCTGGCCGAGGATGATTGGGAGGGGTGGTCTGAGCTGACGGCGGCCCTGGGTGGGCGGATCCAGCTCGTGGGTGATGATCTTTTTGTCACGAACACCAAGATTTTTGAGCGAGGCGTTCGCGAAAAGGTGGCGAATGCGATCTTGGTCAAACTGAACCAGATCGGCACGTTGAGCGAGACGCTGGCGGCGATTGAGATGGCAAAACGCGCCAGCTACACCGCCGTGATTTCGCATCGGTCGGGAGAGACGGAGGACACTACCATTGCGGATGTGGCCGTGGCGACCGGCGCCGGCCAGATCAAGACCGGATCGTTGTGTCGTACTGATCGGACCGCCAAGTACAACCAACTCCTGCGGATCGAGCGCCAGCTCGGATCGCGGGCTCGGTACCCCGGTTCAGCAGTGTTCTACAATTTGCCCGCCGGGCTACCCTGAAGCCGCTCCGGGATAGGCGAGGCCAGAACAATCGCAGCCACCTCGTTGAGTTGATATCGTGGTTCTGACCCAACCGGCAACCGCCGTGATTCAGGAGCGCCTCAACCGCACGATCCATCAGGGGTTAGCGTAGTCGTTGGAGCTGATTCTCGACGCGGATTACTCCCTGTGTCTGGGTGACGATCCGCTCGAGTTCTCGGTATTCGATGTCGCTTTGCACGTAGCCGACGAGCGTGACCACCCTGTTGTCGACGATGATGTGGAATGGCGGGTTCGGAGACGTCGCGAATCGCTGAAAGTGAGTGCTGCGGAACACCAAGCGGGCAAGCAGGCGTCGCAGGTTTTCGTTCCCGGACGAGGGAGCGAGTGTGTCGATATTGTTTTGTACATCTTGTACACCACGGATTTTGGCAACGCGTTCGAAGACTTCGCCTGCCTTGTTCCGTGTTGGGGTGACTTTGCCCCAGAGCGTGACGGTGCCGTTCTCGACCCGTCCGTCGAGGTAGTCGAAGACCGTGTAATTCGGATACCGCTGTACGACTTTCGCTACCTCTTCGGCGAGAGCTTGGTCGCTCTCCGGGGGAGGAAGGGTAATCTCGCTCACGACGAGGTTGATCTCCTCGACCTCTAGCGTCCGTCGGATCGCTTCGCTCTTCAACCAGAACGTGTCTAGATCGCCGGTCAGTGTTACTTCTCGCCCGTCGACGGAGACGGAGAGTCGTCGAAGTGCGCGTTCGCCATTCAATGCATCCCTGACCGAAGCTTCTACTGCTAATGAGGTCGATGGCTGGGCGGTCGCATGGAGCGACGAGGTGATGACCGTGCTGACGGTGAACAGTGTGTAGAACACGGAGAGTGAGTGTCGCATCGGAGTCTCCTTGCGATTCGCGCTAGCCTCTTGATGGCTACATGTGTGAGGCAGGAGTCGAGTTGGCCCGAGAACTCCAGATCACACGTCGCGGAGTCATTACAGAATACGACATTCTGTCCGGTCCGTCTGCGCGGTAGCGAGAGGACCGTGCCGTTGTGGGGGGCTCCCCAGGTACTGGGTCACGGTCGCCGTTCTGTTGACGTTAGTCGACCCAGCGCTTCGGCGGTGGGTGAGTCCGGCCACACGGGCGCTGGCACGGCAACGTAGTTGGCGTGCGCGAGTTCACGCTGGAAATAGACGAGCGCCGTTGTGGTGAACAGCAGCGAACTCGCGACGCGAGTCAAAAGATATGCGAGCGCGAGAAGGTGTCCCCACCCTGTTGAATGCGCGTCGGACGCAACCAGGGTATATGTCCCTATGATGGACCCGAGGACAACCGCATTCGCGGCGTAGAGACCTACGCATCCGGCGGGATGACGTCTCAGAAATCGCCAGGCGGCAAGTAGCGCTCCGATCATGCTCCTCCGATCTTCGACGATTGTGCGCGCTCGGGTGTAATCGAAGAGCAGGTTCAGGCCTACAAGTACAAAGCCGAACGCAAGGAATCTGAACGGTTGCTGCAGGAAGATCTCTGCGATGTCGGTGGTTTCTCGCGGGTGTACCCCTCTGGACATGCCAAGACCCCACGCTCGGCCGACCATGAGTAGGGGGCCGTATACACATGCGGCGAGGACCAGTAGGCGCAGCAGGCGTGGTGCGTGCATTCCGCAAGCCGAGAAGAAGCCGACGCTGTGAGTTGGCCGATCCCGCGCATAGCGATCCAGGATGCCGCCCGACAGGAAGGTCCATGCGAGGAGGTAGACCAGGACGAGTACCGCGCTGAAGGAAACGAATCGCTCCTCGGTGATAGCGACTTCGATGGTTGCAGAGGCCACGCCAGCTCCAAGTGCGGAGGCAAGCACATCGCTCAAGTGTTCCGTGCGGTGCACGAGGTGCTGCCACTCCCACCGCGCGCTGTGCACGGTCTGTTCGGCGATCCTGAACGCGATGGCCGTTGGTGTTGGTTCCTGGTCAAGCAGGGTTGCCAAGAGGAGAGACAGGACAACGACAAGCGCCGTGCACCCGAGCAGTATGACGGGTGCCCGGAAGACACGACCTAGACCGTCGAGCCAGACACGGGCGATGTACATGAGGGGGAGGGCCATCCGGCCCTCTGGCCTTTACCGGAAATCGTCCCTGACCGGGTGGAACGTGTCGACAACGCGGTACGTGGTGATGGCGCGTCCCGAGTGCGGTGCGTTGGACGGAATAATGGTGGTGTCGCCCGGACCCATACGCTGGGTCCGGGCGTCGATGGTGAGTTCAAATTCACCGTCGAGAACATGGGCAACGTGCCAGCGCTGATGCGAATGCCCGGGTAAATTTGCCCAATCTACGATTGTTCCGGTGGCCCCTGTCATGGTGTGCCCATGCGCAGATCGTCCCACGTAGCCAGGACATGGCTCTGTCCCGGCCAAGTCGGTCTCTATAGAGGAGGCCACTGGACTAGGGAAACTCCTCGCTTATTCACGCAAGCCAAACGTGAACACCACGTTGCCAGCAGCGATCGTGACATATTGCTCGCCATTCACGGCGTAGGTGATCGGAGCTGCGTGTACTCGTGAGCCGACCGCCATGTGCCACAGTTCTTCCCCGCTCACGGCATCAAGGGCGTAGAAATAGCCATCAACGCTTCCGCTAAAGACGAGGTCCCCAGCCGTAGTCGTGATGCCGGCCGTCGATCGCGGTTGGATCGGGTACTCCCAACGGAGATCGCCCGTGCGCGGGTCGAGAGCGCGGATGGCGCTGTGATACGTGTCGATAGGGGCCGCATTCTGGCCTCCACCGCCGGTGAATTGATCGCCTTCGACGTATTCCTCGTCGCGTTTGAAATAGATCTGCTCACCGTCATAGGCGTTCACATAGAACAGCTCTGTCCGTGGACTGTACGCGGGAGACCACCAGTTCGTGCCGCCCCCGATGGATGGTGAGACTAAGGTGCCTTCTGGAGTCGGGGCGGTATTCGGCACGCGTATCGGACGGCCGTTGGAATCCAAGCCTTCGGCCCACGTTTGTTTGGCATACGGTTTGCCCACTAAGAACTCACCCGTTTCCCGGTCAAGGGTGTAGTAGAAGGCGTTGCGGTTGGCCCACATCATCACTTTGCGCATCTCGCCGTCCATCTCGAGGTCGGCAAGGATGGGTACCTGGATGGCGTCCCAGTCGTGTACGTCATGCGGTGTGAACTGGAAGTACCATTCCATAGCGCCCGTGTCCCCATTGAGGGCGAGGGCCGAGTCTGAATAGAGGTTGTCGCCAAGCCGAACATCGCCGTTCCAGTCCGGTCCGGGATTGCCGGTGCCCCAGTACACGAGGTCCAGATCAGGGTCATAGGAACCGGTGATCCAGCTGGCTGAGCCTCCTGTTCGCCACGAGTCACCGGCCCATGTTTGGTTGTCCGGATGATCGGGGCCAGGGATGGTCCAGGCTCGCCACAGCCGATCGCCGGATTGCGCGTCGTACGAGTCTACGAATCCGCGAATGCCGAATTCGCCGCCGGCTATACCCGTTACGATCTTGTCTTTGACGACGAGTGGGGCAGCGGTCTTGCTATAGCCTGACCGATGGTCAGCCGTCTCGGCGTTCCACAACACATTCCCTGTTCGAGCATCAATCGCAACGAGATGCGCGTCGAGCGTGCTCATGAAGAGGGTTTCTCCCAGAATGGCTACTCCCCGATTGTTCCGACCACAGCAGATGCGTAGGTCGTCCGGAAGGGGATGGTCATAGCGCCAGTACTGACGCCCGGTGGCGGCATCGACGGCCACCACGTTGCTGGGGGATTCGGTGATGAACATCACGCCGTCAACCACGATGGGAGAGGTTTCAGCCCGGTCGAGCTGTGGAATTTGATACGCCCACTTGAGCTCGAGGTTTCCGACATTTCGGTTGTGGATCTGGTCAAGTCGGCTGAACCGCTGGCTGTTGAGTGTGCCCCCGTACATCATCCAGTTTTCTGGTTCATCGGCCGCGTTGAGTAGACGCTCCCATGTGACAGGGGAGAACGACGGGGTTGTTCCTGTCGTATTCGACTCCTGCGCGGAGCCGAGACTGGCAACGAATAGCAAGGTAATAGCAATAACAAGCCGCTTCATGATCAGCTCTCCTCCGGTCGCAGCGAGTACAGGTACGCAATCAGATCGTCGAGTTGGCTATCGGTCAGACTGTCTCCCGCAGCCGGCATGCTGGAACTCGTATCGCGTTCGTACGAACGGACACCGGATTTCGAGAACGACCATAGATCTTCGTTTTCGTCCATCAGGCGCATTGCAAACGTGTCTTCACCCATGCGGAGTCCTTCGACAACGCTGCCGTCCGCGGTAGTCACCCGAAGAGTCCACCATCGAGGAGCAACCTCGTCGTCTGGTGCCACGAGCGCGGTGCGCAATTCATCTGGATCGAGCTGGCGACCAACTTCACTCAGATCTGGCCCGCGGCGACCGCCCTGTCCACCAACCATGTGGCATGTTGAACAGTTTCCTTGCCCTGAAAAAAGCTCTCGGCCCGCCGCGGCGTTTCCTGGGAGATCGGCGTTGCCGGAATCATTCAACGAGTTGAGATAACTCACGACCATCCAGACCGATTGATCGGTCGAATTGCGACTGATGCCAATCATTTGCGTGTTGGGAATTCCCTCCCGAACGACGGAAAACAGGCCGGCATCGGTAGTCGCGCTTCGAAATCCGCCCGTCAGATCTGGTCCGTTTTCTCCACCTTCTCCGTCGAGACCGTGGCACCGTCCACATTGCTGCTGGAACAAGCGTTGGCCCATTCTGATGTCGAGGTTCGTGGTGAACGGGTTTTCCGCCGTCTCTTGGGCGCGTGGTGCGGCAGGCGCCGCTGTGAGAACAAGGGACGCAAGAAAGGCCGGCGTCACAATTGCCCACAGGCTACGCATCGGCATGTTGGCCTCCAATAGATGTCGTGTACTCGCTATGCTGTCCGCAGTGTCACCGATCGTGACACCAACCGTGTTCGCAGTGATTCCTCAACGTGCCAGAGGCCTCACCAACTCATAGAAACGTATCCGGTCGACGATATCACGCAGGCGGCGTTGACGCCATATTGGGCCCGGTGACGACGCCTGAGTCCAGAGGGGTGTCAGATTTTTCAATCTACCAGGTTTTGGAGGAGCCTGAGCCCGAGCAGCAGCACGATAGGTGAAAAATCGAGTCCGCTCATTGGAGGAAGGATTCGGCGGATGGCCTCTAGTGCCGGTTCGGTGACAGCGTGTACGGCCCGTGCAATTGGATTCGACGGTGGCAGTTGCATCCAGGAGATAACCACTGCCACGAGGACGATCACGGAGTATAGATCGATGAGTTGGACAAGCATGGCTCT
>CAZPZZ010000084.1:0-1747 GCA_964591245.1 uncultured Vicinamibacteraceae bacterium | reverse complement strand
TTGGCGCGGCGTCGAGTCAGGCGCAACCGCCGATCGTCCAGCCCGGTGCCCCTGGCGAGGTAAGTCGGGAGATCTCGGCCGAAGCAGCGGCCGACCTTGCCGGTATCCGCTATTCGGGTGCAGACGTGATGTTCCTGCAAGGGATGATTTCTCACCACGCTCAGGCGCTCGAGATGACGGAACTCTTGGAATCGCGGAGTGCGCGAGACGTGATGCGGCAATTGGCTCAGCGGATCGCACTCTCGCAAGCCGATGAGATTGAGATGATGCAGGATTGGTTGCGGGAGCGGAGTCTAGACGTGACCGCACTTGATGCACATCATGCCCCGGGCGCAGAACGCATGCCTGGGATGTTGACTGATGAGGAGATGGCCACGCTTGAGCAGGCAGACGGTGCCGAGTTTGATCGGTTGTTTCTCGAACTGATGATCAAGCATCACCAGGGAGCGCTCACGATGGTGGAGAATCTGCTTGATCAGCGTGGGTCAGCGCAAGATTCGCAGCTGTTTGCCTTTACCGCTGACATCACGTCAGACCAAAGCATGGAGATCGACCGGATGGATGGCATGCTCCGGGGGCTGTCAAGTGATCCGCGTGTCGATCTGGCGGCTGGTTTTCGAGATGCCGGAGAGGCGTCTTGGAATATGACCCTGGTGGCGGCGTTGCCAAAACCTGACGGTTTTTTTGATCCCTACCTTCCAGCGGGTCGTCCACTCTCGCGCGGCCCGGAGACCGAGTCTGATGAGCAAGCGGCGGTCGATGATTCGGAGAATGCATCTGCGGGTGGCGCCTCCGCCGAGGGGGAGATTCCCGCGGGCGCTGCAGATGCGGAATCACAGGAGGATGCTGAGGACCATGAGGAGGCAGCGTCTCGTCCGCCGATGCTCAGTTTCTCGAATACGGACCTGGCATTCTCCGGAGACATGCTTTTCGAGGGGAACTATCACGGGTTTAGCACCTATCGCGTTGAGGTGCCATCGTCTCCGCAACTCGTCAGCTCGGTGGTGTGTCCGGGGGGGCAGGGGGATGTCTCGGTAGTCGGAGACCTCTTGATCATGTCGGTCGAGCAAACTCGGGGTCGACTCGATTGCGGATTGCAGGGGGTGTCCGATCCAGTGAGTGCCGAGCGGTTCCGTGGGGTCCGCATTTTCGACATCAGTTCGCCGCGTTCGCCGCGTCAGGTCGCTGCCGTGCAAACGTGCCGTGGTTCGCACACGCATACGCTCGTCAATGATCCGGATGACGAGGGCAACGTGTATGTCTACGGTTCCGGGACCAGTTCCGTGCGGCCGGGGGAAGAGTTGGAAGGCTGTTCTGATGAGTCTCCCGCAGAAGATCCCAACACGTCCATGTTTCGGATTGATGTAATCCGGATTCCGATGTCGAACCCGGAAGAGGCAGCCATCGTGAATCGTCCGTTCATCTTCGCTGATCCGGAGACGGGCGTGAGGGCGGGACTCTGGGCTGGCGGAGATCACGGGCCGGGCACTCAAACGACGAGGCTGACGAACCAGTGCCACGACATTACGGTGTACCCCGAGATCGGGCTGGCCGCCGGCGCATGTTCCGGCAATGGGATTCTGCTCGATATCTCGGATCCGATGCGTCCGGAGCGGATAGACGAGGTGATTGATCCAGGCTTCGCGTATTGGCATTCAGCAACCTTCAACAATGACGGGACGAAGGTGATCTTTACCGACGAATGGGGAGGCGGTGGGCGCGCACGCTGCCGCGCGCTCGATCCCCG
>CAZPZZ010000083.1:0-17653 GCA_964591245.1 uncultured Vicinamibacteraceae bacterium | reverse complement strand
AGCGAGGCCCTGAGTGAGGCACAACAGGCGGTGCAGTTGGAGTTCGCAGCCCGTCAAACTGGTCAGACGGCCCTTGAGGCGATCGTGGAACGTGCACGGACACTGCCGCCAATCGGTCTAGAGCTTCCAGACGAGGTACTACCGGACTCACTCATTTTTCGCGAGGCGAGCACCCGTGACGTCTTCTCCGCATTGGGGCAGTTTGCGGACTTCAACATCATCTTTGACCCTGCCTTCCAGAATGATCGCGTCTCGCTCGATTTGCGGGGAAGCTCGCTGGAAACGGCGCTCACGTCCGTTGCTCTCTCGACCAGCAACTTCTTTCGTATTACGGGAGAACAAACGATCACGGTCATTCCGGATACCCCGGCGAAGCGGCGTGAGTATGAGGAAGAAATCGTTCAGACGTTTTATTTGAGTAATGCCGACGTGGCCGAGACGATCGACCTTCTCCGGCTCGTGGTCGATTTACGGCGGCTGGCCCCCGTTACCGCCACTCGAGCGATCTCCATCAAGGACACCCCAGAACGGCTGGCGGCGGCGGCTCGTTTGATCGCGGCCATCGACAAGGCACCGCCAGAAATCGTGATTGATGTTGAGCTACTTGAGGTCGACCGGAAGCGGCTTCAGGAGTATGGCCTCCAGTTCGCGTCGTCAACGGGGAATGAGCGCTCGCCCGGCATCGATGGAAGTGCGGCGATCGGGAGCGGTCCCTTTTCGTTCAACGATATTGCGAACCTTTCGACGTCGAACGTCGCCGTTGCGGCGTTGCCGGGGCTGTACTATCGACTGCTGAAGCGAGATACGAACACCAATACGCTGGCGAATCCTCATCTGCGAACGTCGGAAGGGCAGACGGCCGAGGCGCGCTTCGGCGAGCAAGTGCCGGTGCCCGTTACGACCTTCACGCCCTTTGCGCAAGGAGGCATATCGCAGCAGCCAATCGTCTCGTTCAATTACCGGGATATTGGCGTCAACATCGATATCACCCCGTATACACACCACAATGACGATGTGTCACTTGAGCTCAATATCGAGGTGTTGAGCATCTCTGGTTCCGGGTACAACGATCTCCCGACGTTTGGGAATCGATCAATTAACACCACGATTCGGCTGCGGGATGGAGAGACGAATATCTTGGCGGGGCTGATCCGCGACGAAGAGCGCGAGGTGATGGAGGGCATTCCCGGGTTAAGTGATTTGCCCCTGGTGGGTCGCCTCTTTGCGCGCAATCAACGGGTCACGGCGGAGACGGACATCGTCGTGACGCTGACGCCTCGGATCATGCGGGGGCTCGAACTCGACGAATCAGATCTTCGTGCGTTTCGTGTCCAACGCGATACGGGAGCCGGTCTGAACGTGGCTTCTCCACTCCCGACCCCCATTAGCCCGGGCGGGGTTAGGCCCCAGCCACGGACGGTGCCGTCCATGTCCGGGGCCCCTGCAGAACCACCGGATACGACGATTCGACCTGTGCAACCCATTCCCGCACCGGAACCGCGGTAGAGATCGAGGGTTTCGCCGCCACGAGGCGTGGCTGACTATAATGCCCGGGGAGGATGTCTAGATGCGAACGGTACAGAAGCTGACACTTGATGACGCGCGCGTGATGATGGCTGCGGCCGAGGCCAAGGCTCGCGAGATCGGTGTCGATATGGATATCGCCATTACCGATGACAACGGGAGTCTACTCATGTTTCACCGGATGGATGGCGGACGGATTACGAGTATCGACGTGGCGATCAGTAAAGCCTTCACGGCGGCCGCCGCGCGCAAATCGACGCGTGCATACGGGGAAGTTGGTGGGCCTGGTGGGCCTGCCTTCGGTATTCATGTCAGCAATCAAGGTCGCTTCATGATCGTTGCCGGCGGATTGCCGGTCTTCGTCAATGACGAGATCGTGGCAGGGATCGGGTGCAGTTCTGGATCGCCCGATCAAGACGAAGTCGTCGCGCAAGCCGGTCTCGACGCCCTGCTGGCGAGTCTGTAACTGGACTGGTGGGATCGCGCGCAGAGAAGGCAGCGGGAGGTCCCTGTCTTCCGTTGCCTGCCCTGTCAGGCGAATCTTGGGCTACTGCCCTCCTTCGCGTTCGGCCCGAATCCGTTTGAAGTCTGGACCCAGGTCTTCGCCCAGGGTCAGATCTGCGCCGAGTGCTTCGATGACCTCGCCCGTCTCTTCGTGTGTATAGAAGGAACCGGAGCGATACTCACCCTTTGCCGCGATGTACCAGGGCGTCTGTCCCCGTGCGTTGATCGCATCGATCTCGGCACCTTGGTCAACCAGGAACGGCACCATGAGTGTGCCTCCGAGATAGACGGCACAATGGAGCGGCGTTTGGTTGTAGTCGTTTCGGGCATTGATATCGAGCCCGAGATCAAGCAAATACGTGACGGCGGCGAGCGCGGACTCTTGTAGCGGCAGATTGTCGCCGAACCAACGACGCCCGTATTTGTCGGCCCCTTCCACGTAATCTCCGCCGGCGGCAACCATCAATGCGGTTGTGCCATCATCGACCCGCCGAAATGGGTCGGCGCCTCCCGCGATCAAGATCTGCATACTTTCGAGGTCGCCAAAGCTCGCGGCCAGGAAGAACGGTGTGGCTCCGATGTTCGACGGGGTCATCCCATTGCTCTGGTTGATGCGGCGGGAGACAAAGGGCAACCGTTTTTCCAGTCGCGGATCCGGTTCCGCGCCTCGCTCGAGTAGCGCAGTGACGATGGCCGGCATCTTCCGCTGAACGGCGGCGTGGAGCGGTGTACGGCCTGCGCCTGCGTGGTTGGGATCCGCCCCATGCGCGAGAAGGAAATGGGCCATCTCTTGATGTTCACTATCGATGGCCACGAGCAAGGCCGATGCCTCGGTGTTCTCCACGAAGCGGGTCCGTGCGTTGGTGTTGCCACCGATGCCGTCAGGAGCGGCCTCATTGGGGTCGGCCCCGGCCGCGATGAGGAGCTGTGCCGCCTCCACGTTGCCCTGTTGTGCCGCAAAGAGTAACGGAGTGAAGTGATTGGTGGAGCGGGCCGATACCTCGGCTCCTGCTTCGAGGAGCACGCGGGCCACCGTCGCGTGGTTTTCGGCTACCCCGAGCATCAGCGCAGTCTGTGCGAGGGTTGCTTCGGTGGCATTCGGGTTCGCGCCAGCGGCAAGCAATCGGCGTACGACAGCCACACTTCCCACCTGTGCTGCGGTCATCAGGGGCGTCTCACCGTTGGTGCGAGCGGCATTGGGATCGGCTCCTGCGTCCAGGAGGATCTCGACCGTCCTCATGTTGCCATTGAGGCTCGCCAGGCTCAGCGGCGTGACCCCGTGGTCGTCCCCCGAGTCAGGGTTGGCCCCGGCCTGGAGCAGTGTGACGATGAGATCAATGGCATCCCGGTGCGCTGCCCAGTGCAGTGCCGTTGAACCGTCGCCGTAGCGCGAATTGGCGTCCACGCCATCCTGCAGGAGCGCGCGCACTGCCGCGGTGTCTGCCTGTCTCGCTGCCTCGATCAGGTCGAGTGGGTTGGGGGATTCCGCATGGATGGTGAGGCTCCCCGCCGACATCACAGAGCCGATGACTAGGCCCACGATCATTATTTGTCGCGTCATATTTCGCTCTCGTGCTGGAGGTCACGCTGTCGTCGGGCCGGCTGTTGTGCCAGCGGCACCCGCGCTGTCCAGGGGTACCGTGAAGTATCGGACGGACCGCAGGCCCTTGTCGAGTCCTGATTCCGTCATACACTTTCATCTCCACTTGACTCCGTGCTGCGACCATCATGATAATGCACCCAGAACGTTCAGTGACGACAAACCCTTCAAAATCCAGGTGTTGGACCGAGGCGGTCGCGACATGAGAGAACCTCGACACGGCGGGCGGTTGGCGGTGGCGATCGGGCTATTTTTCGCAGTCGGTGTGGCGTCAGGCCAGACCCCAGAGGCGCTTGTCGAGGACCGGGCTCTCCTGGACCGATACTGCGTTGGCTGCCATAACGGGCGTACCCTGGCCGCGGGACTCTCGCTCCAGGACATCGATCTGGCCCAGGTTGGTCAGGACGCGCACCAAACTGAGGTGTGGGAAAAAGTTATCCGGAAGTTGCGTACCCGCGCGATGCCGCCGCCCGGGCGACCACGGCCGACGGAAACGGCCTACGAATCATTTGCGGGGAGGCTCGAAGCTGCGGTTGACGCGCGTGCGGCTCAAGATCCCAACCCGGGTCGTCGTCCGGGGGTGCATCGGTTGAACCGGGCCGAGTACACGAATGCGATTCGAGATCTGTTGGCTCTGGAGGTCGACGGTACGACGTTGCTTCCAGCCGACGATTCGGGCTTCGGTTTCGACAATATTGCCGATGTGCTCTCGGTGTCCCCGATGCTGACGGAGCGCTATCTGGCGGCGGCTCGAAGGATTAGCCGGCTTGCGGTGGGGGATACGACCGTGGCGCCGGCCACGGAAATCTTTGCCGTCGACAAGTACCTGACGCAGGACGCTCGCGTAAGTGATGATCTGCCGTTCGGCTCTAGAGGCGGGTTGGCGGTGCGGCACACGTTCCCGGTTGATGGCGAATATGTTGCCAAGATCTACCTGTCGCGCACGTATGACGGTAGGCTGCGAGGCCTCGCGAATCGCCACGAATTGGAAGTCCGGCTGGATGGGGTGCTCGTCGAGACGCTGTCGGTCGGTGGTCCCCTCGGAACGGATGACGAGGGAAACCCGCGTCGACGCGATTATCGTAACTCTGATGAGGATGGACAGGAGGTCAGGTTCTCGGCGACGGCTGGCCCGCATCGATTCGCGGTGACATTCCACGACCAGGCTGCGGTGCTTGAGGGTATGCGTCGGCCGCATTATGCGGTGACCAGTTACGAGTATGCCGGTGATCAAACCCTGGATCCCGCTATCGGGCGTGTGGAACTGCGGGGACCGTACAACGTTACGGGTCGTGGTGACACGCCGAGCCGGCAGGCTATCTTTCTCTGTCGTCCACCCGACTCGGTCGATGCGGGCGGGCCAGAGGAAGTGACCTGTGCGCGGGAAATCCTCGGGGCGCTGGGACGGCGCGCTTTCCGGAGGTCCCTCGCCGAGGCGGACATCTCGATGCTTCTTGATTTTTTTCACCTGGGGCGTGCCGCCGGTGACTTCGATAGTGGGATTGAGATGGCTCTTCGTCGGATACTCGTCAGTCCGGATTTTCTGTTTCGCCGGGAGCGCGATCCAGACAACCTCGATGTGGGCGAGCCGTACCGGATCAGTGAACTCGAGTTGGCCGCTCGGCTGTCCTTCTTCCTCTGGAGTAGCAGCCCGGATGACGAGTTGCTCGATCTGGCTGAGCGAGGCGTGCTCCGGTCGCCAGGAGTACTTGAGGGACAGGTCACGCGCATGCTCGCGGATCCTCGTGCACGAGCCATTGTGGATAATTTTGGTGGGCAATGGTTGTATCTACGGAACATGACCTTGGTCGCGCCAGACCCCTATGCGTTTGCCGATTTCGATGCTAATCTCCGCGGGGCCATGGCGCGTGAGATGGAATTGTTTCTCGATAACCAGATCCGGGAGGATCGGAGTGTGCTCGAATTGATGACGTCCGACCAGACGTTCGTCAACGAGCGCCTCGCCGCGCATTACGGCATTCCGAATGTCTACGGAAACCATTTCCGGCAGATCGCGCTTGGTGACGATCTGGCACCGCGCCGTGGTCTGCTTGGCAAGGGCAGTCTGCTGACGGTGACATCCTACGCCCACCGGACCTCCCCCGTGGTCCGTGGGAAATGGTTATTGGAAAACATCCTTGGTACGCCGCCTCCACCGCCGCCGCCCGATGTCCCTGCCCTGGCCGAGAATGATGACAGTGGCGAACCGCCCAAGTCGGTGCGTGAGCGATTGGAAGTGCACAGGGCGAATCCGGTCTGTGCAAGTTGCCATCGGGTCATGGATCCGCTGGGTTTCGCGTTAGAGAACTTTGATGCGATCGGCCGATGGCGTACGACGAGTGAAGCGGGGGATGCCATCGACGCGGCGGGAGAGTTAGCGGACGGCACGCCTGTCGATGGACCGGAGTCGTTGACGGCGGCCCTGCTTCGTCGGCCGGAGAGCTTCGTCACCACGATTACTGAGAAATTACTGACCTACGGGCTTGGTCGCGGTGTAGAGTACTTCGATGCACCGGCGGTGCGTCGCATTGTCCGCGGGGCGGCCGATGACGACTATCGCTGGTCGGCGCTGATTGCCGGGATCGCCCGGAGTGTGCCATTTCAAATGAGGAGAGGTCCCGCGTCATGATCATCACTAAGATGGCGTTGCCACGACGGACGTTTTTGCGCGGAGTGGGTGCGACGCTTGCGTTGCCCTTGCTCGACGGTATGGTACCGGCGCTTTCGGCGATGCGAAATACCGCGGCACGGCCGCAGGCGCGGCTGTATACCGCCTATGTGCCGAACGGCGTGATCATGGATCAGTGGACCCCGACGTCGGAGGGGACCGATTTCGCTCTGCCCCAGACGCTCGCGCCATTGGCGCCATTCAAACACCAGGTCACAGTTGTGACCGGGTTGGAGAGTGAGCCGATGTTCCCGTTGCCTGGTGAGGGGACCGGCGACCACGTGCGGGCGGCGTCTGCGTTTCTGACGGGTATCCATCCAAAAAAGACAGAGGGACCAGATATCCGTGGCGGCACCTCCATGGATCAGATTGCGGCCGCGGCGATCGGGCAGGATACCCAGCTGACGTCTCTCGAACTCAGCCTTGATCCAAACGAGCTGATCGGCGCCTGCGAGGCTGGTTGGAGTTGCGCATACGCCAACACGTTGTCTTGGCGAAACCCCACGACGCCGTTGCCGATGGAGAATCAGCCTCGTGCGGTGTTCGAGCGGCTTTTTGGCGATGCTACGGATACTAGCCAGGAGGCGAGGCTTGCGCGTATCCGTGAGGATCGCAGTATTCTCGACTCTCTTGTGCATGAGGTGGCGGACTTCAGGAATACCCTGGCGCCTGGTGATCAAGACAAGGTGACGCAGTATCTGGACGCGATCCGGGACATCGAACGGCGTATTCAACTCGCTGAGGCCCAGAGCGGCGTCGAGTTGCCAGAGCTCGTCCGTCCGACCGGCGGCATTCCGGACACGTTCGCTGAGCACGCACGGCTGATGTACGACCTTCAGGTGTTGGCGTTGCAGACGGATATGACCCGGGTCATCACCTTCATGATGTCCCGAGAGGTCAGTCCGCGGACCTATCCTGAGCTCGGGATTCCGGATCCGCACCATGGTTTGTCTCACCATCAGAATCGCCCGGTTCAGATGGAGAAACTTGCCAAGGTGAATCGGCATCATATCGAGCAGTTTGCCTACTTCGTCGATCGCCTGGCGTCGACACCAGATGGCGACGGAACGTTACTGGACCACATGATGATGCTGTATGGCTGCGGGATCAGCGACGGTAACCAGCATCTGCATGTCAACCTGCCGATCCTGCTCGTGGGAGGAGCAGCCGGACGGATGGCCTCTGGACAGCATCTGCGAGTTCCCGACGGGACTCCCTTGACTAACATGCAACTCGCGCTGCTGGAGAACGTCGGCGTGCCGACCGAGCAACTCGGAGACAGTAACGGCCAGCTCAAGCATTTGAGCCTCTAGCCCTCTCGCCGAGTCCGTCCGCGTGGATCGTACGGGCTCGGCGACCTCGCTCTACTAGGGGCAAGGGCGTGAGCTAGTGGTGGTGGTGGTGGTACGCTTCGTGCTCCGCGTGGGCTTTATCGCGCTGGACCTTCTTGGCGCTTTCCCGTGCGCGACCCAGGTTCCGCTGTTTCGTGCTCTCACAGCTTACCGAGGAGATCGAGAGTAGCTTGTCGAGTTGCGTTCCCTCGCACTCGGGGCATGCAGGCTGGTCTTTTGGTAACAGGAGCAGCTCGAATTGATGGTGACACTCGCGGCACTCGTATTCGAAAATCGGCATTTTTATCCTATCTAGACGGGGCGAACCCTGAGTTTCCCGTCGGTGCCACCCGGGATGACGTCAGGGCAGCAGCAGTATAGGCAATGGACAATAGCCTACTAGAGACTGTTGCGTGATAGCCAGCCTTGGGTGCTGGTCCACGTGGGACCCACTCAGTCAACTGTCACCCTGCTGCCGGCTGGGGACGTCGCGCTTTGCGGAGCTTGTCCCGTGCAGCGATGAGCCAGTGTGGACACTTTGTGGTGTCCGCATACAGGCGTTCGCAATCGTCGCATCGCACACATTCGGTCATGACGATCTCTGGTCCCTGAATGGCACCCCACTCGCAGGTTTTCTCACAGAGTTTGCACGTGTTGCATTCCGACCAGCGTTTGATGCGGAACACGGTCAGCTTGGAGAGGAGACCCAGCGCGGCGCCGACCGGGCAGAGAAATCGACAGTAGAGGTTGCGAACGAAGATCGTGGCGATCAGCAGGACTGCCAGCCCGACCCACATTCCTGTGGAGCCACGGCGGGTAAACATCCAGAACGGTTCGACGTAGCGATAGGCCGGAATGTCTGCTGTCGACAGGAAATAGAGTAAGGTCACAGCGAGCAGACCGTACTTGATCCATGACGCGCGTTGTTCGAGCCATGGTGGAACTTCAAACCGGAGTTTGGCCGGCACGACGCTATCCATGAGTTGGGTGAGGGCGCCGAAGGCACAGACTCGACCGCAATAGAGTCGTCCCCAGAGTATGGTGGTGACCACCGTGAAGATCGCGAATAGATACCAGGCGATGCTGTAGCGAAAGACCGGCATATTGCCGGTCATCAGCCCGTAGATGTTGACGACGGAGATGAGCTGGCTCTTGGTGAACCCCATGTACACGACGGCAGCGCCGAGGGTGACGTACTTGAGCGGGATGCTTTTTTTAAAGAAGCCAATGAGTGCGAGTGTCGCAAAACCTGTGAACCACGCAATATCGGGCGCCTGATCACGTAGGAGCGTCGCCCAGGTTTCGACTTCTTCCTCTTCGTCCTCGAAATCCCAATCGTCGTCTTCGAAGTCCCAACCGTCGTCTTCAGCGGGTACCGTCTCCGAAGGCGGGGAAGCGGTGCTGGGTTCGGGTTGTGCTGAGACGGGCCCGGCCAGCCACAGCCACGCAAGGCAACACACGGTGAATCGGAACAGGGTGGTCCTGGTCATCGCGTGCCTCCGCCTGGTGCGAGAAATTGACGGGCGATACGCCGGGCGCCGTTCCGAATGGCGCGGGTTGCACTGCGCGTGGTGATGGTTGCGGTGGCGACTGAATCGATGTCTGCACCAACCCGGAACCGATCACGGATGCTCTTCTGCATGAACTGGGCGGCGTATTCCGGTAGGTCGACCGAGAAATATCCATAGGGTTCATGGTGGCGGACGACGATGATCCCGGTGATGGCGGCGTTGAGATCAATCCCGACAAGGACTTGGATGGGACCGTCGTAGCCGCGCTCGAGCGGTTCAAGCTCGGTCGTCCAGAAGGCATACCCGATGATGTCGCCGTTCTCGGCGAATGCTTTGAAATGTGGAGGAGTGCCTTCTTTGCTGGAGAAGGAGTCGGCGGTGGGGAAGAGCGCCTGGAGCCGTTCCTCAAGAACTGGCGAGAGGGGTTGCCCTTCCAACACGGCGACGGCAATGAACAACAGCGCGAGGGTCGTGATTCTCATAGAATGCCCTGGAGTGTACTCCAGGGTCGCATTGTGTGGCACGGGAGTCGACAAGGAGATTTCTCCACGGGAGGACGGAATGCGTAGAACAGGGTGCACGACAATGATGCGGTCCGTGCTAGTCGCCGGGGGGCTCGCGCTGCTGGCGCCAACTGTTTGGGCCCAGGTGCCGCTGGTTGATGCCGGGGTGTTGGACTGTGCCTTTACGGTAATCAGCACTGCCGACTGGCCGGATGGGGACGCTCAGGCCGGGGCGGAGCCCTCCACGCTGAGCTTGAGGTTTGAGGATATTGACACCGATGGGGCGACGGCGGAAATCGTCGGGCCGTACGGTGCGTCACAGATCATCGTTCGACAGACGGGCGATTACCTGCACCTTGTGCAGATGTTTACGGTTGGTCCGCTCTACACGACGACGGTGATTGATCGCGAGACAACTGAGGGGCGGCGTATGGCGGTGCATACGCGTCATGAGTACACCGACACTCGTCTGGTGGGTTTCACCTCCCGACCCGAGCAATACGTCGGGGATTGCCTGGTGGAGTGATGGTGGCAAGGGGACGCAGATCCGGTACGGTCTGCACGTGGGTGTTGCGGGTGATGGTGGCCGGTCTGACGCTTAATGGAGAGACCGTGGTTGCGCAATCGGTCGACGTTGGTGAGGGAGTGTCCTGGGCGTTGGCCGAACACCGGGCAGAGACCGTGTCCGACATCCGGTACGCCTATCGCCTCTCTGTACCAGACGCGTTGAATGACCCGCTCAGGGGGAGGCTTCACGCACGCTTCGTCTGGTCGGATCCTCGGGGGCGTGATGTGGTCCTTGATTTCAAGGACCCTGGTGCGCGGGTGCATGCGGTCCGGGTGAACGAGCAGCCGGTCCAGTGGCTCGCCTCTCATGATCACGTCGTGGTGCCCGCGCATGCCATGATGCAGGCTGAACAGAATAGCGTTGAGATCGAGTTTATTGCTGGCGATGAGGCGCTCAATCGGAACGAGGACTTTCTCTATACGCTGTTCGTCCCTGATCGCGCTCATTTTTCCTTGCCACTGTTCGACCAACCGAACCTCAAGGCGCGCTTTGCGCTGACACTGGACATACCGCAGGATTGGGTCGCGGTGGCCAACGGCGCACTGGTCGGGGAATCACGCTCGGCTGGCGCCAAGACAACGTATCGGTTTGCGGAGACAGAGGTGATTCCGACCTACCTCTTCGCGTTTGCCGTAGGCGCTTTTCAAATTGAGGAGGCCGAGCGTGCAGGTCGAACGTTGCGGATGTTTCATCGAGAGACGGATGTCGCAAAGCTTCACCGGAACAGCGAAGCCATCTTCGACCTTCATGCGGTGGCATTGGACTGGCTCGAGGAGTACACACAGATCCCGTATCCCTTCGGCAAGTTTGATTTTGTCCTGATCCCACCCTTCCAGTACGGCGGGATGGAGCACCCGGGATCCATTTTTTACCGCGAATCAAGTCTCTTACTCGACGAGTCGGCCACCCAGGCGCAATATCTGGGACGAGCGAGTCTGATTGCGCATGAGACGGCCCATATGTGGTTTGGTGACCTGGTCACGATGGATTGGTTCGACGATGTCTGGATGAAAGAGGTCTTCGCTAACTTCATGGCGGCCAAGATTGTCCACCCCTCGTTTCCAGAGGTGAACCACGAACTTCGTTTCTTGCTTGCGCATCACGACGCGGCCTACACGGTTGACCGTACGCCCGGGGCAAATCCCATTCGCCAAGGGTTGGAAAATTTGAATGATGCCGGCGCTCTGTACGGTCCGATCATTTACCAGAAGGCGCCAGTCGTCATGCGCCAGCTCGAAGAACTGGTGGGTGAGGGGGCCTTTCGTGACGGGCTCCGCGAGTATCTGGACGCGTACCGGTATGGCAATGCGACGTGGCCCGATCTCATCGATATCCTGGATCGGCAAACGCCTGAAAATCTAGAGACCTGGAGTGCGGTCTGGGTCGGTGAGCCTGGTCGCCCCACCATCGAGGCGAGGCTGAAGGTTGACGCCAATGGCCAGGTCACAGGTGCGACGGTGTCCCAGGAAGATCCTTTGAATCTGGGACGGGTGTGGCCCCAAGAACTCGAGCTGTTACTCAGGTACGATGACGGCGATCGACGTCTGCCCGTGTCACTGGCGTCGAGTCGCGTTTCTATCGAGGGACTCGAGGCGTCGGTGCCTGTTGTGGTGTTGCCCAATGCCGGGGGGCTCGAGTACGGGCGTTTTCGGTTGGACGTGCGGACCCGCGAGACACTGCTTGCGACACTGCCGGAGATGGCAGACCCACTGACCCGCGGTATCGCGTGGATCACGCTGTGGGACGCGGTCCTCCATCGTGAGGTCGCAGTAACCGACTGGTTCGAACTCCTGCTGCGAGGTCTCGCCTCCGAAGTGGTCGAGCAGAATACCCAGCGTCTCCTGGCGTATCTCGAGACGACGTTTTGGAGATTCTTATCGGCTGACGAGCGACTCGGAGTGGCCGCGGACCTCGAGCGCGTGCTCTGGGGCAAGGTCACGGAGCACTCGGCGCCTACCGGCCGGTCAGCCTTCTTTCGCGCGTGGCGCCAGGTTGTGCTGACCGAGTCAGGCATCGGGCGTCTTCGTCGAATCTGGGCTGAAGAGGAAGACGTGCCTGGGGTCATCCTGTCCGAACAAGATTTCACTGCGCTCGCCGCAACGTTGGCCATCCTGGATGGTGCGAATGCCAGCACGATCCTGGCGCGCCAGGCGGAGCGGATTGCAAATCAAGACCGTTTGGCTCGCTTTAACTTCATCCGGCCTGCGCTGTCGGCGGACCCGGCTGCGCGTGAGGGGTTTTTTGACGCTTTACGCGAACCTGCGGCTCGTGAGCGAGAACCCTGGGTGCTGTCGGCGCTGCGGTTTCTGCATCACCCGAGTCGCAGTGAACATGCGCGACAGTTCATTGCCCCGAGCTTGGAGCTATTGGTAGAGATACAGCGTACCGGCGACATTTTCTTCCCGGCCGGTTGGCTCGATGCCACCCTCGGCGGACACAGTTCCCCGGAGGCCGCGGATGCCGTCAGGCGCTTTCTCGGCAGCCTGGAGCCCTCCTATCCGCAGCGGCTTCGCGCCAAGGTGGAGCAGTCTGCGGATATGTTGTTCCGCGCTGCTCGGGTGGCCGAGTCGTCAGGGCCATAAGTGGGGGCACCGAGTACCAGGATACAATGCGACGTTTGCTCGGGGGGCAGGCGGAGCACGGCTTGTATCTACATGAGCCGCGGTGTCTCGCAAAGGAGAGTCAGGAATGCGTAGCTGGTTGCCGTTTGTACTGTTGACTGTGCTGAGTTGGGGTACCTATATTCCTACGTTACATAAAGGAACTGTGGCGTTGGGTGGTAGCGGGGTGCACGCCTTCTTGATGGTCGGGCTCGCGTATCTGGTCGTGGCGATTTTCGTGCCGGGATCGATGATTGCACGAGCCGGCAGCTGGGAGGTGTTTACCAGCGGGGGAATGAGTTTCACCTTCGCCGCTGGCGTGCTTGGCGCCGTCGGCGCCTTGGGCATCGTGTTCGCGATTGCGAATGGTGGCCGACCGAACGTGGTGCCCCCCCTGGTGTTCGCGGGGGCTCCTGTGGTGAGTGTCTTCGTGACGATGCTCTACAATCCTCCGCAAAATAGTCCGTCGCCGATTTTCTTTCTGGGGATTCTCATGGCTGCGGCTGGGGCCGGTCTCGTGCTGGCGTATCGGCCGACCTAGTAGTCCTTCCGCGGGCGGTGGCATGCGGTTGTGGGTTCGACATGTAGCCGTCCGCGGGTAATATGTAATTACAGCTGGTTGGTTACGATGAGGCCAGTGTTCAAGGGAGGTCTGTGTACGTGAAGAAGTCAGTGAAGTTCAAGATGTTCGTGCTCGTGGGTTTTACGGCAAGCGCAATGGCCTGCGGTGGTGGTGGCGAGATGGGCTCGGGAGCCGCCGAGGCAGAGCCAGAGGCCGCGCCTGCAGCAGCCGAGGAGCCGTCTGGGGATCCCCGTGTGTTTTTCGTGGCCCCTCGAAATGAGACGGACCATCCCACGGAGATTCCACTCGGTATCACGTTCGGAATCGAGAACTACGAGATCAGTCCAGTACCCGAAGAGGTGACGGGGCCTCGTGGAGGGATGGGGCACTATCATCTCGGTCTGAATACCGAGTGTCTACCAGTCGGGGAAGTTATCCCGGCTGCCGATCCCTGGATTCATTTCGGTGATGGCTCAGACGGGATGGAGCTGACACTGGAAGACGGTGAGTACGATCTGACCGTCCAGTTGGGTGATGATGAACACCGGACGCTAGAGGGAATGTGCGACACGATCGTCGTGCGTATGGAGTCCGGCATCTAGTCGGAATGTAACGTTGGGCGGTTCCTGCGCACGTGGTCGTGCGCGGGGACCGAACATCGTGCGTGGCGTCAACGTGGACGTCGGCTACTGGCATCTCGTGTGGCCAGCACTAGTTGCGTTGGCGGAGGAATGTGTCGACGCGGGCTTCTGCGTTCTGTCGAATGTTGACGTAGAAGAGTGCGTAGTCGAACACATGATAGTTGTCCCGCCCCAGGGGACGTGCCCCGTATCGATCTGATCGAATCTCCGAAACGTAGAGCCTTCCGTCCAGGCACTGTGCGTCGGCGACACCGGCTTCGTGGGTGTTGTCGCTGACGAGATTGACCGCTCCGAGGTTGGCCGCGTGTACAGCCCGGGTGGTATCAGCTCGCCAGGTAAGCGGGTTCACGCAAATGTTGGTGGGGGACGTGAAGAGGGCGTCCGCGTCGGGTCCGACGGTGTTCCAGGTAATCTGGCACCCCGTTTGGGTCGCTGAGTCGCACACTGCCAGACCATTACTCGCATCCAGCGGGAATCCTACGAGATAGGCGGCGATCAGCTGGTGCATCAGATCGGTCTGGATGATCTCCTGACGTACCAGCAAGTCTGCGTGGCGTGAGCCTTGACTGTGTGAAGCCAGGATGAAGGGCCGTCCCTCGTTGAAGTGGGCGATGTAGTAGCGAAATGCGGTCACGACGTCCTGGAAGGCGAGGTCGAGGGCCTGCCGACCGTTGTCGCCCGTCGCGTAGAACGCTGCGAGTGTTGCCTGGCGGTATCGTGGAGCGTAGACGCGACAGCACCCATTGAAGACACTCGCCTGGCCCAACATCACCATCTGGTCGGTCATCCGGTTCGTGGCCTCATCATCGAGCGATTGATTCCACGCGTCACGCGACAGAAATGTCGTGGGATGGATGAAGAATACGTCGGCGGCAGCGGCGGTCTGCAGGTCAACGGCTCCGCGAGGAGTGCTGTCGGCCGGGTCCTTCCGGTCCGGTAATGCGGCCCAGTGGGCAGTGTCCGTGTAGTCGGGAGGTGTCGGCGGCGGAGCGTCTCCGAAGGCGTGTTTCGGATTGAGACGTATCGTCAGCCAGAACAGCTGCAGATCGGCGCGGTAGACGAAAGCCAGTATGGTGAGACATCCCACCGCAAGAATGACGATACCGAGGATAGTGTTCTTCGTGGCGGTCATCGATTGAATTCGAGCGCGCGTCCATTCGAGCCAGGGAGGAAATCGCCTTCACGGTAGCGGAGTTCGCCATTCACCCAAGTCATGACGACCCGGCTTCCGAAGGCGACGCCACGAAACGGACTCCATCCGCACTTTGCCAGGATGGGCAGATCCGCCGAGGGTGGTGTCGGCGCGATAAGCGTCAGATCGGCCCAATAGTCGTCTCGCACAAAGCCACGGTCGGCGATGTCAAAGAGTCGGGCCGGGGCATGCGCGGTCTTTTCGACCACTGTCTCAACCGAGAAGCGGCCAGCATGCACGTGTTCGAAGAGGCTGAGGAGTGCGTGTTGTACGAGCGGGAGACCGGCCGGGGCCTGGCTGTACGGGCTTGATTTTTCAGCAATGGTATGGGGCGCATGGTCCGTGGCGATCACATCGATGCGGCCGTCATTGACCGCCGCCCACAGGGCGTGTTGATCGTCCGCAGTTTTGATGGCTGGATTGCATTTGATGTGGGATCCGTGAGTAGCGTAGGCAGTGTCGTTGAAGAAGAGGTGATGGACGCAGGCTTCGGCCGTGATGCGTTTCTGCTCAAGATCGCCAGGGGCGAAAAGCGCAAGTTCCCGTGCCGTCGAGATGTGCAAGACGTGCAGTCGGGCGTCATGTCGTCGTGCGAGTTCTATCGCGAGGCTCGACGAACGGTAGCACGCGTCGGCGGAACGGATCCGCGGGTGCTCGGAGAATGGGATGGCGTCTCCGTAGGTTGCATGAGCAGCAGCTTCGTTGGCCAGGATGGTCGGCGTATGTTCGCAGTGTGTGGCGATGACGAGGCGAGTCGCGGCGAAGATCTGCTCCAGCGTGTTCTCGTCGTCGACAAGCATGTTTCCGGTACTCGATCCCATGAAGATTTTTACGCCACACGGGAGCTTCGGGTCGATCCCTTTAATGACCTCAAGGTTGTCGTTGGTGGCACCGAGGTAAAACGCGTAGTTCGCCATAGAACTGGCCGCTGCGCGGGCCCGTTTGTCGGCGAGGGCCTCGGTGGTCACCGTTTGCGGGATGCAGTTTGGCATCTCGAGGTAGCTGGTGACGCCGCCAGCCACCGCAGCCCGTGATTCAGAGGCAATGGTGGCCTTGTGTTCCAATCCGGGCTCTCGGAAGTGAACCTGGTCGTCAATCATGCCCGGGAGCAGATACGCACCTTCCGCATCAATGACACGTGCATTGGCTGCGGGAGGGGCACCGATGCCGAGGATGCGTCCCTGGGCAATGGCAAGGTCACCCTCGATGATCTTGCCCTCGTTCACAATTCTGGCGTTGACGATATGGAACGACATGGTGTGTTCTGTCTCGAGCTGGTTTCGCTGTCTCACGGCTCCGGACGTGTCAGTGATTCGATCATGCCCGGGCTACGGTAGTAACGCATGGCTGTAGGGCTCGTGAGGTCTTTCCCCTAGAGGTCTTCACGCAGAAGTTGCTGGATCTCTGCTTCGATGCCTTGACGGCTCACCAGGCCGACATGTTCGGCGGCAATGCGGCCACGCCGATCGATGAGCCACGTGGTCGGGAGTACGTTCATCACTCCAAAAGGAGCCTGGCGTTCAAGTGTGTCTGCAAGCGCGATGCGGTAGTTGACAGGCGTGCGTTCCAGGAATGGCCGCACGATCTCCCAGCCTGGTTCGTCTACCGAGACCCCCAGCACCGAAAACCCATCATCGGCGAATGATTCCTGAAACTCTATGAACCAGGGCATCTCGGCGCGGCATGGCTGACACCACGTGGCCCAGAAGTTCAGGAGCAGTACTTGTTCCCGGTAGTCTCCGAGTGTCGCGTCGTTGCCATGGAGATCGGGTAACGCGAAACCTGGGGCCGGTTCGCGTTGTGCTACCGCGATGAGGTTGGGTTCGGCGGAGCGTCCTCGTTGTGGTAGTGGTTCTGCATCGCTGCGGGCGCTCGGCGCGTTACTCGCAAGCGTGCCCGGTGCGGTAGCGGAGTCCGATGTGGGTTCGTCTCCCGTGCCGAAGGGGCCGACCGTGAAGAGCAGCACGCCGACCCATAGTGAGACCGCACCAATCACGAGTAATGTTCCTAGCGGGCGCTGGGTTGGTGTCGTCTTTGTGACGGGGGAAGGGCCACTCTGGTCGCGTGCACCAGTTTCATCGGGATGATCGGGTCGCATCACCATCTGAATAGACTACCCCGGAACCGGCTCAATAGGGGGCTAGACGGCAGTAACGGTACAGGACAAAACCCAAAGCACGTTTCATGCTGATCAGTACGGGCAGGGTGTCGCCCGAAGTAAACCGGTATTACGAGATCAGCGGATCGCGGTGGCGACTCGGCCGAGCAGCGGACCCGCGGCGAATACGCTAACCAGGGTCAGAGCGACAGTGAGGGTGGCTCCGAACGACAGTCGGTCTATGGTCCGGAGCATCAAGGCGAGCACGATGATCAGCCAGGCGAGCGAGTACCACGATAGCAACCGGCCGGTGGAGAGGAGCGGTTCAGACAGCACTGTGGACTGGTACTC
>CAZPZZ010000082.1:0-17752 GCA_964591245.1 uncultured Vicinamibacteraceae bacterium | reverse complement strand
AAGCGCGGTTACACCAAGGGGCCGCCTCTTCGTCCATTTCGCCGTCAGAGCGTTCACTGACGTAACAACGACCAACCCCAGCAGGGTGAGCGTCAGGTACCAGACAACGGGTGGTAATCCAGCAGCAAGCCAGGGAAAGACCGCATCCGCCGGTCCATAGTCGGACCAGGGCGGCACCGCATTGTTCAGGATCAGACCGACTAAGGTCGTCCCCCCGAGGAAGGCAAAACCCAGAGCGCTCCCCGTTGCGATCTTCCGCGTAAAGTTCCCCGCCGATCCGCCGGCGGACACGACATACGCGTGCCCGGCCAGCAACCCGATTATGGTGGCCATCATTCCCTCGCCGACTAGACCACCGACGAACGCAAGGCCGAGCTGAAGCTGGAGAGGCTGCGCCGTAGACATTCCGATCAGCACAGACTGCCATTCGTTCGCCAACGTGAGAACCGTGACGGAGAAAACGAGGCCGCTCGCCACCAGAGCGACGCGAAGATTGAAATATCCACGGGTCCACCGAACCACGGCGGTCACCGCACCACCGACAAGCAGTATTCCCACCAGAGCCAACGACGCGAGACCGATGATTCCCATCGTCGCTTCGCGTTGATCTTCCCGACGACGCCAATCTTCCGGGAGATAAACGCTTCGTCCCACACTCACGACTTCATCCCCGGAGATAGCTATGAAGATACGAGCCTCGCCGCTGCCGAGGCTCTCGACGGCGTGATCACGATATTCAAACCGCCAATCTACTCGCGCCGGTAAACGCAAGGACTCTGCCCGGATTTCCTGCAGGTCCCGCCCCACTCCATCCTCACCAGCACGCCGCGCAATGTCCTGCGCCTCCACGGCCAGGGCTTGCTCTGCGAGCAACCGCGCCGCTCCCTCCGACAGTGACGCCCCCGGCGCTCCCTCTGCCAACCGGTGCCTGAACCGCGACACACCACCATCCGTGCCCACATAGACGCCGTATTCCTCGGCGCGGGCCACCACATCACCCTCGAAGCGCGCATAGCGGACATACCAGCGTGGAGTGGGAAGATACACACCGAGCAAATCCCGGAAGGTGTCTTCGCCCATTTCAGACCAAACAAAACGGTGTAGCGCGTAGCCTTCTCCCTCAACTGTGCTGAATTCCTGCCATCCTGTCGTATCAATCCCTCGCGCACGCATTGCCTGGCGTGCGACCGCAACGGCTTCAGCCCGACCGACCTCCAAGCGAGGAGACTCGGTGGGAACCACAGCGCCATACATCCACAGACCGAGACCGAGAACTCCCAACACGGTCACGAGTAAAAAGGGCGGTAGGTTACCTGGCGCGGCCAACCCAACACAGGCGGGATCCTTCTCAACTTCCTGTTTCACTGGACGCCAGGCCCGGTTCTGGAACGCCGGTGACGCTTCGCACCACGGTCCGCCCGTAAGTCGAGCTTTCAGGACGACCCAGAGCGGCGTCAGAAAAAGAATGACAAATATTCCTCGGTCCATCCACGTACCCGGAGCCGTCGAAACGAAGAGCGGCATCGAAAACAACACTGCGTCAAACGCAAAGTGCATGACAATTCCGGGCAGCAGGCCAAAGCGCAGATAAAGAAGACCAAACATGGCCGACGGAACGATCAGTTCGACAAGTCGTGCATACCCGGGTTGCGTTGGGTACCCCGCATGACCGGCGCCGAAGATGATGATCTGGAAAACAAATGCACCAACGATCCAGACGCGCCGGTGGCCGAACCGGTCTCCGAGCAACGCCGCACCCGCGAGGGGGATGGCTCGAAAAAGGCATTCCTCCCAGAAACCTGCCTGTAGTGAGAGCGCCAGCGGATTCAGCCATGGGAAGATCATCGCGAGCGAGTCTGGGTTCAGGAGCGCATCGGATGGTGACCACCAACCGAGAATCTCGCCGGCAAACCAGTAAAAGGCAACAAGGAAGGCTAAATCGATACCGACGATCAGATAACCGGCGACCGTCTGGCCCAAGACCTGCCACGAGCGAGCTGCCTCGGTCGACCAGACCTGCCAGAACTGCAGATGATGGGGAAAAGCGCGGCGCGACAGGCTTTCGGCCGCCATGAACGACAGTGTGAAGATGCCGGCATACGCAAAAGATCCGAGGACGAGTAGCGTCGCTTGTTCGAGAATGAAGGTCGTCTGGGATACGGAGGTGTCGTAATTCATCCAGAGCAGTGGCCATTGGTTCAAACCGGCCAGCAGCTGTGCCACCGCGATTCCCGATCCCCAGAGCAGCGGCTTCCGCCACAACACCCACCGTTGGCGAAGCAACAGGAACAGAGCGATCCCGATCCCACCGACCCCATAGATCAATACCACCGCAAGGCTACCCGCAGCTCCGATCCCGTTGTTCACGGAGCGCATCGCTTCGTAGCGGCGGTCGAAGGCTTCAGGGATCTGTAACAGATGTCTCAGCTCACTGACGCGATCGCCACTGACCACGACGAGTAGGCGAAAGCGTCCTGCACCGACGCCCACATCTGGACGCTCGTACACAAAGGTGTGATCGACCCGACCTCCCGGTTGTTCCTCTTCCGAGGATTCCACAAGGTCATAGGCGTCGATGTCGACGTTCCAGGGAAAGCCGACGCCGTTTTCCGCCACGGTCCGCGCGTTTTCGACATCGAGCGCGGCACCAGGAACCTCTGCTGACAACCGCTGACTGAAACCATACGGAACTCCGGTCGGGCTGAACCACACGGTCACTTCTTCAAGGTCGCCGGCACGAAAATGACGGACTCGCCAGTGATAGGGTCGAAAAGGCCCACCTCGCAACAATTGTTTGAACGCTGCTGGCCCTCCTGCCTCAAGTTCGACGAAACTTCGCGCCCTTTCGTCAAGACGAAAGCTCGCGACCTGGCGATAGTCTGATGGCCCCCAGCCGAATTGGTCCGCAAGCCGCCGGCTCTCTTCGAGCGCCATGCCGCGGTCCATCTCAAGTTCGAGTTCCACGATGGAAAACGAGCGTGGAAAATTTGTTACCGCGAACGCCGTGCACGCCACAACAAGCACGACGAACATGACCCAAAAGATGGGTTTCCGGAACATGACGCTTCTCCGTTCTTACTGTCGCCGCATGGATCTATCGAGAACTGCAGTCGCAGGTGCATGCATTCCAGACGCACTCGCCTCGGAGATTGCAGACATAACCGGTGTGGGGAATCCCCCCTCACTCTGTATATCAATCGGAAGGTCTTCTCTATCCCGGAAGACCGGTTCGCCTGTAGAACTGTCCTGTGGGCGCAAACATATCATGCAGGCTCTCAGCCACCCTACGCAGCAGCATTCTTGTGATGCCGTTCGCGCATGACTAGTCCGCATCGTCAACGGAGGTAATCAAATCGATTTGGAGATTCGCGACGTGTACTCCGACGTACGTCGTTGAATACAGCGGTTGCCGTCAATCCGGCCCGCGCACTATTTAATACCGCTCTTCATCGTCCTGAGGCGCCATCGGCCACGGCTCAGACACCACACCGTCAACAGTGGCCCCAGAATGCATGATCGTCGGGGCAGCTTCAAGAAACGGAATCGGAAATGCGAGTGTCGGCTTCGACACACGATCGAGAACCGCCACGTCGGCCTCGGTCAGCGCAACATCGAGTCCCAACAAGTTGTCATCGAGTTGCGCCATTGTCCGAGCACCAATAATTGTCGAATCAACTCCCGGCCGTCCCTGCACCCACGCAAGAGCAACGGCTGCCGGGGTCGTACTTCGCTCCTGTGCGATCCGCACCAACTCATCAATAATCACGAACGTGCGTTCGGTAAGATGCGCTCGGACACGCTCCCCGCGCCCTGGGGTTACCGTCTGCTGGTTGGTTCGCGTGTACTTGCCACTTAACACCCCACCCCGCAAGGGGGACCACGGGGTGACGCCAAGACCCAACTCCTGCGCCATTGGGATCAACTCGCCCTCGACGGTACGTTCGATTAACGAGTACTCGATCTGGAGCGCGACCAAGGGCGTCCACCCGCGGAACGCTGCGGTGACCTGCGCCTGAGCCACCTTCCAGGCCGGCGTATCGGAGAACCCCACGTATCGAACCTTCCCCGCCTGGACAAGATCATCGAGCGCTCGCAGCGTCTCATCGATCGGTGTAAACCGATCCCAGAGGTGCATCCAATAGAGATCGATGTAATCGGTTTGTAGCCGACGCAGGGATGCGTCACACGCTGAGATCAACGATTTACGACTGGCTCCTCCCGCATTGGGATCGGATGGATACAGATTTGCGAAGAACTTCGTCGCGATCACGCAGTGGTCGCGTCGTCGGCCGCGCCGTCGAATGTAGTCACCAATGATTTTCTCAGAGTGTCCCTTCGTATACGCATTGGCGGTATCGACGAAATTCCCCCCCTGGTCAAGATACCGATCGAGAATCGCCTCAGCGTCAGCAATCGACGTCCCCCACCCCCAATCCTCGCCGAATGTCATTGCCCCAAGGCAGAACGGACTCACCCGCAGGCCCGAACGCCCCAACGTTACATAGTGTTCCAATGCCATATACACTCCTGAAATACGTCGCGTCGTGTGTGAATATCCTCGACCTGTACCGGAAGGCAGGTCCCTCCTGCGACGACCATGCCTAGGGCATGTCAGGCGGCGGTACTCGCCGCAACGTCGCTTGTTCGAACGCGTACGCGAGTTCGAGCAGGCGTGGCTCACTGCACGCTCCCCCCGCAAAACTCACCCCAAACGGACGCGGCTTGGTCTCAAACCCCTCCGGCATTGGAGGATCAAACTCTTCGGCAACAAAGGCGAACGGCACGATCACGCTGGGATATCCCGGTCGCGCCGAAATCGCGGCTCCACTGGCCCCAGGAAAGAGGAGTGCATCGAGTTCGAGCGTCCTCATGACCTCGTCGATCCCATGCTCGCCATTGAGACGGAGGTCCCGAGCACGGTCGGAGTCGTACGCGTCTCTCGCCGCTTCCATGTCCAAGGCATCGGCACCGTCCAGACGCGCCTGCTGGTACTTGAGCGTCCCCGCCGATTCCTGCGCGAGATTCCACTCCCGGAGTTCCGTCAGCGTCTTGACCGGCGCCGACGCCCCGAGCGTTCCGAGCCACGCGTTGAAGTCCCGCTTCATCCCGTAGGCGAGTACGCTACTTTCACCGCCGCTGGCCAATAGATTATGTTCAGCCACGGGGTCGACCACACTGGGAATATCTGCCGGGTCGATGATCGTCGCCCCCTGCTGCCGAAGAATCATGATGGCTTCGTTCATGACTCTCCGTCCCGCCTCGGAGAGCCGTTCTCTGGGTTGTTCAGCCCCCGGGGGCGTCACCGGGTCGTAATAGAACGCTCGAGGAATGCCGATGCGCGCACCCTGTAACCCCTCCGGACGAAGGAAGGCGGTGTAATCGCCATACGGGGGCACCTCGCAGCGTGAGGTGGCCACGTCGTGCGGGTCCGGCTCCGTACCTTCCAGGACGCCGAGTAGAATGGCGGCGTCAGTGACCGTACGGGCCATCGGGCCAGCGGTATCCTGATCGGCCGTGATGGGAATCACCCCCCATCGACTGACGCGCCCGACCGTCGGTTTGATACCAACCAGCATGTTGGCGTTCGATGGCGAGAGAATAGAACCAGACGTCTCGGTCCCCACGTTCGCCGCCCAGAAACTGGCCGCAGTGCCGATCCCAGAGCTGGAGCCTCCTGTCCCCATCACCGGACGCCCATCATTCCGCCCCGTCCGTGGATCGCGGCGTGGATCGTAGGGATTCAACCCAAAGCCCCCGACCGCACTGTAATTGCCGGGCATACCACGAGCCATGAAGTTGGCGAGTTCGGTCATGACCGTCTTCGCGATGATGATGGCGCCGGCCTCACGCAAGTGGGTGGTCAGCGTGGCCTCGTACGGTGGCACATAGCCGTCGAACGCCAACGTCCCGCCTGTGGTCGGCAGGTCCGTCGTGTGGATATTGTCTTTGAGCGCGACGGGAATGCCGTGGAGCGGCCCGCGGATACCCCGTTCGATCCGTTCGCGGTCGAGTCGGTCCGCGTCGGCGAGCGCGTGGGAGTTGATCGCGATCGCCGCGTTCACCTCCTCTTCGTAACGGGCAATGCGCGAGAGATGCGCCGTGACAAGGTCCCGGGAGGTGAGTCGGCCCTCCTCCATGGCCTGTTGCATGTCGGAGATCGTCGCCTCCACCACATCGAACTGCGTCACCGGTGTGCACGACGAAAACAGCAGAGCAAGCAGGAGCGCAACGGATAGGTAGGTGGTACCTATATTCGGCGTGGTCATGGGATCCCTCTCGATGGCGACACATGCAGTAGTCGAACGACAATGCCCCGATCGTTGGTTCGCGTCCTTCCGATTCTACTCGTCGTGAGAAGCCCGGACTCGCCGACCGCACGCGCGCGCCTGGACATCACGGGGATACACCATCGGCCGCACCGGGTGGGTCTGGAGACCGCTTCAGGGTTTCATCGACACAACACCACAGTACCAGGCCCCCTGCCACACCCATGACCGCCGAAAGCCCCAATGCCACGACCAGCGAAGCCACGACGGAGACCAACAGAGGACCACTGAGTGCTCCCATATCCCCCAACAAACGCCACACGCCCAAAAATTGACTGCTCGCCTCCCGCGGCGCGAGATCGGATCCCATCGTCAAGATAATCCCGCTACCCAAGCCATTACCCACCCCCGCCAACGTCGCGACCAGCAGGTAGGACAGAGCGGTCGTGGTCAGCGGCAACAATCCCATCGCCCCCCCCAGCCCAAAGATACAGGCCAGGCCGGCCACTTTGCGTCCCCACCGATCCATGACGTAACCGGCTACCGGAAACATGCCCATATCCACAAGGGACGACGCACTCACGATGACGCCGATCACATCGGCTTCGAGGCCGAGATGGGTACCCCAGAGCACCACCAACAGGCGCCGTTGCTCACGCAGCATCTGCAAGCAAAAGATGAACGATCCGGCCGATAGAAACACCTTCCGGTGCCGAGCCAGGAGGCCTGACACGGCCCGGATCTCATCCACCCACCCAGTCTCCGCTACGAGAGGAGTCCCTCGAGACGTTCGCGCGTCGTCGTCACGTTCAGGGTTCGGCACAAAGAACCAGACCAGAAGCACCGTCACCCACGCACTTGCAGACACGGCCGCGAACACGACGTGGTACCCGACCGACGCGATCCCCAAACCCGCAATCACCGGGCCCAGCAGCATGCCCAATCGCTGAAGTCCGGCCAATCCGGACAACGCAGTCCCTCGTTGGCTGCTGGGAACCGTTTCCGTGATGTAGGCCAATCTCGCGAGGAGCCACGTGCCCATCCCAGCTCCGAACATCAACGTAGCAAAAGCGATCAGCCAGGTTGAATCGGTCGCCATGATCAGGAGCGCGCTGCATCCCATGACCCCGCTTCCCACGAGCATCAGCGACTTCTGCCCCCAGCGCGCAATCGCGAAGCCCACTGGTACGTTCGCGAGTACACTGCCGAGACCACGCATGGCGAAGACCAGTGCCGCAAGCGATGGGCCGCCTCCCCGCGAGACAATGAACAGTGGGAGCACGACAAGCAGCACCATCTGACCAAGCGCCATACAAGCGGATGGCAGGTAAATAGAGATCCCCAAACGCCCCAGCACGGACACGTCATGCGTCGAAGAATCGGAGCGGACGGTCGGAGAGGTGGGATTCATTCGAGAACGGTCCGAGTCATGGCCCCTGCCAGACGCGTCAGAGGCCTGGCGGACGCTACACAAAACCGATTATGCTGCCCCTGGTGAGCCGGGACGTCTTGCCCCACAGCAGAGCCCTGGACCGCGCACGTCACGAGCGGGCCGTGAAGCCCCTACTGGAGAGTTCGACATGATGCACCGTTGGAATGCACAACACGTTCTAGGCATACTCGCGACGGCCACGTTGACCATCATATCGCTGACACCTCAGGTGCACGCTGGGCAAACCGGCGAGTGGCGAGCATACGCGGGCGACAAGGCCAGCACCAAGTATGCCCCGCTGAATCAAATCAACGCCGATAATGTCGGGACTCTCCAGATCGCCTGGCGGCAATCAACAATTCCAGACGCCACCCGAATCGGTACAGACGTGGCTGCGCCCAGCGCATCGCAAAACACACCGATCATGGTCGACGGTCTTCTCTACGTGATGACTGGCCTCGGAATGGTGACCGCCCTTGACGCCACAACCGGGGAGGTCATGTGGTTCGACGCCCCATCTGCTGCGGACGGGAACCAGGTCGAACGCGGGTTCGCCGCTCGAGGAGTTGCCTATTGGGCACACGGCGACGATGCACGAATCCTCGCCGTGCTCGGCTCAGAACTTGTCGCACTCAACGCCAAGACCGGCGAACGGTATCCAGAATTTGGAGCCGACGGCGCAGTCGATCTCATTCAGGGATTCGATGACCGAACCGTGGATAGCTTTCGGTGGCGTTCGGCACCACTCGTCGTCAACGATGTCATCGTCATTGGCTCAGCGATTTCCGATGTCACGAGCGCGACAACGCCCGCACTCAAGGAAATGCCCCCTGGCGACGTACGTGGTTATGACGTGCGCACGGGCGAACAACTCTGGATCTTCCACACGATCCCGCGCGAAGGTGAGCCGGGAAACGAGACCTGGCTCGTCGGCCTCAATGAAGACCGTGCATCATGGGAATACAGCGGCAATACCAATATGTGGGCATCCCCAAGCGGCGACGAAGAACTCGGGTATGTCTACCTCCCGCTGTCGACGCCAACAAACGATTACTACGGCGGCCATCGCCCTGGCGACAACCTCTTCGCGGAAAGCCTTGTCTGCCTCGACGTCAGAACCGGCGAGCGCATGTGGCATTTCCAGGCAATCCACCATGGACTCTGGGATTACGATTTTCCGGCTGCACCGACACTGGTGGACATTACCGTCGATGGGCAGCCGATCAAAGCCGTCGCCATCACGAGCAAACAGGCGTTCACCTACGTCCTGGACCGGATCACCGGAGAACCGGTCTGGCCGATTGAAGAGCGGTCAGTTCCAGCCGGAGACGTCCCGGGTGAATGGTACGCGGCCACCCAGCCCTTCCCCACCAAGCCGCCCGCCTACGACCAGCAAGGCGTCACGATCGATGATCTGATCGACTTTACGCCAGAGCTCCGGGCCGAAGCGATCGCGATGCTTGACGACTACGTGTGGGGCCCATTCTTCACCCCCCCCACCATCATCGACGAGCGCCCCGGTGGCACCCTCGGCACGTTGTCCGTACCGGGCCTCGTTGGAGGCACGGATTGGAACGGTGCTGCGGCCGACCCGGAAACTGGCATCCTCTACGTGCCCTCAGTACACAGCGGTACGGTCATCGGGCTGGCCAGATCCGAGCACCCACGATCGGATATGGAGTGGGTACTTAAGGCAGGAAGACATATTCCCGGGCCTCAAGGCTTACCCCTCTTCAAACCGCCTTATGGCCGACTCGTGGCAATCGACCTCAATGTTGGCGAGATTCTCTGGACGGTCGCCAACGGAGACGGGCCACGCGATCACCCCGCCATCCGCGACCTGGATCTCCCGCCCTTGGGTCAAGGCGGCCGGGCGGCTCCCCTTGTGACAGAAACACTCGTCTTCCTCGGCGAGGGCGCAAACGTCGGGGCAGCCTTTCTTCCGCCCGGAAGCGGAGGAAAGATGTTCCGCGCCTACGACAAGGCCACCGGGGCGGTCATCGGAGAACTCGAGCTTCCGGGTGGCACCACTGCCGCACCCATCAGCTATATGGCGGACGGAAAACAGTACATCGTGGTAGCCGTGGGCTGGGACGACATGGAGAGCGAGTACATCGCGCTCGCCCTCCCCTGACGAAACGGGAGTAGCCTGTCACTCCTGCGGCTCACCGACACACAGACGGCAGTCCGCATCAGACATCGCCGAGGGACAGATCACACGAAGCGTCGCCAGTGGAACCCCGGGCCGATCGCGGAGAAACGCCTGGCACTGTGGGCTGTGAGTTTCTGGTTCGTCGCGTCGTCGAGCTACCGTGAACGAGAATCCACAGCTCGATTCCACCATCTGCGCGGCAGCGAGTACAGCGTCGACGGCCGGTTGGATCCCACCGAATGTCGTCGCGTACTGCCGCTCGGCCGTCTGATAGGACAACTCCTGCCGGCGGCACCCGTCGGTCGAGATAACGCCAGGAATCGTAGCTCCACGCTGGATATCGATGCGGTATTGATGAAGATCTTGCTGACACCGTCTGAAGTCAGCGTCACGGTTCTCAACATCAACCTGCAACGACGCCAAGCGGGCGAACGCTTCGTGAGCCTGCTCACTGGCAACACGCAGCTGGTCCATATCAGACGCACAACGGGCCCATTGCGCCTCTACCGATCCCGCAACTAGCCAGACACTGAAACACGCTGTCAGAGTCAACCAACCGGGCTTCATCGCTCCCTCCCCGGGGCGTCATCGACGCCCACCCCAATCGCGATTGTGCGCACGATACCGGCACACGCGGCAACTCTCTCGCCGAGGTGCACACTGCCCACAGCCTTTTCACGCACGGCAGGCCTTTTTTGGCGCCCCCTCTTGAGCCGCCCGTCAGAATACCGCGAGCTTGACAGCCTCACCCGTATCCACTGACCATGCCAGCCGGTACGGCACAACCACCATGAGCGAATCTTGAACCAGAGCGCTATGCGCCCGGAGTCACGATGCTGAAAACCAAACAAGACGACGAGTGGTGGCTGATCACCCAACCTGCACACGCAGAGTTAGCTGGTCAGATGGCAGCACACTGGGGCAACGACACGTTCGCCTCTCCAGGACACTTCGCCACCTCAACGCACCCGGGCCGTCTGAAGCAAGAAGTTCTCCTCGCAATCGCCGAACACGACAACGGGTGGTGGGAATGGGAGGCGGACCCGGTGCTCTCTCCCGATAACGCGCTGCCACAGGGCCTAGCCGAAGTCGTCGCCAACCCCGAACACGGGATGGAACGCTGGCGGAAGGGTATTCCCAGGCTCGCTGCGAACCACCCCTACGCCAGCCTACTCATCTCCGACCACGCGTCGTGGCTCTATACCGCACAATTCGACCCGCAGCATTCTCAAGAATTCACCCACCCGCTCCAAGCTCAGCGGTCCCTATACCCGCCTGACCAACGCAAGCGAGCAGAAGGATTCGTGTCCGAAGTGCGCGCGACGCAAGCCACGCTCACCCAACGACTGAAACAAGACCCCTTCTGGCGGAGTGCCCTGGACGCCGAGCATCGCTGGCCCCATGCTCGACTCCTCCAAATTCTCGACGCCCTCTCGCTCGGGCTGTGTTCAGCCATGCTGACGCCAGCGGACGGAGTCGCACGTGGCCTCGGGCAAGACCAGTTCCTGTTTCATCACGTCCCACGCCGCACCTGGGAATCCCGCGGTCCACTCAAGATAACCCCCGCCGACCCCGGGTGCATTGTGCTCACCCCCTACCCCTTCGACGAGGCCCCCTTGACGGTGACCGTCCCTGCCAAAGTCGTAGCGACGGGTGCCGCCTGGAGACGAGCTCCCTGGACGCTTCTGTCGTTTACGTTCTTGCCAGCGTAATCCGCCACGCGCAGGTCACTGGCTGCCCGCAGACTCCTGGTCGCGAATCCGATACAGCTTCGACCGGGTCCGGATGAAGAGGCTCTCATGGGCAATCGCCGGCGTCGCCATCGTGAATTCATCCAGCGCGTTACGGCCGATGACCTCGAACTCCGGTCCCGCACGTAACACGTAGGTATCGCCATCCTCGCTGAGCGCAAAGATCTTGTCGTCGTAGGCCCAGGGAGACGCGGTAAACGCGGCGCCCACTTGAATCCGCTGTTGGGGGTAGATCTCCTCACCCGTCCGTGCGTCATGACACGTGAAGAACCCGCGGTCTAGCACCGTGTAGTAGTAGTCGCCATAGACGATCGGGGATGGGTTGTAGGGAGCGGCCTGCGGTTGTGACCACACGATGAACTGATTGCTCGACGCTGGAAGCTCGAGAGAAATATCTCCCTCGGCGCCAGGACGGATAGCGAATACCGGGCGTTCCTGATCTCCGATATAGCCGGAGCTGAGATACAGCAGCCCGAACTCCGTAAACGGAGTTGGAATCGTGATCGAGGACATGCCGGTCAACTCCCAGAGAAGCTGTCCATCAAGGTCGTACGATCGAACCCTGTCGCTCCCGGTCGTCACGATCTCCGTGCGGAGCTCGTTCTCCCAAATGAATGGTGTCGACCAGTTGGTTCCTTCCTCCCGGTCGACGCGCCACACCTCGGCTCCAGTCTCGGTATCTAACGCCAACAGGTAAGACCCATCGTCATTATCATTGACAACATACAATCGGTTCCCGAACAACACCGGAGACGCCGCCGTGCCCCACTCCAGGCGCGTGCTGAGCGGAGGCAGTGTGTGAGACCAACGCACTTGACCATCCAGATCCAGGGCAAAGACACCGACGTTACCAAAATAGGCATACACCGCCTCACCGTCGGTGACTGGAGTCTCCGAAGCCAACGTGTTCTTCAAATGATGTCCGCGCTGGGGCATGCCACGATGAACCTCACGCTCCCACTGCAGCTCGCCAGTCTCGACATTGAAGGCATACACAAGCCAGCGATGCTCGGCTGACGAAGGCTCCCAAGTCTCCCGACCGCGGTAGAGTCCGCCAAGCGGTTCCTCTGCGGCTGCTGAACTCACCACGGTCGTGACAAGCACCGTGTCCCCCCAGACGATGGGTGAACTCCAGCCAAGCCCAGGGACCTCCGCAACCCAGTCCACGTTTTCCGTCGTGCTCCAACGTGTTGGCAACCCCGTCTCCAGAGAAACACCCCGTGCCCCTGGGCCTCGGAAGCTCGGCCACTCGTCATCAGCGCTCACTTGATGCGGCGTTCCCGCCAACCCCACCAACATGCCTACCAGGACGAATATCGTTCGCCTCATCGATCCTCTAATCCTTTCCCTGTACATCACGGGAACGTTCCAAAATCACATGCCGCATTCGCGTCCGTGCATCCCATCTCAAGCTCTGCCCGGGATGCCAAACACGCCACATCAGGACCAGAGCACTCTACCAGCCCTCGTGCTCTGCGCGGTGGCCGTACGAGGTGCCCCGTCAAGGCACACACCGCTCCGCGCCGGTCGCGGTCACGGGCAACTCGTGTTGTGTCAATCGGACGATCTACTCGCCGGTGGTGAGCCTTTCGAGGAGCTTGACGGTGCGCTCACCCGCTCGTCGAGCACGGGCAACATCGACTGGGCGCTGGTTGTCCACGTTGCGCAGATCCAGCCGGGCTCCCGATCCCCCAACGCTGCCTCACGGGGTTGGCTCGATACGCAGGAGCGCCCCGTCGTCCTCCGAGTCCGTCAGCACATACAACAGGCCGTCCGGCCCCTGACGAACCTCCCTGATGCGTTGTCGAAGTTCGCGCAACATCGACTCGCGGCGGATCTCCTCCATGCGGTCATTGAATACGATGCGTTGCAAATGACCAGTGCCCGGGATCCCGCCTTCCTGCAACGAGCCAACGAACACATTCCCCTTCCACTCCGGAAAGAGTTCGTCCGTGTACACCGTCATGCCCGCCACCGCGATGGCGGGCAACCAGACCACCAGAGGCGATTCCATCCCATCCCGGGTCGGGTGCTCGGAGACCCGTTCGCCGGGATACAGCCTTCCAAAACTCACATAGGGCCAACCGTAGTTGCGCCCGGGCAAAATCACGTTGATCTCATCCCCACCATTCGGCCCATTTTCATGATTCCAGAGCATTCCCGTCTCTGGGTGCAGGATGAGTCCCAGCGTATTTCGATGGCCCATGGTATAGATTTCCGGGCGGTACTCCGCACGCCCCGCAAACGGGTTGTCGTCCGGTATCGAACCATCATCGTTGAGGCGAAGAATCTTGCCACGCAGACTCATGGGATCCTGTGAGACCTCTCCGACTCGACCACCGGTGGACATGTAGACCTTCCCATCCAGCCCGAATGCCACTCGTCCATTGAGACCCGAGTTTCCGTCGTACTCCTCGGTCACCACCAGGTCTTGCACGTCTTTCAGGGCGTGGCCTTCCAGCCGACCACGAGCCAGGGCAGGTGCCCCTCGGCCATCTCCAACCGGCTTGGTATAGGTGAGGTACACCCAGCTATTCTCGGCAAATTGTGGATGCACCGCGACATCCATCAGCCCCCCGTTCCCATCGGTCCTGACTCCCGGCACCCCGGCAATGATGTGCGGATCGAGTGCTCCGTCGCGCACGACCCTGAGCCGGCCCGAGCGTTCAGTCACAAGCATCGCCCCATCGGGCAGAAACGCGATCGCCCAGGGATGTACCAGGCCGCGCGCGACGACACTCACGCGAATCCGGTGCTGCTCTGCTGTATCGAACACCCACGGCCCCGGCCCCAACGGCGACACCGGAATCCCAATGGGTCGTGCCTCCTGCGCCTGACTGACGCTAGACAGTACGCACAACAACGCAGCCAATAAAACGCGTGGGATCATCGTCATCCTACCTTCCACTCTAAAGCTGACTCCTTCAGGGACTGCACCACAAGAGCGCAGGACATCCCCGCATCTGAAGCCCCTGACCCGGACGACTACGGTCGCAACTCACGCCCCAAGCGTTCGAGGTTCCGCGCGCCAGCAAGAATTCCGTAGAGTCCAATGTTCCCTTCATGACACGCGTATTCAAAGATTTGACCGTCCATTCGCCGGAACGGCATCATGACCGTATAGGGTGCGGTATAGGTGCTCGGATCTGTCACGGTGTACTCATAGGACACCGTGTCGGGGTCAAGCCTGGTCAGTCGCTCAACGAGATGTAGGTTTGGACCGGTACGCCCATTCCCCCAGTCCCGGAACTGCGAGGTTTCAATGACGAGCGTCTCTCCCTCCCAGCGCCCGCGCGATACGCCTCCAAATTGCTCCACGGCAGGCCGCTCCGTATCGGCGAGCGGAATGATCCGCACCATCCTGGCCTGCTCGGTGAGAATCGAGACATAGCCCGGCGACTGAACGATCATCAAGTTGTTGTTGTACGCACCAGATCGGATCGGCGGACCAGATTTGCCGAACATGATGCAACGGTCGCCAAGACCTCGATTTTCGTACGAATCGTACATATGCTCTCGCCGATACGCCCTGCGCTGCTGACCAGCGGTCTGTGCTCTGGCTGTCAGCGGCGGGTAACGTCCAGTCGGTGGATCGACGATGAGAGACGTCCGTTTATCAGCGGTGAGTTCGATGCCACGCTCGTACCAGAACTCGTTGTACGAGAGCACGCCACCATCTGCTCTCGGCTGGTAACCAGCACTCGGAGCGCCACTCTCAGGGTCGAAGAGATCACGATTCTGCCGCGTGCGCTCCGAAGCCTCGAACGCCGCAGCCTCGTTTGGGTTCAAACGCTCCCTTCCCTCGAACTGCAAGGGCCGCTGCATGGGCGTCAAGGTTCGGAACGTAAACGTACCAGAGATATGGGGCTGGCCGTCAGGTGTGCGCATGGGCATCGGATGCGTATCCGTCTGCGCCCACGTCGACGAAACCATCGCCAACACGCCGATCGCACTCGCGAACGTTATGGCGGACATCCTGAACATCGCTTTTCTCCCCCTGCTATGGGCGCCCCACCGAACCGGCGACGCGTACAGGGCAGCACAGCCGACACGTGCTACGCCCCGAACGCAAACCGTATTCCCGCTTGCTTGCGCCCAGTCACTTCGCCTACACGTGCTGTTCACGCGTCGACGTACGTTCTGTCAACTCTGGCAGACGCCGGTGTAACGTCGCCCATCCGAACGCCACTTGGAAAGATCGCCGAACCGCAGGCACTCCACACCGAGAGCGTAGTCGTCAGGGCTCCCGCACGGCACCATACGAACGTAATAACTGGACGGTCGCTGACTCCTCGGGAGCTTGCTCCCGCTGCTCAAGCCGGCTCCAGAGTATGCCTAACGCAGTTCGGCCTTCGCCGTCCGTCGCATCAATAACCGCCCCGTGTTCTGAGAGCACCTTCACGACGTTCGGAAACTCGTTGACCGCAGCGACGTGCAAGGCCGTCTCTCCGTTCCCCGGGTGGTAGGCGTTGACGTCACCGCCCAGCTCAACCCCCGCAAGGACGGCAGCCTGGATCGCCGCCTCTGTCGGAGGCGTACCACCAACGTCGATCAGCGAAATACCGCGCCGACTCCCGCGTCTGGCGCCCATTCCCACAGCCGCCATCAACGGCGTCGTTCCGTCATCCATCGCCAGATTCGGATCCGCGCCGCCGCGCACCAGGCTCCGCATGATCGCGGGCTCCAAGAACTTGGCAGCGAGGAAGTACGGTGCGGCACTGACAAGGGTCTTGTGCAGATTGTAATCAGTCGTGTTTCTTCTGAGTGGAGTGCCCCGCGTCATCCGAACGTTCGGGTCGGCGCCGTGCTGCAATAGTGCTTCTACCAGTTTCAGGTCACTTCTCAGCACCGCCACGTGAAGCGCCGTGTAGCCGATGCCGACGTTATTGGGATTCGCACCACGCTCCAGCAAGAGGGTGCCAAGGTCTCCATGACCGCTGTGAGCCGCGAGCAGCAGCGCGCTGGTGCCATCGGAGAGGGAATCATTCGGTCCAGCGCCAGCATCGAGCAGAACCGTCGCCGACTCGACATCCCCATTACGGGCGGCAAAGAGCAGTGGCGTACTGCCTCCGCGCAACACGGTATAGTTCAATTCCTCGCGACCCGCTCGCTGCGTCTGTTCATCAACGACCGTCCGTGGGTAGGTTAGCGAGCGAGCACGGATATCAGCCCCGGCGCGGACCAACAGTCGAACCACATCCGCGTGGCCTCGCGCCGCAGCCCACATGAGCGGTGTCTGCTTATGTCCGACCTCCGCTACATTCACCGCCGCATCATGCGCTAGCAGGGCCGCCACCGACGGCGCATCCCCAGCGCGGGCGCACGTCATCAATACCGTCTCGCCATTCAGCAACGTTGCGTTCGGGTCGGCGCCAGCGGCGAGTAGGTGTTCGACTACCGCCCCATCGCGGGTCTCGCACGCAACTTGCAGTGGAGTCGCCCCGAGATCATTGGCGAGGTTCACCCGTGCCCCTGACCGAATCAGCAGATCCACCGTACTGAGATCGCCACGATGCGCAGCCCAATGCAGCGCGGAGGCTCCGTCCCCCTGCACAGCATTCACATCCACCCCATCAGCAACAAGCTGTCGCGCCAAAGCAACATTCTGGTCACGAACGGCCTGGATAAGCCGTGAACCATCTCCCGCGCTAGCCCCCAACACAGCCGTCATGCACAGGCTTGCTCCGAGTGCGCGAGAGGCATGCATCATCGACCGACCGACCAGACGTCCTCGCAACATGGTCATAAGTCCGTAGCCCGTTAACTCAGCGTGAGAAGGTGCGGATCAACCCGCTCGGTACTATCTCCGATGCGATCGAGATGCACCCCCATATGGTCCATCAAAGTGAGATGCAGATTCGCAAGCCGTTCATCCTTGAACTCAAGCAGGCGACCGCCCTTGATCGTGCCGGCTCCACCGCCGGCGAGGACCACCGGGATGTTGAATGGTGCGTGGCTATTGCTATCGGCCATTCCAGCCCCGTACACCAACGTGCTGTGGTCGAGCAACGAGCCCTCGCCGTCCGACGTCGCAGCAAGCTTCTTAAGCAACGACGCAAACATCCTTACGTGGTACGCATTGACTTTGGCTACCTTCGCCACCTTCTCTGGTTCCCGCTGGTGGTGGGAGATGGGGTGATGCGCATCCGGC
>CAZPZZ010000081.1:0-17927 GCA_964591245.1 uncultured Vicinamibacteraceae bacterium | reverse complement strand
ATCTGCCCCTCGCCCACAAAGCCATCGGCGTAGCCTACTGACACTTTGAGAGTCCCCGGCCGCAGACGCCCCCCCCCTCCATCCACCTGCACGCGGTCAGGAGCAAGTTGCGTCAACGTTACGTTAGAGAAGTCTGCGACCGTATCCGGCGTAATGTATCGATCTGGCTGATGGATCTCGTAGAGCAGTTGCTCAATGCACGTCGGCACGGTGACGTACCCGCCCGATCCGGCCACTTTGGTGATAACAGCCGAACCATCTTCCTGTACTTCTGCAATAGGAAACCCCAGTCGCGCCAGTCCCGGAACGTCCTTGTAGCCGGGGTCACCAAAATACCCTCCCGTGATCTGCCCCGCACACTCGATCAGGTGCCCGACCACGGTTCCTCTACCCAATCGAACCCAATCGTCAGCAGACCAGCCAAACGCGTGCATCTGTGCAGCCAGCGCCAAAGACGGGTCCGCAACGCGGCCCGTCACGACGACCGAAGCTCCTTGCTTCAGCGCGTTCACGATCGGCTCCGCCCCGAGATAGGCATTGGCCGACACAAGGCTGCCCCCGATCTCGCTAACCCGTCGCCCGGATTCAAGCAAGGCCAAGTCAGCCCCGCGTACCCGCTCCGTCAACTCATCACCGAGCACCGCCGCAATCCGGAGACCAGACAGCCCCTCCTGCCTGGCTACGTCCGCAATACACGCCGCGGCCGCGCGCGGATGGGCGGCACCCATATTCGTAACAATCTTTATCTGCTTCGCATGACACGTCGCCAACACGGCATGCATCCGCTCGGCCAACAACGGATCGAACCCACCAGTCCGGTCGAGACGCCTGGCCTCTTGCGCTAAGGCGATCGTGCGTTCGGCGAGGCACTCAAAAATCAGATAATCGAGATCACCGTGCTCGGCAAGTTCTATAGCCGGTTCGATACGGTCGCCCGAAAACCCTGCTCCCCCCCCGATACGAATGACGTTCAAACCAGCATTGTGGTCATGGTGCGCCAGAGGCGCAAGGCCTGCGTCATCACCATCGAAAGGCACCCGTGAGCACGGCACAGAGGCTCATCAGCAGCGTGAGACCGAACGCCAACGGAATGGTGCGCCGTTGGTGAACCCCTAGATCGACTCCGCTCAGTCCGGTCAACAGAAATGTCGCCGGTGTCAACGGACTCACCGGAAATCCGGTCGTCATCTGCCCCAACAACGCGGCGCGAGCCACTTCAACGCCGTCCACTCCCACCGCATCAGAGGCAGCAGCCAAGACCGGCAAGACGCCGAAATAGAAGGAGTCAGGGTCGAATGCCAAGCTGAGCGGCATCGCAACCAATGCCACCAGAGCTGGAAGGTGATTCGTCAAACCACCGGGAAGTATAGCCACGAGGCTCTGTCCCATCGCCCCAATCATCCCCGACTCCCGCAGTACCCCGGCAAATACTCCCGCCGCCAGAATAAGCGCGACCATCTGCATCGCATGACTGCCATGCCGCGTAAGCTGCTCGCTTTGCGCAATCGGCCCGCGATGATTCACGACGAGCGCCAGGGCGTATGCGACCATGAAGATGATCGGAAGAGGCAACAACTGAAGGACCAGTGCCGCAAGCGTGACAATCGTAAGCCCAAGATTGAACCACCCGTGCCTCGAAAACTTCGCAGGGACAGCGTCTTCCGCTCGCTCTGGGGTGACCACGGGCGCCACAGTCCCCATAGATTCAAGGCGCCGACGCTCACTCCACCCTAGCCAGGTTGCGACCCCGAGCACTGCGAGTACCCCCACTCCCACCGAGACCAGTAGTGGGAGAAACAACACCAGAACGTCAACCTGCAGCGTGGCCGCAGCTCGTAACGTCGGCCCTCCCCAGGGAAGAATATTCATCGTGCCGGCAGCCAGCGCGACCGTGGCCGTCAGTACCGTCGGATCCAATTCGAGCCGCTTGTAGACCGGTAACAGAGCCGGAATTGTAATAAGGAAGGTTGAAGCGCCCGCGCCATCGAGATGCGCCAGCATCGCGACCACTGCCGTGCCCACGACCACGCGTATCGGATCATGAGCACTGACTCGAATCACTACGCTGATCAAAGGCGCAAATAGTCCTGCATCGTTCATGAGGCCGAAATACAGTACGGCAAATCCCAGCATGGCCGCCGTGCCCACTACTCCCTGCACGCCGGCAAACGCGTAGTCTCCTAGTTCTGTCGCCCCCCCGGCCATACCACCAAACACAAGCGGTACCAGCACCAAGGCGACCAACACTGAGGTCGCCCGGTTCCAGACCAGCACGAGTAGGGTGACAATAATCGTGACACCAGTAAGGGTAAGCATTCAGTCTCCGGAAGCAGGCATCCTGTGCCCCTTCACGTCCGCCAGGCGACCTACGGACTCTATATCAGAGCCCTGTCGTCCGTACCTGCGGTATAACTGTAACAATGGTGAATCGTGCCGTGTTTCGCTGTATCGCCGGTTGCCCTGGACAGCACCCGCTGTGGCAACCCATCTATCGCTGTCCGACCTGCGGAGACCTCCTGGAAGTCTGCCACGACGTCGACGCTCTAAAGACGCGTTCGGCCAGTGCGTGGATGCGGTTGTTCGACGAGCGCTACAAACGAACCACCTGGCCCTACGGTTCGTCGGTGTGGGGAAAGAAAGAATGGGTCTGTCCCGAGATACGGGACGAATCGGTCGTCTCTATGGATGAGGGCGGCACGAACCTCTTCTGGGCAGAGCGCTTTGGCAAAGAACTCGGTCTCACCGATCTCTGGGTCAAGCTCTGCGGCAATTCCCATACTGGATCCTTTAAAGACCTCGGCATGACCGTGCTCGTCTCGGTGGTGCGACAGATCGTAGCCGATGGAGGCACTGTTCGCGCCGTCGCCTGCGCATCAACGGGCGACACATCCGCCTCCCTCGCGGCCTATGCCGCCGCAGGGGGAATCCCGGCCATCGTACTCTTGCCGCGCGGCAAAGTCTCCACCGCTCAACTCCTCCAGCCGATCGCAAACGGCGCGCTCGTTCTCGCACTCGATACCGACTTCGACGGGTGCATGCGCATCGTGCAACGACTGTCACAAGAAGACGGTATCTATCTGGCCAATTCCATGAACAGCCTGCGGCTCGAGGGCCAGAAAACCGTCGCCATCGAGATCGTTCAGCAGCTCGATTGGACTATTCCCGATGTTGTCATCATTCCTGGCGGAAACCTGGGTAACGTCAGTGCATTAGGCGCCGGTTTCGAAATGATGGAGACGCTGGGACTAATCAATAAGCGGCCACAAATCGTCGTTGCCCAAGCCGCCGCCGCGAACCCCCTCTATCTGGCCTATCAGCGAAACTGGGAATTCGAGCCAGTGGGAGCCCAACCGACGCAGGCCTCGGCCATCCAAATTGGCAACCCGGTATCCGTACACAAGGCAATTCGTGCCCTCCGGCGATATCGCGGCATCGTCGAACAGGCCTCGGAGACCCAACTCGCCGAAGCTGCCGCACGCGCCGACAAAACCGGGATGTACAACTGCCCACACACCGGCGTCGCCCTCGCTGCCCTCATCCAACTGAGAGAAAGAGGCGTCATCGATGCGTCGGCGCGCGTCGTCGTGATTTCCACCGCGAGCGGTCTCAAATTCACGGATTTCAAGTTGGGATACCACGAGGGCCGGCTCCCGCAGGTCAACGACTCACGATTCACCAACACCCCAGTCGAACTACCCAACGATTACGATGCGGTACGACGCGCCATCGACGAACACGCGACCGGCATTGCGTGACCCTCTAAATGCTGTCACCCACAGAACCTCCCGGCCATGTTCAGGCCAGCAACCATTTTCCATTGCCCGGATCTGAATGGCGGGTGACGGGCCAGCACGAGCGGGAGATGGAATCCATATACTTCGACTCGGCCGTCATTGCCATCCTCGAACGAGAGAGCGTCCGGGAGTGTGAACTCAACATAGGTGCATACCACGGCCGGTAGCACCTCACAGGGCACGCGTCCCGGACGAGCACTGAAAGGAAAAGCCCCACAACCCGTCATGCTATGATCGACGAGGAGTGACGTGATGCCTATTTACGAGTATCAGTGCGATGAGTGCGACCATAACTTCGAAGCGCTGGTGCGCACGGGTGTCACACCGAACTGCCCGGCCTGTCAGGGTATGACCCTGCGAAAGCAACATTCCGCTTTCGCGGTCGGCCGGGGTGGTTCAGCCAATTCGCTCCCAGCACCTGTAACGGCGTGTGGCACCTGCGGCGACCCGCGGGGTGCCGGCGCATGCTCGATGAATTGACACCACCCTGCCTCGCCAGCATTTGTGGGCGTGGGCGCACCACGCGGGAGACGACATCATCATGTCGGTACCTCGGATTACCAAGGAAGACCTGAAAGCGCGACTAGACGACGAAACCAGCGGCGATCCGATCATCGTGGATGTTCGGCTGAAATATCCCTACGAGCACAGCACGCTGACCTTGCCAGGGGCTATGCGGCTGGACCCGGACGCGCTGGACACAACAACGCTTTCGCCGGACAGCGACATCGTCACCTACGATTCTGATCCAGAAGAATTGGTGAGCGCGAAGGTAGCGGCAACGTTAATCCGCCAAGGCTATCGCGCCAGCGCGCTCGAAGGGGGGTTGCCGGACTGGATCACGGCAAAGTTCCCCACCGACACCAAGGACGCGCCGAAACAGGCCCCACCGAAGGCAGGCGGCCTCAAGGGCTAGCGCGGCGACCGGCCCGAAGGCCGGTGGAATTCTGTCGGAGAATCGCGAACCCGCGCCACCTCAGAACGAGGCGCCATGGGACACTCGTTGCAAAGAATCGTTCTTGCGGGTGCGTGTCTGCTGACCGCGAGCGTTACGTTTACTTGGGCGCAAGCGCCGGGCAGCCCTACGCCCGAGGAGCTTCAGCGCTCGCTACAACGCCGCTACGATCTCGTTATCGACTTCTCTGCAGACTTCACCCATACCTACCAAGGGGGGATGCTCCGTTCGACCCTCGTCGAGCGGGGCACTGTCCTGGTCAAGAAACCCGGACGCATGCGGTGGAATTATCGGCATCCTGAGCCCAAGCTCTATCTCTCTGATGGAGAACGGCTCTACTCGTATTTGCCGGAAGACCAACAAGTGATGGTCGCCCAACTGCATCGCGACGGCCAGGCGACCACGCCTGTACTCTTTCTTGCGGGTGCAGGGAATTTTGTCAACGATTTCACAGCCGCCTACGACACGGTCGCAGATGCGCCAGCGAACAGCTATGTGCTCCGACTGACCCCGATCCGGACCGAGCGGGACTTTGAATTCCTGACGCTCGTCCTCGACGGACGCTCCCTGGCAATCCTGCGCCTTATCGCACACGACCTACAAGGTGGCACGTCAACCTTCTTCTTCACAAACCTGCGAGAGAACGTGGGATTTTCTGACGCTATCTTCGCCTTCGAAATCCCCGAGGGAACGGAAGTCCTCGACACGACGCAGGCCGAAGCTTCCATCAGATAGAACGGCTGCTCTCCTCCACGTCGATTCTTGCACCCAACCGCTGCAACCGCTCGACCAACTGCGAGTACCCTCGTTCGACAGTTTCCAGCGAATGGATACGACTCGTTCCGCGAGCCGCTAGCGACGCGGCAATAAGCGCCATCCCCGAACGCAGGTCCCGGCTATCCAACGACCGCCCCGTCAACAGGGCCGGACCATCGACGATCATCCGATGCGGGTCACACAGGAACAAATTCGCACCCATTCCACTGAGCTGTTCCAGCGCAAACAGGCGCAGCTCGTACATCCAATCATGAATTAGCGTGCTTCCACCGGCCTGGGTCGCCAAGACGCTGATCAGGCTAACCATGTCACTAGGAAATCCAGGCCAGGGTGCGGTCGTGATCTGACGAATCGCCACGGGCGACGAGGGCTCAAGCACTAACCGATTGTCGTCCAACCGACACTGGATAGCCATGCGCCGTAACACGGTAGTAATCGGCTCCAGGTCCACAGCGGACACGCCCCGAACCTCCAGTTCTCCGCCCGTCACCGCCGCCGCCACCACCCAGCTTCCAGCAGCAATGTAATCCCCACCAAGTCGATGCTGAGCGCCAATCAATGGACGCCCGCCCCACACTCGAATGGTGTGGGTGCCCGCACCCTCCACTTCTGCTCCCATTTGCTGGAGAAACTGACATAGTTCCACCACGTGGGGCTCACTGGCCGCGTGGCGAATCTCACTTTCACCCGGAGCCGCCGCTGCCGCCAGAAGGGCTGTCTCCGTCCCCGTGACCGACGCTTCCTCCAGATAAATGGAAGCCGGACGTAACCCGTCTGGTGCCTCAAGACAGTAACCGTCTCCGTCAGTCTCCAGTCGTCGCACCCCCATGGCCGCCAATGCCTGCAAATGGGCGGACAACGTGCGCCGAGCCGGAAAATCACCGCCGGGCGGTGCAAGCCGCACGCGCCCGAACCTCGCCAGCAACGGGCCACACAGCAGCACCGAGCCCCTCAGACGCCCCACAAGGCGTCGTTCCGGTTCCTGACTCGTCAGCGTGTCGCATCTGATCTCAAGACTGGTCGTGCCCGCGCCCCGAACGCTCGCACCGAGCCCTGTTAACAGGTCGCCCATGACCTGGACATCCTTGATTCTGGGCACATTCGTGAGATGACACGATTCCGTCGTCAGCAGGCACGCGGCGAGCAGCGGCAATGCCGCATTCTTGTTTCCCTCAACTTCGATCTGTCCAGCTAGCCGGTACCCCCCCTCGACCACCAAGGTCTTCGCGCCATTCGGGGCCACTCCCGACACCTCCAGAGTCATCACTAAACCTCGTCGAACTCACCGAAATAGACGAGTTCTTCGCGCAGTACGATCCCGAACTCCTCGGTCACCACTTTCCGACACTGCTCAATAAGCGCCCGCACGTCCCGTGCAGGCGCACCTCCCTCATTGACGATGAAGTTACCGTGGACCGATGATACGACCGCGTGTCCAACCCGCAGCCCCTTCAGCCCCGCACGCTCAATGAGCGCGCCCGCCGAATAGGGCACGTCAGCGGGCAACGTTCCGTCGTCCGGTCTCGGATTTTGAAAGACACAGCCTGCGGAAGCCCGGTCCAGCGGCTGCGTCTGTTTGCGATAACGCAACGACTGACGCGCCGCCTGCCGTAAGCCCCCAGCGGCGCCAGAAGACACCTCGAACTCGGCCCGCAACACCAGTTCCCCGGTATGCTGTACCCGACTTTCGTCGTAGCCAAACCTCATGGCAGAAGCGGCGACACGCGTGATTGCTCCCGTACGATCGACGAGTTCCACGGCGGTCACCGTATCACCAAGCAACCGGCCCTCGAAATGCGCATTTCCCCGAATCGCACCACCGACCGTGCCCGGTGTTCCCGCCCATCGCTCAAGACCGGCCAGCCCCCTCTGGATTGTCCAGCGGACCAGGCCATTCATCGTGACTCCGGCATCCACCTGGACGCGATTGATAGCGCTCTGGATGATCGCGCCGTGCCGCAGACGCAGTACGAGTCCCCGTGCCCCCCCGTCCCCGACGAGCACGTTCGAGCCTCCACCGAGAATGGTCAGCGGTAGCGCCAATTCCCGACTCAGCCGCACGGCCGTGACCACATCTTTTGGACATTGGGTCTCGAGGAGCCAATCCGCTCGCCCCCCTGTTCGGAACGTGGTCAGGTCCGTGAGCGGCACCTGCGAACGCACACGACCACCGTAGACTTGCTCGAGGCGCACACCGATACGGCTGACCTCTGCACTCGAGCCTCGACCTGCCAAAGTCCCGGAGTCGACAGTCATGAAAGCTCCATGAACTGTTGTTCAAGGTCAATCAGCGCGGCCACGGCTTCCAACCGCTCACACCACCGAAAAGCAATCCAGTCACCTGGCCCCAGCTGTCCGGCGGCGGGTAGATCAGCGGTAATCACCACACCCATTTTCGCGTAACCACCCGTTGTCTGGCGATCGGCCATCAACAACACGGGCTGCCCTGACGGCGGAACCTGAATCGTACCGATTGCTGTCACGCTAGACAGCAGCGGCTGCGTGTGGAGTAGTTCGATCCGAGGGCCGACCAGGCAGTATCCCATGCGATTCGACTCCGGGGCTACGATGTACTGGACATCGGCGAATCGGCTGACTGTCGCACCATCAAACAAGCCCTCTTCCTCCCCCGCCAACACGCGCACCGTGGATCCTCCCATCGGCATCGGACGCAACCATCGACAGCCGCCGCGCAGCGGTTCACCCGACAGTGCCCCCACCTCAAGCTGGTCACCTTGTCGAAGGGCACGCCCGCCAAGCCCCCCAAGACCACCCGCGAGATGCGTGCTCCGACTCCCGAGCGTCGGTGATACGTCGATCCCGCCTCCGACCGCGAGATAGGCTCGAGCTCCGGCGCCCCGTCGCCCAAACTGTAACCGACTGCCCGGCACTGCTAGCACCGAGGTCGTTTCTGGAACCGCCTTACCATCAAGCCAAAGTTCAAACTCAGCACCGACAACCGCAAAACTGGTCTCATCGCGAAACTCGAGTACCGGTCCGACCAAGGTCACTTCCAGCGTCGCGGCATCATGATCATTGCCCACGATCCGGTTCGCCAAACGATGAGACACCCAGTCCATGGGTCCAGACACAGGCACCCCTAGCTCCTGACTCCCCCACCGACCGCTATCCTGCACCGTGGTGAGCAGGCCGGGATCCACCACGTGAATCATCTGTCCCCTTTCACACCTCCGTGAACCGCACCGTATCCCCAGGGCGAAAGGTACACGGCGGAACGCCCTGCACGTCAAAAGGCACCAGACGCGTTCGACCTATGATGCGCCACCCGCCAGGCGCGCGGGTCGGATAGATGCCGGTTTGCCGTCCCGCGATGCCCACGGCGCCGGCGGGCACTGCGGAGCGAGGATGCTCACGCCGCGGCATTGAGATCCGCGGATCAACCGAACCAAGATACGGGAAGCCCGGAAGAAACCCCATAAAGAAGACGCGATAGCGTCGGGAGCTATGCAGGCGGACAACCTCGTCCGACGACATCCCGGCAAAGGCTGCCACGTCGTCCAAATCCGGCCCTACCACACCGCCGTACTCAACCGGGACCACGACCTCTCGGGCCACCTCGGTCGACGCCCCCCGACCCGCCACGGCGGCCTCCATCGTGCTCCATAACCGGTCAGTATCCGTGTGCATGGGATCGAAATACACGGCCAGCTGCGCGTAGGTCGGAACGACATCACGCACACCAGGCACGTTGGCCGCGCGAACGCACTCCGCCATCCCCGCGATCCGCCGACTGACTGCCAGATCGATCGCGCGCTCGAAATCCACAGTGATTGCGGAATCTCCAACCCAGCGGATCTGGACTTCATCCACCTACGTCTCCTCACCTGCTCCGAGAGCATCAAGCAAACGTTCATGAATTCCGCCGAAAGAGCCATTCGACATGACGACTACGACGTCACCAACTGCCGCTTCGCGAGAGACAACTTCCACGATCTTGGACACGTCGGAAAAATGCCGCGCCCGCCCGCCTGCCGCGCCCACTTCCTCAACCAATTGCGTTTCCGAAAGCCGTTGCTCCGGAGGGAGCGATGACCGGTAGACGGAACCAATGATGACCTCATCAGCGTCACCAAAAGCACTAGCAAACGCCGTCTGAAACACCCGGCGGCACGCCGTTGCCGATCGTGGCTCGAACAACGCCCAGATCCGTCCAGATGTCAACGCGGCTCGGAGTCCGGTCAGCGTCTCCCGCACAGCAGTCGGATGATGAGCAAAATCGTCGTAAATCGTGACGCCGCGCTGCTGCCCCCGAATCTCAAGACGCCGGCGAACCCCCTCAAATCGAGTCAGTGACCGGGAAATCGTGGTCGGTTCCAGTCCGACCATCCGCCCCAGCACGAATGCGGCCAGCGCATTACGCACATTGAACTCTCCGAGTAAGGGGATCTGAACCGTTGTGACAAGCTTCCCAAGATGCCGCACTTCAAAAGTCGTCGCGTCCACTCCCGGCTCGATACACGCGGCTCGCCAATCGGCCGCCTCTGAAAGCCCAAATGAAGACACCGTACACGGCGCATCCTCCCCCAGGGCAAGGGCCGCCGAACTATCAGCCCCCACGAGCAGGTGCCCATTCCGAGGCAACAACCGGACTAAACCGCGCGCGGCGCGGTCGATCGCTGCAAAATCGTCGTAGATATCCGCGTGATCGAATTCGAGATTTCCGACCACCACCATGTCTGGCAGATATTTGAGGAACTTCGCTGTCTTGTCGAAGAAGGCACTGTCGTACTCGTCTCCCTCGATTACAAAATCAGGCCCCTTCCCCAATCGATAACTGGTCCCAAAATTACCAGTCACCCCGCCCACCAGGAAGCTCGGGTCAAGCCCTCCGTCCGTCAGCAACCAGGCCAGTAACGAAGCCGTCGTCGTTTTCCCATGAGTCCCTGCCACCACGATAGACCGTCGGTCCCACAGCCACGTCTCCCGGACCATCTCCGGTAGGGACCGGTACCGCAACTTCCTTTCAAGAACCGCCTCAACTTCCGGATTTCCCCGCGAGACGGCGTTGCCGACCACAACCAGATCAATATCGGCAGGTATATGCGTCTCGGCAAATCCATCCAGACACGGAATCTCGTGATTCTCCAGAAAAGTACTCATGGGTGGATAGACATGCTCGTCCGACCCCTGGACCGCATGTCCCTCACTCTTGAGCATGGCAGCCAGCGTGGCCATCGCGGTACCGCAAATCCCGATGAAATGCACTCGCATCATTTCATTTCACCGCCCCCTCGGTGACAACGAGGCGCGCCTCCGGGCCGGCCACAACTCGCGCGGTCACGCCGAGAGGAACCGTCAACGCCGCGCCACTCGTATGCCCCGTCGGAAAACCCGTGAGCACCGGTCCGGGAAACTCGGCGAGAAGATCGGCTACCACTCCGCGCGCTGTAGGCCAACCGGTCTGCTCATCGCAGCCGGGCAACTCTCCGCACACCACGGCACTCGCCCGTCCCAACACGCCGCTCGCGATTAACTGCGTCAACATCCGGTCGACCCGATACGGCCGCTCACCCACCTCATCAAGTAAAAGCACATACCCCGGTGGAGGCGCAAATGCGTAGGGGGTGCCGAGTGACGCAACGAGTTGAGTCAGCGTCCCCCCCAATAATTGTCCCGCGGCCTGCCCAGGACGTACCGTCTCTATTCCTTCCGCAGCCAGTTCACCCAAGGGTTCGGGCCTTGTGAGACTGCGCAAGAATGAGTCACGGTCGTAGCCAGCCTCCCCAGAACTCAGGTTTACAACCAACGGACCGTGAAAACACACCAGTCCGCAATGGGTCGTCAGATAGACAAGCAGCGCCGTCAGGTCGCTATGGCCGACGAACGGCTTACAGCCGCCACGCGCTTTGGCCTGATCGAGCCATGGCAAAAGCTGCGCACTTCCATACCCTCCGCGGGCGCCAATAACCGCCCCCACACTCGGGTCACGCCAGACCGCACCCAACACGTCGGCCCGGTGTTCCGCATCTCCGGCCAGGTAACCCGCGCGACGTTCAAAGAGTCCCTCAGTGATTAGCGGCTTGAAGCCAAGTCGCTCGACCTCGGCCACGCCCGCCTGGAATTCTATGTGGTCGAACGGACTCGCCGGGGCCACAATCGCTAACTGGTCACCTGGCTCCAGGCGCGGGGGCTTCACCATCACGCACGAGCCATCTCGTCGGCCACCGCCTGGTTGAATGCGGTTCCTATCCTGGCTCTCAGTTCACGACCAGACAGCGGTCTGACAGGTTCCGGACCAGCGAGAAAACGAGATTTCACTCGCTCTTGACGCCGCAGGGCTCTCTCAACCACCCGACGGTCAAGGGCATTGGTTTCAACGGCATGAATGATCGCCTCAAGCACAGCCGCATGCCGGTCCACTGCATCGCTACAGATGAGCAATGTGTCACAGCCGGCACGGAGTGCGCCGATGGCCGCTTCCTCGACGGACCGTGTACCGCTAACCCCCTTCATGTCGAGATCATCTGTCACGATGAGCCCCTTGTGCTCAAATTCATTTCTCAAGATATCGGTGACAATCGTCCGAGACAGTGTGGCCGGCTGCTCCTCATCCAATGCAGGATAGAGCACATGCGCGGTCATCACGCTCGCCACATCGGCCGCAATCGCCTCTCGAAACGGAACCATCTCGTGTGCACGAAGCCGCTCGGGTGGGTGTCCGATGACTGGCAGCTCCTGGTGAGAATCCGCGCGACCATCGCCATGCCCGGGGAAGTGCTTACCACAAGCAGCGACCCCATGTTCTTGGAGGGTTTCGACCAACTGCCGACCAAGTCGCCCCACCTCCTCAGGCCGCGTTGCCAACGCTCGATCCCCAATCACAGAATCGGCAGCCTCATGATAGATATCCAGGACTGGGGCAAAATCGAGATTCACCCCCACAGCCGACAATTCATCGGCCAGTGCCGCCGCGAAACGTACAACCAGCCCTAAATCGCCGCGCCGACCCAACGAGGACATTGGGGGCCATTCGGTGAACGGGGCCTTGAATCGCGCTACCCGCCCACCCTCCTGGTCCACGCCGACCCAGAGCGGAATCTCCTGTGCCAATGCCTGCAGGTCAAACGCCAGTTCCGCCACCTGATCAGGAGCCTCGACGTTCCGCGCAAAGAAAATGGCACCTCCCAGGTCCCACTCGCGCGACAGCGCCCGCAATTCAGCAGAAACCGTCTGGCCACCGAATCCGAGGACCGCAAGCTGTCCGACGTGACGATGGAGTGTATTTGGCAATGTGGGTGTCGGTCGGCAAATCAGAAGCGACAGCCTCCGAGCAATTATAATGCGGCACGTGCAAGTTCGCTCCTCGGCCCCAACACGTATCGATCTCGCTGGCGGCACCCTCGACATCTGGCCGCTCTATCTCTTCCATCCTCTCGCACAGACGGTCAATGTCGCCATTGGGCTCCGTGCCACATGTACCATCTCGACCAGTGATGACGGCCGCATCACCATTCTGTCTCAGGACACAGGGCGTACCATCTCGGCCAGCAATTGGCGAGAACTGCCCACTGAGGGAGACAACCAGCTCCTCGCTCACATTGCGCGATTTTTCGAGGTCGACAGCCTGCAGATCATCACGGAGGCCCAATCTCCGCTGGGCGCAGGCATCGCCGGCTCCTCCGCTCTGAATATCGCCGTCTGCGGCGGCCTTGCTCGCTGGTGCGGCATCCGTTATTCCCCCGACCAGCTCGTAACGCTCGCCATGAATCTAGAGGCCCGGACGCTCGGCATTCCGACTGGAGTGCAGGATTATTATCCGGCCTTGCACGGCGGTGTCTCCGCTCTTGAACTCGGCCCACTTGGCATACACCGGGTTCCGCTCGACGTGGATCCAGCCGAACTAGATCGGCGAATAGTCTTAGCCTACAGTGGTGATTCTCGGTCGTCTGGCATCAACAACTGGGAGATCACACGCCGGCACATTGAGGGAGACGAAACTGTCAAAGCTCCCTTGCAGCGAATCGCCGACATCGCGGCCGCCGCCCGCGCGGCGCTCACCGCAGGAGCGTGGCAGGAACTCGCGCGCCAACTCTCCCTCGAATGGGACGAACGACAGGCACTTGCCCCAGGAATGACAACGCCGGCCATTGACAGACTCATCTCGCGTGCCGTGTCCGCCGGGGCCCTTGCAGCTAAGGTATGCGGAGCCGGCGGCGGTGGTTGCGTAGTCTTTCTCGTCAACCCAGACCACCAGAACGCCGTTCGCGATGCGGTCATCAGCGCGGGGGGGCGATTGCTCGACAGTCGTATCGACACTGAAGGCTTGCGCGTAGATGACATTGCCTAAACTCCACGGCTACGGATACGCCTGCTCTAGACGCTTCTAGCGGTCGACCCCAACGCCAGTGGCTACCACTTGACCCGACGGGCTGCACACGACCCGTTTCGCCTCTCACTCTAGTGGAGACATGAGGCCCCCTATGCGACCAACCGCGGACAAGGCACACGAAGAGATTCGACAGCTGTACCACAACACCACACCGACCACCGTCGAACGTGACCTGCGCCGAGCCATTACACTTCTGAAAGGTCTCGCCACCGAAAACGAACGGTTACCCGTTGCCGGCTACATGGATGGGTTGTCCCAACTCCGATCGGAGTGGATCTTTGCTCGCCGGCGAACCAAGGCAAAATCGTCCCAATCGAGGGTTGGGCAGAAAATCCGGAAGAAGTAAAGCAATCCGGCGACGCTGCTTCCTTGTCGCGTTACCTGAACCGCGGGTCAGTTGGATTCGCAGTTCTGGAAAGAACGGCCATTCCTTACTCGCCTTGAGGGGACCTCTCTCGAGCGCCGCTCTTCAGGGGGCAAGGTAGGTTCGGTAATTCTCGAGGGTAATGCGTTCAAACCTGACTTCCCCTGCACCACCCAGCGACCGACCAGGCTGCTGATTGATAGTAAAACCAAGGACGCCCGCATTCCGTACATTCAGCAGGATCTCCTCACTGGCCTGGAAGGACTGGCTTTGGCCTGCGCGCAGAGTTCCCTCGAACTGTAAGTCTCCATCAATGGTCAGTGAGACCCAACACTCATCACTGGGCCGAAGCTCGATGACGAGTCCATCCGAGACCGGCGGAGCAGGCATTTCCGGAACTGCAGAAGAGGACGACCCTATCGACAGGATGTCGCCAAGACTACCGCTTGTCGTCGGAAGGCCGCGGACCCCGAGAAAGAGCAGGAGCGCCCCCAGGGGAATCACAATCGCGGTCAGTTTGATCGCCGTACCGACCATGCGCTGCTGACTCTCAAACCGGCTCTGAAAGAGGTCCTGAGCATGTGGTCCCAGATGGTCAAGCGACGCTGAGTCAGAATCACTAGAGACACCGACAGGCCCTTGTGCCACGAACTCGCGCGTGGTCTGCTCAGGATCAAGCCCTACCTCACTGGCATACGCCCGCACGAAGGCGCGCGTGAAAATCCCACCGGGGAGTTCTGCGAAATCGTTTCGCTCCAGCGCTTCCAAGGCACTCACAGAGATCTTCGTGGTCGACGCGATCTCCCGAAGCGAAATCTCGTTCGCCTCCCGCGCCGCACGAAGACGGCTGCCAACGTCCGGCTCACTTCTGGGTGCGGTCTTAGGCTCGCTGGACATGGTTCTCTGCACCGACTCGACGTAACTCACGCACAACGTGAGCGAGACTCCCGAAGGCTCGTCCCGGCCCCGGTTCGGCAAATATACCGATCGCAGCCATTCCGGCAGCGCCCGCGTCAAGCACCGCCTTCATGCGCTCGATAGTCACCCCTCCGATCCCTAGCACCGGCACGCTTACCGACTGGACGAGCGCTGCCAGGGCCTGCGGTCCACAGGCCAGCCCCCCAGGCTTCGAAGCGGACGGAAACAAGGTCCCCATCGTGAGATAATCGACGCCGCCCTCAGCCACAACTCCCTGCGCCTCCACTAGACCATGAACGGACCGCCCGACCAGAAATCCCCGGGGCAGATACGGTCGCGCACGATCGGCCGGCACCCCATCGGCCGGCAAATGGACGCCGTGCGCGGACGAGGCGAGAGCAACATCAATACGACCGTTGACAAGGATCCTGGTGGTGGACCCTTGGGCCAGCTCAACGGCGCGCCGCACAAGATTTAACAACACGGCATCTGGTAGTCCCGGTTCTCGGAACTGCACGAGATCCACTCCAGCAGCAATAGCCGCCCGAACCTGCGCATCAAGAATCGAATAGTCGCCAGCCCCATGGGCACGCAGTCGCTCAGAACTGGTGACCAGCGAGATGACCGGTCGGCGAGCCAACACGTCGTTCGGCTCTATGTCCACGAACCGGTGTCCTCGCCCGGTCTCCTCACCGGGGGAGATGAAATCAATCCACCCGAGGCATCCGCTTCGTCAGCCCTCACCCACCACGGCTGGACCAACGTCCTGATTACCTGCCACAGATCGGCGAGGCCAATCCACAGATTGACGATCCCAACTCCAGAAACCACGCCACGCACGGCGACCAGACGCATCATACCGCCGAACCATGGCCAAATGTCGACCAGCAGGTTACGTTCCCAGAAAGTAGACCATGGCGCAATCAAGAGCACCAGGCCGGCCTCCAGGAAATAAACGATCAGCAGACCACGTCTCAAGCGGCGAATCTCGCCCTCCCAACAATCGCTCGACCCGCAACTTTATGTTCCAAGGCTCACCAGCTATCGCGGAGATGGTATCAGAATCGGCGTGAGACCCGCCTCCACATCGTCGCCGAAAACGGTTCGCGGAACCAGGTATCCACCGACGGTCGGCGCGCCAGCAAGCGAGCCGTCAGGCTGGAATCGCACTGCCCACTGGCAAGACCACCGCCCCGGCCCCGGCACACCGTCTGGCCGATGCGGAGCCACGACGCGCGTTGCAAACGCTACAGCAACGCAATGCCACAGTATCACCCCTGATCCCCATCAACGACCGTGCGGCAGCCAGCTTTGGTATCGCCGTCGTATTTGTTGTCCAGAACCTCGCGGGCACGACCGACCCGAGGTCGTTCTGGAACATCCGCAAGATGCGCCACTGCGGCCGGACGGAAAGAGCGTCGATGGGCTGACGAATAGCCATGGCGCGCAACGGCGGCCAGATGCGCCTTGGTCGCATAGCCTTTGTGGCGATCGAACCGGTATCGGGAGTCCGCCTCGTGCAGTTGAACCATGTACCGATCACGAAACACCTTGGCCATTATGGAGGCGGCCGCGATAGCGGCGCAGCGGCGGTCCCCTCCAACCACAGCACGCTGAGGAATACGCACTGAGGGGATGGAGAACCCATCAACCAGCACAAAATCAGGCGGATGGGACAGACTGCAAATCGCGTCGCCCATCGCCTCAAGCGACGCGCGGTGCACGTTGCATCGATCAACTTCCTGTGGAGACCGGATTCCCACAGCCCAGGCGACCGCACAGGACGCAATGTCGATGTAGAAACGCTCGCGCGCCAACTGCGTGAGGAGCTTTGAATCTCGAATTCCCCAGAGACAGTCCCGGGGAGGTAACACCACCGCTGCGGCCACAACAGGACCGGCCAAACAGCCACGACCGACCTCGTCGACGCCGGCGATCCGGCTGAACCCTACTGCCCGCAGACGATTTTCTTCCGTTCGACGGGCCGAAGGCCTGGACATGACTCCGACTTCGAGCAGGGGACGCTACTTCGTAGCTCGCCGCTTCTCGCGGAGGCGCGCCGCCCGTCCCCGCAACGCTCTGAGGAAATACAATTTTCCACGTCGCACCCGCGCCGCACGTCCGATCTCAATCCGGTCGATAGAGGGGGAATGCAATGGGAAAATCCGTTCAACTCCTTGGCCGGACGACACCTTTCTCACCGTAAAGGTCCCACGCGGTCCACCACGTCGAATTGCAATCACAACACCTTCAAAGATCTGAATGCGTTCCTTCTCGCCTTCTCTGATCTTCACGTGGACTCGCACAGTCAGACCCGGGCGGAGATCTGGTCGATCTCGAAGCTGAGTCTGCTCAATCGTCTCTATCGCGTTCATCTCACCGCTCCTGTTTCCCATCCACGCGAGACCTAAGCTCCTGCAAGATCACGCGTTCGTCTTCGTCAAGAGACGCACCTTCTAGCAGGTCTGGCCGTAACTCCCACGTCCGTTTCAGCGCCTGACACTTCCGCCAGTGCCGAATGTCCCCATGATGCCCCGACAACAACACGCTCGGCACGCGATGCCCCTCTATGTCCGCCGGACGCGTATAGTGCGGGTGATCCAGAATTCCTTGCGCAAAGGAATCTTCTTCTACGGATCGCACATCACCTACAACCCCAGGCACGAGCCGCGCCGCCGCATCAACCACCACCGCCGCTGGAAGCTCTCCGCCGCTCAGCACATAATCCCCGATCGAGAGTTCGTCGGTAGCCAAGTGTTCCCGAACACG
>CAZPZZ010000080.1:3120-18089 GCA_964591245.1 uncultured Vicinamibacteraceae bacterium | reverse complement strand
AACCGGGCAAGCATTCGGGCTGTCTAAGCGGTCGTCGCGGTGCGTAATTCGTCCAAGTAGGACCACCGCTGCATCATTTTCTTGCGCTCCTGGAGGTGCGTCGTGCGGTTGTAGGTTTGTCCTGGTGGGTCCTTGACGACGTGCGCGAGTTGGTGATCGATGAGGTGCTGGGGGAAGTGCAGTTGTTCTTCAAGCACCGTATACGCCATTGCACGGAATCCGTGTCCCGTCATCTTGTCTTTGGGGATACCCAGCGTACGCATCGCGGCCAGGACGGCGTTTTCACTCATTGGGCGTCCGTTGTTCCGCTGCCCTGGGAAGACGTACTCCTGATGGCCCGTATGGGGATGCAGCGCACGTAAGATGGCAACGGCTTGCGTCGCAAGTGGCACGATGTGCGGTGTCTGTGTTTTCGTCACGAGATACTGCCACTGTGGCTCGGCAGCGTCGAGTTCCATATCGGTCCATTTCGCTGTCCGTAATTCTCCTGGCCTGACGAACACGAGCGGTGCCAAACGTAACGCGCTCGTGACAACCGGCGATCCTTCATATCCGTCGAGCATCAGCAAGAGCGGTCCGATCTCCTTGGGAGCGGTCACGGCCGCGAAATGTCGCGGGAGGACTTGGGTCAGGGCAGGTGTCACCGACGCGGCGGTGTTGTGTGCGAGCCGGCCCGTTGCAATGGCGTACAGACAGACCTGCTGGCACACCTTCAGGACACGACGTGCGGTCTCGTACTTCTCTTGGTCTTCAATCGGTTTGAGCAACGCGAGGAAATCTTGAGGGGTAACAGCCGCGATTGGCCGCTTCCCAATTGTCGGATACACATACGTTCTGAGCCGGTACTCCACAGTGCGTGCGTGACCCTCTGACCAGCTTGGCAGTTGTTTGGGGAACCACTCATGCGCAACCGCCTCGAACGTCTCCGCTGGTGAGCCATCTCCTGTGGTCGCGTGTTCAACCTTCCACCGGCATCTTGGGTTCACGCCGTTGGCGACGTCTTGACGGCACTCGTCGCGCCGTCGCCGGGCCTCCTTGAGGCTGACATCGGGGTACTTGCCGAGGCCGCGGGAGTGCGCTTTGGCATGAAGCCGATATTTGTAGCGCCATAACTTGCTCCCATGTGGGCGCACGATCACGTAGAGTCCCCCGGCGTCGCCGAGTTTGTACGGCTTGTCCTTGGGCTTTGCGTTCCGAATGGCGGTATCAGTGAGTGCCATCTGGGGGTACGTTTTGGGGTACATCAGGGGGTACACCGCCACAAAAAGTGGAAATGACCCCGTCGGTACCCCCAAAGGTACCCCCACACAACGAGGCTGTCAATGGACAGCCATAGACGCACCTAGACTCGTTTTGGCTATAAAATAAACAAGAATAGGGGTTTATGGTTGTTTTGTAGGTTGCAATGGTCTTGGCTGGACTATAAAGTGGTGGAGGCGGCGGGAGTCGAACCCGCGTCCGAAGATACGTTCCCTCAGGAATCTACATGTGTGTCCACGCCTGTTGTTTCACCGCCCATGTGAGAGCGTGGCCAAAACCATGGGTGGCTGAGCGCCGAAAATTCTCGCCATGACCCGTCGACGCGGCGGGGCGTGGCCAGCCTGCTAAATGACGTTCCATCCCACCCCGCAGGCAAAAATGAGGGGAACGTCGCCGCCTAATTAGGCGGCGAGTGCGAGACTATCGTCTGCAATTATGATGTTGTCCATCGGATTTACGAGTCGATGGTGCTCGACATGCATCCCGTGTTCTCCTATCCCCGTCGAAGCCTTGTCGCCCCCCTTTAGCAGTATGGGCCGGCACGGCAGTGTGCGTCCGCGGGGCGGCTCGTCTGACGGCCAGACTTGTTATAGGCGTTTATTCTACCAAGCTCTGTGCGTCCGCGTCCCCTTTTAACGAGCACCGCCCTGCCGTCGACGCGGGCGTCGTACCCGGATCGACGGAGACCACATATAATGCGAGCCGCATGGCTCTGGAAGATACGGTGACACGGTCGAGCGAAAAGTTACTGGCGCGCCTACGCGACGAGTCGCAGCCAGATGGGAACGGGTTTGTCAGCGAATTGTTGACGGCTGCGGCGAATGAGCGCCAGTCAGCGCTGGAAGAGGCGCGTCGGGACGCCGATCAGGTGTTGACCCAACGCGTCGAAGAGGTGCGCACGGAGGCCGAGGCGCAGATTGCGACCGAAGTGGCGCGTGCCGAGACCCTGGCCGCGGCCCGGGCCGATGGAGTCGACCGCGTACTCGCAGGTATCGGGCGGTTGGATGACGCGCCAGGCTTGAGCCAGGCGCTGGATGTGCTGGCTGACGTGGCCGGGCAGGTGGCGGAACGGGCCGCGGTGCTCACCGTTGCGGGGGAGGCGCGGTTACGCGGGTGGGCGTTTGCGGGCTTCGGGGACGCGATCGCCACGGCCGAGGATGTGACTCCCACGTTCGAGGAGGCCGGTGTCATTGGGACGGCAGCGGCTTCGGCCCAAGCGCACCACCTCCACGCGGGTCACGATGACGTGACCACTGCAGATCCACCCGCGTTTGCGAAGATGCCGGAAGGTACCAGGGCCGTGGCTGTCCCGGTGCTGGTCGGTGGTGAGGCGATTGCGGTGGTGTACGGTGACGACGGGGGGAGTGAGTCTGGCCCGGCCTGGGAGACGTCGCTGCAGGTCTTGGCCCGTTACGCCGGACGACGTCTGGAGGCCATCACCTTGACGCGGACCATTCAGCTCGCCTACCCGAACTTCTCGGTCGATGGCTCGACCACGTCACCTGACGTCAGTTCGTCGTCGACGGAATCTGCAAACGCTGACCAATCTTGATCACCGTACTCCGTCCCAGTCCGTTGGCTGCCTGAATAGCCCGTACGCTGGTTCCGTGGCGGGCCGCAATCCGGCCCAGCGTGTCACCTCGCGAGACCTGATAGGTGACGAGCGCGGGTTTTGGGGCCTCTGGTTGAATGCGTAGCCGCATGCCCGGCGTGACACGGCCATCCCACAGGCCGTTGTCTCGTATGAGGCGCCACGGTGTCGTGTCCTGACTCGTGGCAATGGTCTCCAGCGTATCCGTGGGTTGCACCTGATATTCGGCGAAGCGCGCGTCGCGGGCAAGGGGGATGCGCAAGAGCTGGCCCACGGGTAGCGACTGCAGCCGCCACAGCTGGTTGGTCTCGCGGAGGAGCTCGAGGTCGACCTGCATGCTGAATGCCAGCCGAAGGTAATTGTCCCCATGGCGGGTGCGGTAGAGCAGCGTCTCGCCCTCGTTCTGGAACAGGTCATCGCGGGGGACCGGCGGATAGGCGATGAGCTGACCCGGGCGGAGTGCGCGGGTGGCCAGAAACGGATTGTGCAGGCGCAACTGCAAGATCGGGACGCCGAGCCGCTGCGACAGGGCCAGCCAGGTGTCGCGTGCGGACACGCGTTCGAGCCGGATGCCGAGGGCATGATGGCGCAATGAGGGCCCGTAGAGTTTCAGGACGTTCCGGTAGTCGCTGATCTGGACGACGTACTGGAGTGTTTCGAGAAACATCGGGCGGCCTCGTGAGACGCGACTGGGACCACCGTTGTAGGCGGCCAGTGCGTAGTCCTCCCGTCCAAACCGTCTCACCTGCTGTGACAGATACTTGATCCCGGCCTCGATGTTGGTCTCGACACCGAGCGAGCGGAAGGTGGCAGGCATGACCTGGAAATAGCCGTTGGCCCCGGCGACGGAGACGAGGGCGGCATTGCCGCCGGATTCCTGGAGGGCGACGGCGCGAGCCAGGTCGGGGTCGAGTCCGTACTGCGATGAGTAGCGTTGGATCTCGCCGTCGATTTCCAGGACCTTGCGGTACATGCCAAGCATGGCTGGCGAGAAGTCGGTGAGTGGGAGCAATGCGGTCTCGGCGTTCGCCGCGGGTTGCCCGGCGAGGCTGGGGCCGGGGTTGGCCGCGGTGCAGTACGAGAGAAGGCAGACAGCACTGACCAGCCGCACGATCCGACCTGGTCGCCAGCCTGTGGTGTGCGCTACGTGATCTCGCGTCTGGAATCGTCGTGCGGACATGTCGGTAAACATCCCCTATTTCAGGCCATTGTGCAACGTTTTCGTCCACGGCGATCACGGCCCGGCGGGCGCGCGAGGCTCGTTGGCGCGGACGCTATAATGAGCTCCATGTCGAACGCGGCGGGATCGCAGAAGGCGGCCCAGTTTACCGAGTCGGTCATTCGAGAGATGACGCGGCTCGCTCAACGCCATGACGCGGTGAATCTTTCTCAAGGGTTTCCGGATTTCAGTGCGCCCGAGGTGGTCAAGGCTGCCGCCTGCACGGCGATTTCTGATGACATCAACCAATACGCCATCACGTGGGGGGCGCCACCCTTGCGCGAGGCGATCGCGAAGGCGTTCACGCGACGGTATGCGGTGCCAGTGGATCCCGAGACGCAGATCACCGTCTGTTGTGGGTCGACCGAGGCCATGATTGCCACGCTCCTGGCCACCCTCAACCCGGGTGACGAGGTGATCGTCTTCGAGCCCTTCTACGAGAACTACGGGCCGGATGCCATTCTCTCCGGGGCGGTTCCCCGCTACGTGACCCTGCACGAACCGGATTGGCATTTTGATCCGGACGCGCTGGCGGCGGCGTTCAATGCGCGCACGCGGGCGATCATCATCAACAGTCCCAACAATCCGACGGGCAAGGTCTTTAGCCGGGAAGAACTGTCCGTGATCGCGGAGCTCTGCCATCGGTGGGACGTGCTGGCGATCACCGATGAAATCTACGAGCACATTATTTACGGCGGGGTGTCGCATGTCCCGATGGCCGCCATCGACGGCATGGCCGACCGCACGATCACCATCAACAGTCTGTCGAAGACCTACAGCGTGACCGGCTGGCGGGTGGGGTGGGCCATTGCCCCGACTCATCTGACCGAGGCCATTCGCAAGGTGCACGATTTCTTGACCGTCGGGGCGGCGGCGCCGCTGCAGCAGGCGGGCGCGGTGGCCCTCTCGCTGCCCGATGAGTACTACACCCAGCTGGCCGCCGACTATCAAGGCCGTCGCGACCGGCTGCTGTCATGGCTCGAGTCCGCTGGATTTCTGTGTTTCAAGCCGAACGGGGCCTATTACATCATGACGGACATTAGCGGACTCCGGGAGGCCGGCGATGTGGAGTTTGCGCGGTATCTCGTCAGCGAGGTTGGGGTGGCGGTGGTGCCCGGCAGCAGTTTCTACCATGACACGAGCCAGGGACGGACGAAGGTGCGGTTCACGTTCTGCAAGCGTGATGAGACGCTCGACGAGGCGGGGCGCCGCGTGCAGGCTTTACGCGCGTAGAGGCACCGTTCTCGCGGCCGATGCTTGGATCAGAACGGACGCGCCATGGGGGCCGTGATCACAGGCGTAGCAGGATCCCGAAATAGATGCCGGTTGAGCGCAGGTCGGCTTCTTCTTCCGTGGTGCTCAAGTTCAGTTCGAGTGATCGGTAGCCGAATTGCGCGCCAAGTTGCCGGGTGAGGTTGATCGTGCCGTAGACGTCCAGGTCGAGATGTTGACCGGCGTACCCCTCGACGACGTCTTTCGGGAGATGGAAGAAGCTCACTTCCGTGGAGATCGCCAGAATGGGCAACGGATAGAATCGCGCCATAGCACCCAACGAGGGAATGGGGCCCCGTGCGCGGACAAATTCCTTTCCAGCCGCGTTTTCCAGGGCGGCCTCGAGTTCTGTGTAACGGGCTTCAAGAATAATCCCGGCAGAGCCGCGCGATCGCTGCACCACATCGTACTGATATCCCAGCCGCACGGTGCGCCAGACCATGGTGGAGGCAACCGGTTCACCGGCGTCAAAGGCAATCCCGCGAAAGACGAGGCGTCGGTCTGGTGTGCCCTGCGCCGAGTAACTGCCGGGAATGTAATCGATACGGAAGCGGTGTCGTCGTCCAGGGCGGAGTCGCAGCCGGAATTCCCCGAGCGCCTGGGCCCCGATGCCCAGGTCATTGACAAAGTCGATTGCTGTACCGGCAATCCCGAATTCATCACTCGACATGGTGATGTCGGGGAGGGTCGACCAGACACCACCCAGTAACTCGACGCGGTAGTTCTCGCCAATCGGAAGCTCCGCGGGCTCAGCGAAGTATTGCGCGGAGGCAGCCGGCACATATCCGCAACAGACGGCAACCACGAGAGCGGCGGTGGTCAAGATAGGGCGAATCTGAACTCGGGGCATGGTCAAGACTTTTCAACGTAGAGGTCGTCGCTCGCCGGGGAACCTCTAGTTCAGGAGTTGCCCGCCCGTGCGGCTGAATCCGGGTCGCGTGTGGACCGGGTCCGACGCCTGCCGGTCCCGCCCCTCTCGGTGTATCGACGGGAAAGAGTGCACACTTTAGCCCAGGACTACATAACTCGTCAGGGCTGTGCTGAGCTGGTATGCTGCCCAGGAGAGCGCGTTCGTCAGTTGCCGGCTTCCGGTGTCCACATCGCCCGTTCACACGTCTGCATGTCTCCATTCGCTCGGTTGCTTCCGTATGTGCTGCGATATCGACGGCATTTCGTCGTGGGACTGGTCTGGCTCGTGCTCGCCACGTCTTTGTCCCTGGCCGGTCCCTGGGTGTTGCGCTACGCGATCGATGACCTCGCGGTGACGGTGACCCGGTCGAAGCTCGGTCTCTACGCGGCACTGTTACTCGGACTGGCGGGTCTGGGAGGCGTCTGCCGGTTTTTGACGCGGCGGGTCCTGGTGGGGACCTCACGGATGATCGAGTACGACCTGCGAAACGCCTTCTTCGCACATCTGCAGCGTCTGCCGCTCGCCTATTTTCAGCGCACGCGCACGGGCGATTTGATGTCGCGCGCGACGAATGACCTGAATGCCGTGCGGATGATGGTCGGGCCCGCCATCATGTATCTGGTGAGCACCGGTCTCGTGTTCGTGGTGGCGGTGGGGTTGATGTTTTCCATCGATGTCACCCTGACCATGGTCGCCCTGCTTCCGCTGCCTGTGGTCTCCCTGGTCGTGCAGCGATTCGGCCGCGCCATCTACCAGCAGACGGAACGGATCCAGGCGCAACTCTCGACCCTGAGCGCCGTGGTGCAGGAATCACTGGCCGGGGTCCGGGTGGTACGGGCCTACGGCCGCGAGGCAGTGTCAATGGCCCAGTTCGGGAAAGAAAACCGTGAATATCTGGCGCGCAACATCCAGCTTGTTCGCCTGCAGGCGTTTTTTTACCCGAGCCTCGCGTTCTTGTTCGGCCTGGCTGGCCTTCTGGTGTTGTGGCTGGGCGCCAGGCGGGTCATCGGTGGGAATATCACCGTGGGGGAATTCGTGGCGTTCAACGCCTATCTCCTCATGCTCAGCTGGCCGATGATCGCGTTCGGTTTCGTCACGAATCTGCTGCAACGTGGTCTGGCTGCCTGGAACCGCATGCTCGAGGTGATGGATGCTGAGGTGGTTGCATCGGAGCCGGAGACACCTCCGCGGCGGAATCCATCCTCCCCTCGTGGACGGCTCGTGTTGCGTAATCTCTCGTTCGCCTACAGCGGGACTGCCGTGTTGGAGGGCGTCTCGGCGTCCATTGAAGCCGGGCAGACACTAGCTCTCGTGGGGCCCACGGGCTCAGGCAAGTCCACGGTGCTCTCGGTGCTGAGTCGTCTGTTCGACCCTCCGCCGGGGACGGTCTTCATCGACGATGTGGACATCGTGACGATGCCTGTATCGAGGGTTCGGCGGGCCGTCGCGCTGGTTCAGCAGGAACCGTTTCTCTTTTCCGAGACGATCGGTGACAACGTCCGGTTCGGGCTGGGGCGAGACCGAGACAGCGATCAGCCGGAGGCGTCTCGTACCGCGATGGCGGTGGCCAGGTTGGACACCGAACTGGACGGATTTCCAGACGGAGAAGCGACCCGGGTCGGCGAGCGAGGCGTGACGTTGTCTGGCGGGCAAAAGCAGCGCGTGGCACTGGCCCGAGCCCTGGCCGCCGATCCGACAATCTTGCTACTAGACGATGCGCTTTCGGCGGTGGACGCTCAGACCGAGCACGACATCTTGGCTGAGCTTCGGGGCGTGATGCGTGAGCGAACGTCCGTGATTGTGTCGCACCGGATCTCGACGGTGCGGGACGCCGATCTGATCTTGGTTCTCGATCGCGGGAGGGTCATCGAGCGCGGCACGCATGCGGAACTTGTGGCCATCGACGGCATGTACGCCGGGCTGCATCGCAAACAGCTCCTCGAGCAGCAGCTGGAGACCGAGTAGCTGATGACACCGCATCCCGCAGGCGTTCCGGGGGAGGCTTCAGGCGGTGACGGTTCCGCTCGGCAGAAAGGACACCTGCAGGGCGAGGCGGCCAGCGGTGCGCCAAGGGGAACGGAGGAGGCCCGGAGCAGGTTCGCTCCCGCCGATGATGCGGAGGTCCTCGGTAAAGCCTACGACGCTCGCCTCATGCGCCGGTTACTGGCGTTCATGCGCCCCTACCGGGTCGCGATGGCCGTGGCGTTTCTGTCGATTGTGGGATTCTCCGTCTTGCAGCTGGTCCCGCCCTATCTCACCAAGATCGCCATTGATGACCATATCGCAACAGGCGAACTGCGTGGTCTGGATGGTCTGGCGCTCCTGTTGCTGGGCGTGCTTGTCGTCTCGTATCTCTTCGAGTTTGTGCAGACCTACATCTTGCAGATCACCGGCCAACGGATCATTTTCGACCTGCGGATGCACATCGAGGCCCACCTCCAGCGGCTCGATGTGGCTTTCTATGATCGCAATCCGGTAGGGCGTCTCATGACCCGGGTCACGACCGATGTGGACGCGCTGAATGATCTCTTCGCGTCGGGGGTGATCTCCGTATTTCGCGACCTCTTTCTGCTGGGGGGCATTGCTATCGTGCTCTTCACCATGGATTGGCGGTTGGCCATTGTCGCGTTGTCCGTGATGCCGCTGATCGCGCTCGTGACGCAGTGGTTTCGCCGGAATGCGCGGCAATCCTACCGTGAGGTACGGGGCTGGTTGGCACGTATCAATGCGTTCCTGCAGGAAAACATTACCGGCATGGCGACGGTGCAACTGTTTCGCCGCGAAGATCGTCAATTCCGGCGATTCGACGAGATAAATCAAGGCCACCGGGATGCGAATGTGGCCTCTATTTTCTACTACGCCGTCTTCTATCCGGCCGTCGAGGTTCTTGGGGCGCTGGCCGTGGCGGCCATTCTTTGGTTCGGAGGCGCATGGACAATGCAGGGAACGCTCGAACTGGGGTCGCTGGTGGCGTTTGTCCTGTACTCACAGCGTTTTTTCCGTCCAATCAGTGATCTGTCGGAAAAGTTCAACGTGCTGCAGTCGGCCATGGCGTCATCGGAGCGGATTTTTGGGTTGCTCGATACGCCTGTGGCCATTCGTGACCCCGAGTCTGACGAGGAGCCAGAACCAGGGCCGGGGCACATTCGATTCGAGCACGTCTGGTTTGCGTACCGAGACGAGCAATGGGTGCTTGAAGATGTGTCTTTTGCTGTGGCGCCGGGAGAACGGGTCGGGGTCGTGGGGGCCACAGGCGCTGGCAAGAGCACGTTGATCAATCTCCTGATGCGGTTTTACGACGTGAATCGCGGGCGGATCACCATCGATGGTGTGGACATTCGCGAGCTTCCGCTGCAGTCCCTGCGTGCGCGGTTTGGACTGGTCCTGCAGGACGTGTATCTGTTCTCGGGAACGGTGAGTGACAACATTCGGCTTGGAAACGACCAGATCTCGGATGATGCGGTGCGCCGCGCGGTGGCCAGCGTTCATGCCGACCGGTTTCTCGATGGATTGCCCGAGGGGTTGGAAACGGCTGTGGCCGAGCGGGGCGCGACGTTATCGGTGGGGCAGCGCCAGCTGCTTTCTTTTGCTCGGGCGTTGGCCCACCAGCCGCCGGTCTTGGTACTCGACGAAGCGACGTCGAGCGTTGATACGGATACCGAGCGGTTGATTCAGGACGCGCTGCAGGTGTTGATGTCAGGCCGCACGACAGTGGCCATCGCGCACCGTTTGTCGACCGTGCAAGACATGCACACCATCCTCGTGCTACACAAAGGTCGGCTACGGGAGCAGGGGAGCCACCAGGAGCTGCTCGCGCTGCGCGGGCTGTATCACACGTTGTATCAGCTGCAATATCGTGATCAGGAGTCGGAAGCGGCGAACCCGGTCACCGCTTCCTGACTTCTGCTGGTCGCGCATCTGTGCGCGACCCCGCGGGATCCGTCTAGAGGCCCTCAGCGTTCTTCATGAGGTTGCCGTGGGTCTCCGCGACGCGCAGGCCCCCTTCACCTTCCTGCCAGCCCACGCGTCCATCGTCGTTCGCGTCCACACCGGCAAGGAGCGCCTGGGCGAGGCCGTTCAACTCACCGACGAGTGCTGATGCCTCGGCGGCTGAACCGGCCATGGCGATTTTTTCGGCAAGCATGACGATCTCGTCGGACCGCGTGACACTGTTCTGTGCCGAGGTGGCCACATGCGTGGAATGTGCCTTGATAGCATCGGATGCACCGTCGGCGTTTGCGGCAGCTTGAATGTGCTTGGCAGCACCTTCAGCGGCGCGCCGGACACCATAGCCATTGCCAGGGCCATTTTCGATCTTCGTGGGATCGACGGCGTGGAGGACATGGGTGGTGTGTCGCTTCATGGCGTCAAGATTGCTGGGATCTTTGGCGGCCAGTTCGGCGTGCCGGGCGGCGATTTCCGCTTCGGCAATGGCGGCCAACAAGAGACCGGCACCTTCGGGTGTGTCGTTCCAGGCGTCCATCACATGGCCAATATGGTTGTGGCCAGGTCCGTCCTGCGCCGCGAGGTTGACACTACCGAGTACGATGACCACTGCACACAGGATTCCCGTCAAGGTTGTTCGCTGCATCTCTTCTATCCTCCCCTGATTACGATGACCGCCCTGTGACCGGGCGGGGTCTCTGGTTCGTTGGTCAGACTCTCTTATATCGTGGCTGCGCCCCTAGCGACAAGACCCCCGGGTGATTTAACAGCAATGTCATGCGGCCCGTCAGGCGGGAGATGACACTGTGTCCTGGAAATGTTGATACCCCGCAGGCACAGGGAGGTCCCCGGTTTCGGTGCGGACCACGAGGTCCAGGGTTTTCGTGAGTTCGCCAATCCGCGTCAGCGGGACACCGTGTGAGAGCCGCTGGATGGCCGCCAGACGCCGACGATGGGATCGCGGTACGGCGATGAGTAATTCGTAGTCGTCCCCACCGGTCATCGCGGCCTCAAGGGGGTGTTGTTGCCGGTGGGCGAACCATGCGACTGTTTCCGGGGCCATCGGCACGGCCGAGCCATGGATCAGCGCCCCGAGGCCAGAAGCCTGCCCGAGTTGACGTAGCCCATCGGCGAGTCCGTCGCTGAGATCGATGCCCGCCCGCGCCACACGGTTTCGGCCAAGCAAGGCGCCGATGCGAACGCGGGGCGTGGGGCGCCGGTAGCTCTGGATGCCTTGCCGTGGCTCCTGATCGGCCGGGGCGTGACCGGCCTGCTGCTGTTGGAGCCAGGTCAACCCGGCGGCGGCACTTCCCAGTGTGCCGGTCACCCACAGTTCGTCGCCCGGCCGTCCCCCATCACGAGTGAGGATACGCCGGCGCCTGACGGCTCCGATGGCCGTGACGCCCAGGACGAGCGGACCGGACGTGCGCGTGATGTTGCCCCCGACGAGTGCGACGTCATGGGCCGTGGCGAGGCTGAGCAACCCCTCGATCATGGCTTCGAGATCCGCAGTCGCGAGGGACGGAGGAAGCACGAGTGAGAGTACCGCGACGCGCGGCGTTGCCCCCATGGCGGCGAGATCGCTAAGGTTTACGGCCAATGTGCGGTGGCCGATGTCGGAAGGGGAGAGGAGGGCACGCTCGAAGTGCACCCCTTCGACCTGTGTGTCGGTCGTGATCACGTCGAGTGTGCCGCGCATGGGCGCAACCACCGCGGCGTCGTCTCCGATACCAGTGGTGACCCACCCGGGTGCGGAGGGGACCTGGCTTCGGATCAGGGCAATGAGCGCCGCTTCTCCGAGGTCGCCCACTGTCATGGGTGGGCCCGGCGGGCCTCCGTTAACGGGCGTAGTCCACCGCCCGTGTCTCGCGAATGACCGTCACCTTGATCTGTCCGGGGTATTGCAGTTCGTGCTCTACGCGTTTAGCGATGTCTTTGGAGAGCCAGACGGCTTCTTCATCACTGACTTTCTGACTCTCCACCATGATCCGGATCTCGCGGCCTGCCTGGAGTGCGAATGCCTTTGACACGCCGTCGAACGAGTCCGCGATGCCTTCGAGTTGTTCGAGTCGTTTGATATACGACTCCAAAATGTCTCGTCTGGCGCCCGGTCTGGCCGCTGAAATGGCATCGGCGGCTTGTACGAGCATCGATTCCAGGGACGGCCAATCGATGTCCATGTGATGGGCGGCCATGGCGTCAATCACGGCCTCGCTCTCGCCGTGTTGTCGGAGGAAATCGATGCCGAGCGTGAGGTGGGTGCCCTGGAGGTCGCGATCGATCGCCTTGCCAATATCGTGGACGAAGGCCCCCCGAATGGTCGTATGGGCATCCAGGCCCAGCTCCCGGGCCATGATGCCGGCAAGGTAGGCCACTTCCTTCGAGTGATTGAGCACATTCTGTCCGTAGCTCGTCCGGAACTTGAGTCGTCCCATGAGCTTGTGGATCTCCGGGTGCATGTCGAAGAGTCCGAGCTCGAACGCGGCTGCTTCACCTTCTTTGAGTACGTGTTCATCGAGCTCTGTTTTGACCGTCTCAACGATTTCTTCAATCCGAGCCGGATGGATGCGACCGTCTGCGATCAACCGCTCAATGGCTTGTTTGGCTACCTCGCGGCGGAAGGGATCGAAGCTCGAGAGGATGATGGCACCCGGCGTGTCGTCGACGATGAGTTCGACCCCCGTCGCCTGCTCGATGGCCCGGATATTACGCCCTTCCCGCCCGATGATGCGGCCCTTCAGGTCGTCACTCGGGAGATCGACCACGGAGACCGTCGTCTCGATGGTGTGTGCGGGGGCGCTCCGCTGGATCGCCTGGGTGATGATCTGTTTGGCTTTCGCGGTGGCCGATTCCCGTGCTTCCGCTTCAAGTCGCTTGACGAGGTGAGCGGCGTCTCGTCGCGCATCTTGTTCCAGTTGCTTGATGACCTGCTCTTTCGCTTCTTCCGCGGTCATTCCGGAGACTCGTGCGAGTGCCGTTTGTTGTTCCGCCGTCAGTTCCTCACATCGTCGGAGTTCCTGTGTGAGCCGATCCTCCTGGGTGCTGATCTCTGCCTCGCGTTCCCGTAGCCCGGCATCGAGCCGCTTGGCCTCTCGGTCGCGATCGGTCAGCTCCCGTGTCGTCTGCGCGAGTTGTCGCTCTATGGAGGTCAGCTCCTCGCGCCGTTCGCGAGCGTGCCGTTCACTGTCTTCCAGCAGGGTGTGAGCCTGTTGCTTGGTGGCGAGGTCGACCTCCTGGCGGTGCCGCTCCGCGTCTCGCCGTGCGTCACGGAGCAGGCGCGCGGCGTCTTCTCGCGCCCGGCCAACAGTCTGGGCGGCGAGCCGCTTGCGGGTGGCGAACCAGGCCGCAAAGACCACGAGAGTGGCGACGAACGCGACGATCCCTCCGGTGGTGACCATGTCCATGCGCGTCCCTTTCGGAACCCGCGGCTGGCGGGCCGGGGCTCTGTGGGCGGCGGTAGGCGGTCTGTGCGGACGGTGCGTCCGCGACGGGAAACGGCGGCGTGGTAGCTCGAGGCGTTAGCGTCGAGCTACCGGACGGGCGACGTCTGAGGCAATAAGAAAAGCCCCGCATTGCCGTGTGGGGAGGTCGTATGAACCTGCTAGAGCAGGTGGAGCCACTATAGTTTGCACTGAGTTTCGCTTTAGGCTACCTCACTCGAAGGCGTGCACACCACGAAACATTGCGGCTCTCTTAGGTGAAGCGTTGGCTCAAACGAGCCTCCGAAACCATCACGAACACCGCAGGGTTCTCGAAAACAACAACGGCCGCCAACGAACAGCCGACATATACGGCAGAGCGTGACCGCCTATCTATGACCGCTCTCACTGTCAGATCTTAGAATGAACCTAGGCGTGTCGCAAGTCGGTCGTCCTGGCTCGCCTGGTTTTACGGAGTGTTTTGGAGGGCGCGATCCACCATTCGCTCTATATCTCCGAGACGTTTGCTGAGTTGATCGTCGTCAGGGCTATTGAGGCCTCGCGTCCGAAAATACTCATCCGCGATGTTGAGGGCGGCCAGCACGGCGATACGAAGGGTATCGCCCCCCGTGGAGAGTTCGGTGGCCGACTGGATCTTTTCGTCGACATAGGTGGCCAGATCAGTGATGTACTCCAGGTCGAGCGAACTCCGGATCGGATAACGCTGCCCCATGATCTCGACGGTGACGACTCGAGAAGGTTCTTCGGTCACAATCGGACGCTCTGCTTCGTCCTCAACCCGTGCCATGGCTAGCCCAAAGTAAGTGGGGTCACAAGCTTAAATTTTCAAGCTGGTCGAGCATCTCGGTGACTCGCACGCGAATCCGGTCCCGTTCAGCCTGGAGGCTGACCGCTTGGGCACTTTGATCCTCAGAGGCGACGAGCTTCTCACGGAGTTCGTCGATTTCCCGCGAGAGTCGGATGTTGTCTTCGGCGGTGCGGGCCAACTCCGACCGGGTGCGCTCCAGCACTCCGACCAGTGATTGTACTTTCTCCGCCAGCCTGTCGATCGGCTCACTACTGACGGGTAAGGTTTCATCCACCATGCGGCAGCTCCTGGCTGAATGGCATTATGAGTCGAATAGGGCGGACAGGACAGTCATCGCCGGCGTCCGTATGTCCGCGTCGGGTTGTGCGCACGAATGGTTGAACGGATCGATAAACGTATCGGATCTTTCGCGAGCCTGGATCCCCACGACCAGTCGACCGCGACAGCATCGGTCTCAGATGACCTGACCGCCGACCGAATCGTGACACGAACCTGCCCGGCAGGCAAGGTGTCATCGAACTCGA
>CAZPZZ010000080.1:0-3020 GCA_964591245.1 uncultured Vicinamibacteraceae bacterium | reverse complement strand
CGGAAGTCGCGCTTCTTGAGTCGTCGGCCGATGTATGCGAACTTTGCCGCCCGATCACCGGCTTCTTTGGCAGCGCGATATAGCTTGCTCTTCGTGCCGAAGAATCCTTTGGTACGTGCGAGCAATTTCTTTCGTTTCGCGCGTCGTACCGATCCGCGTTTGACCCGAGGCATGAGACTACTTCCTTTCGCTGACGTTCAAGGTGATGACGAACTCTTATCCGTTGGGCAGCAGACGCTGCACCTTGCGCTTATCGGCGGCAGAAATCAAGTCCGGCTGGCGTAGACGCCGCTTCCGCTTCGTCGTTTTGCTCGTCAGGATGTGCTGCTTCAACGATCGTCTCCGGACGATCTTCCCGCTGGCCGTGAGCTTGAATCGTTTTGCCGCTCCGCGGTGGGTCTTCATTTTCGGCATTTATCCTCCCTGCCCCTTCTTGGTCCCCGCTACCCCAGACAGGATGATGTGCATCTGATTACCCTGCATGCTGGGGCGGGTCTCGGCGGCGGCGATGCCATCTAGATCTTCAATGAGCCGGTCGAGGATGCGGCGTCCGAAATCCGGGTGTGCCATCTCGCGCCCGCGGAAGAAGATTGTCGCTTTCACCTTGTCGCCTTCTGCCACGATCCGTTCGATGTGCTTCTTCTTGAAGTTGTAGTCGTGTTCGTCGACTTTGGGACGGAACTTGATTTCCTTGAGTTCGATGGACTTTTGATTTTTCCGTGCTTCGCGTGTCCGCTTCTGTTCTTGGTACTGGTAGCGGCCGTAGTCCATGATGCGACATACGGGAGGGGATGCCGTAGGCGATATCTCGACCAGGTCGAAACCTTTTTCTCGTGCGATCACCAACGCCTGCTGCGGCGTCATGATGCCGAGTTGTTGCCCCTCGTCGTCGATTACGCGGATTTCGCGCACTCGAATACGTTCATTGGTCCGAGTGCGCATTTCGCGCCGTTGACTGCGAACGAAAGCTATAACGTCCCCCTTTTCCTCATTCGTTCAGTAGCTCAGGCGCTCGCCGGCTGCTGCGTTGCGCGCTGCTGAACTTCGCTAAGCGCACTGGAGATGAAATCGTCGAGTGGCTGTGCACCTTGGTCACCAGCGGTTCGATGACGTACGGCGACAGCACCATCTGCGGCCTCGCGATCACCCGTGACCAGCATATACGGAATTTTCCGTAACTGGGCTGAGCGAATCTTATACCCCATTTTTTCCTGTCTGGCATCTACCTCGACTCGCAAGCCGGCTGTACGCAAGCGGCTTGCGACACTTTCCGCGTAGTCGCCATGGCGGTCGGCGATCGGCACGACGACCGCTTGAACCGGAGCCAGCCAGAGAGGAAATGCACCAGAATAATGTTCGATGAGGAGTGCGATGAATCGCTCGAAACTCCCGAAGATGGCTCGGTGAATGACGACCGGGCGGTGTTCAGCGTTATCCTCACCGATGTACTTGAGCTGAAAGCGCTCGGGAAGCTGGTAGTCCAGTTGGATCGTTGCACACTGCCAGTTTCGCCCGATGGCGTCCACGACGTGGAAGTCGATCTTCGGACCGTAAAAGTTTCCCTCTCCCTCGGCAACGCGGTAGGGTTGTCCCGCGCTTTCCAGGGCCTGCTTGAGCTGGTTCTCGGCCTGGTCCCATGTCTCGGTGGCGCCCAGGAAGGTCTCTGGTCGTGTCGAGAGTTCGACCGAAAACTCAAGCTGGAAATCTGCATAGACCTGCTGCACGAGTCGAAGCAGGCGTTCTACTTCGTCGCTGATTTGATCTGGCGCGACGAAACAGTGGGCATCATCCTGGCAGAACTGCCGTGCACGCGTGAGGCCGGCAAGAACCCCGGAGGCTTCGTCGCGATGGAGCACGCTCTGGTCGTGATAGCGAATCGGCAGATCTCGATAGCTGCGTACCTCGCTGGCAAATACGAGCATGTGCCCTGGGCAGTTCATGGGCTTCAGGCTGTAGGTCTCGCCCTCTGACTCCACTCGCAGCATATTCTCGGCGTAGTGTTCCCAGTGGCCCGACATTTCCCAGAGCTTCTTGTTGTAGACGAGCGGGGTCCGCAGCTCTGCGTAGCCTGAGGGGAACAGGGTCGAACGCATGTAGCCAGCGAGCAGGTTCCACAGCGTTGTGCCGTGCTCGAGCCAAAATGCTGCGCCGGGCGCGAGCGGGTGAAACGTGAACAGGCCGAGATCTCGACCAAGTTTGCGATGGTCGCGCTTCTTGGCTTCCTCAAGTCGATAGAGGTGTTCCTTGAGTGCTTTGTCGCTGAAGAACGCCGTGCCGTAGATTCGCTGCATCGGCTGATTCTTCGCGTCGCCTTTCCAGTAGGCGTTTGAACTTGTCAGAACCCGAAACGCCTTAAGCATTCCGCTTGAAGGCACGTGCGGGCCGGTGCAGAAGTCCATGAAGGCGTCTTCGATCGTGTAACACGAGACGACCGGGCCACCCTTTTCTTCGATGAGTTGCACCTTGAGTGGTTCGCCGCGGTCGGCGAAATATTGTTTCGCCTCCTCCTTCGGCATCATGGTTCGTTCGTAGGGTAAATCCTGTGCCGCCAGCTCCCGCATCTTTTCCTCGATGGCCTCGAGGTCTTCTGGTACGAACGGGCGGTCTACGACAAAGTCGTAGAAAAAACCGTCTTCAGTCGGAGGGCCGATGCCGCACTGTGCCTCTGGAAACAAATTGGTCACTGCTGCCGCGAGAAGATGGGCAGTGCTGTGTCGGTAGAGCTCCAGTGCTTCGGGGGCCTCCTTCGTCATGATGCGGACAGTCGCATCGGAATCAAGTGGATATGACAGGTCGACCAGCGCGGTGTCTACGGTCGCCGCGAGGGCAGCCTTGGCGAGCCGTGGAGAGATCGCCTGCGCGACGTCACGTACGGGTGAGCCTTTGGGTAACTGCCGGGTGGATCCATCCGGCAGGGTCACGAGAACTTGAGCTATTGGTGTCACGACAGCGTCTTCAGACGTAATGGTAGGCACGGGCGGACTCGAACCGCCGACCTCCTGCGTGTCAAGCAGGCGCTC
>CAZPZZ010000079.1:0-18944 GCA_964591245.1 uncultured Vicinamibacteraceae bacterium | reverse complement strand
GTTCATGCAGTGAATCAGCGATTGAAGGGGTTCCGCGGGAGGTAATCTCGCTGGCTCCAAGGACGGCTACCATCGCCGGGATACGATCGCGATCGACGTCAGCGCCAAGCAATGGCGTCACTGCCACCACATCCACTCGCTCCGTGAGCGGTGCTAGCGACAACCGTACGTCCAGGACCGTCTCCTCTCCGGGTGCAACCGCGATGCGACTCCGACGCTCTGCCTGAAACCCGTCCAGACTGAACATCACCGTGTAGTCACCCGACTCCAGGCCCTGAAAGACATAGACGCCAGCTTCGTCCGTAGTTACCAACACGGGGGCGGTCAACCGCTCCGAACTGGCCACGACGGTGACCCCCGGCAGTCCCGCGTCCCGCGGGTCAGTCACCCGCCCACCCAATGACGAGCTCTGCGCGCTCGTCCCTGACGCGGGAACCAGCAGCAACAATCCCACTGACCAAACCACCGCAAACATCGTCTTTCGAAATAAATCCGCCATATCGTCTGCACAACCTTGCAAAAAATCACCGACATCCGGCCCGCAATGAGCGTCCTCGGGGGGGGGGAGCCGTAATTGTATCGGGAATAAGGCCGACCATCTATCAACAATCGCAGACCCGCGCTATTGCCACGCGGCACCGTGCGAGTGTGACCGTAACGTCGAATCGTGTTCGCGCAGGCCTAAATCGACCGCAGTGAAGCAAAACAGGAAGGCCGGCAAGCGGTGGTCACGTTCCTCTTGCCGGGACATACGCCCGTGCAAGACCACGTGCCCCGCCTACCGGTTGTAGCCACCCGGGGCCGTCCCCGCGTGAGGCCAGACCCAGTATGGCGACTTCTTGGTAGTGGACGAGTGTGGACAGTGAACACCGACGACATCGGAACTCGGTCCAGTCCACGAAGGTATCCTCCAGCCCCTGACCACACCCTGAGTGTAACGGGGCAACGTAACAAACAAATGACGAACAGGTATCAGTGGAGTAAATTCGAGACTAAGCTCGGCGCCTCGCCGAGGCGGGCTCGACCTCTGGAAGCACCTCTTTCGCAACCATGACCTCGGTCGCCTTGACGAGGGCCGTCGCCTCGTCGCCTCGTTTGAGCCGCAGCTCGTCGAGGGCATCCCTGGTAATCACCGCCGTGAGTGACTGATCGCCAATGCGTAACCGCACCTGCGCCACCAGTCCCTCCCGCCGTACTTCTTCGACGACCCCTCGCAAACGGTTGCGGCCGCTGACCATCATCAGTACGCCCCCCCCGCGGGTGCGGTGAGTCCGTCTCGGCGCCTGACCCGCCCGAGACATCAGCCGTTCCACCTCCGCTTCAGCGATGCGATGATGGCCACCCTCGGTACGCGTTGTGCGGACATTTCCCTTGTAGATCCACTGCTTGAGCGTTGAGTAGCTCACCCCGAGACGTTCTCCCGCTTGCCGTACCGTTAACACTGCCATCACGAACATTCCTCAAACCTGGGACCTATTAAATCGCTTTAACGTAATATATTTCCGTATAATATCGTGAAAATAATCGGTTATTATCGTACTGAACCAAGTAATTTACATGCAATACATACTACTAGGCTTCGGTCTAGGCGCCCTTGTCGCGTGCGGACCGTCGACCCCCCTCAGCAATGTTGAACTCTCTCGCCCGTTGAGGGTCTCCGCCGCGATCAGCCTGAGCGGTCCGCTCCAGATACTGACCGAGGATTTTCAACGTCAGACGGGACTCCCGGTGGAGCTCAATCTCGCTGGATCCAGCACCCTTGCCGCGCAAATCATCGCGGGTGCGCTCGTTGATCTGTACATTAGTGCGGACACGCTGCAGATGGCTCGCGTGGCCAACGAGGGGATTCTCGAAACCAATCCTCCCGTCGTCCTACTTTCCAATCAACTGGTGATCATCACGCCGGTGGGTGTCGCAGCTTCTTTCGACACTCCCGAGGCCTTGACTTCTCCGGCGGTGCGACGACTGGCCCTTGGCGACCCCTCTGGCGTACCGGCCGGTGTATATGCGAAACGCTTTCTAGAGTCCCGTGGTTTGTGGTCTGCCCTCCGTCGCCGGGTGGTACCCGCGCGGAGTGCTCGAGCCGCACTCGTCACCGTGGAAACTGCTGAGGCCGACGCCGGTATCGTGTATCGCACCGACGCCTTGTCCTCAACGCGTGTGCAAGTTACCTATGAAGTGGCGGTCGATGACGCGCCCACAATTTCGTATCCGGCCGCCGTCGTGGCCAATGCTGCCAACGCGCCGGCGGCGCGGCGGCTTCTCGAGTTCCTACAACGCCCCGACTCCACTGTCATCTTCGAACAGGCAGGCTTCATCCCGCCAGCCACGGCGGGTTGACACCATCGGAAGTTGCAAAGCATGCCCCACAGGGGCCCGAACCAGACTTTGAGTCCATGACGGAGCTGTCCACGATCTCGGCGTTCACGATTAGCATGGCTGCCCTCGCCACCCTGGCGATACTGCCCCTTGGCATTGCTGTAGCCTGGGTACTCGCCCACCGTAACTTCCGCGGCCGAGTGGTACTGGAAACAGTCGTCTCCCTACCGCTCGTGCTCCCGCCGGTCGCGACGGGATTGATCCTTATCACCCTGCTCGGACGGCGTGGCCCGCTCGGGGGCGTCCTTGCTCATCTGGGTATCGAGGTAATGTTCACCTGGCGCGCGGTCGTGTTGGCAATGGGCGTCATGGGACTCCCGCTACTGGTTCGAAGTGCACGGGCCGGATTCGAGCAGGTCGACCGCCGGTACGAACAAATCGCAGCGACCCTTGGCGCCTCCGCAGCCCGGGTATTTTTCACCGTCAGCCTGCCCCTGGCCAGTCGTGGAATACTCGCGGGAGCACTGCTCGCATTCTCACGGGCCATCGGGGAGTTCGGTGCCACTATGATGCTGGCAGGCGCTCTTCCCAGCACTCGCACCGTCGCCGTCGCGATATACACCTATGCGGAGGTCGGTGAGGAAACAGCAGCAGCCTCCATGGTTGCCGTCTCAGTGACCATCGCATTCGGGGCGCTCCTCTTGTCCAATCGCCTCATGGCTGCCGCATCTACCCCTGGTGCAGGACACCGCCCTCTCAAACCATGACCTCTCCCACATCCATCACGCTCGACTTCACGCTTCACCAGGGCGACTTCACGGTTAAACTGGCCGAGCGAATCCAGGCACGAGTCGTTGCACTCTACGGCCCCTCTGGTGCGGGCAAGACCAGTGTGCTCGAATCGATCGCCGGATTGCGGCACCCACAACAAGGAATCCTACGTATCGGGGATCACACACTATTCGATTCCAAAGCGAGGATAGTAGTCCCCCCCCATCAACGGAACGTTGGATACGTGCCGCAGGATCTCGCCCTGTTTCCGCACATGAACGTGCGCCACAATATTTTCTACGGTGCAGGATCAGAGTCGGCCGTCTCCCCGGAGCACGTTCTCCATCTGCTAGAACTCGGCCCGATGCTTGGTCGTGCGGTTACCGCCTTGTCCGGCGGCGAGCGGCAACGGGTGGCGCTCGCCCGCGCGCTAATGGCCTCACCCTCACTCTTACTACTGGACGAGCCACTAGCGGCTCTCGACGCCGGTTTACGAGAACGTATTCTTCCGTATCTCGAGCGGGTGCGAGACGAATTAGCGATCCCGATGCTCTATGTGTCCCATGCGGCAGCCGAAGTGCATACACTAGCGGATTGGGTGGTCGTGCTGGACAAGGGACACGTTGCAAGATCTGGACGCCACCTCTGAACCGGTCAGCAGCCGACGGCCCGAAAGTGATGCGGCACCTGCTCATCGGCCGCTACACTCTGACCGAACTCCGCCGTACGCGACATCCACGTGCGGTTCGTCCCGTAAAACTTTCGACACTCGTGGTGTCGGATAGCGTCATGCGGACGGTTCTCGTCTTCTTGTCGTTTTACGTCCTCATGATCGCGCTCTGTGTCATGGTGGTGGCCGGCTTGGGTGCCGATTTGATCACGGGGATTACCACCACCATGGCCCCACTCGGCAACGTGGGGCCAGAGCTCGGACAAGTCGGACCGATGGCGAACGTCGGTCACTTGCACCCTGTGAGCAAGTGCGTGTTGATTGCGGCAATGTTGGTCGGTCGGCTCGAAGTGTTGACCGTGCTGGCACGGCTGCGTCCTGAGGTGTGGCGATCCACCCGGTGGAAGATCGCCACCCGGATCTGATGGCATGTTTGCATACCTGGTACATCATGGCGACGCGCTCGGCCCGGACGTCGACCCGCAACGACCACTCTCAGTCGCAGGACTCGCGCAGGTCAACAACCTGGCCAGCCGGGTCGCAGCACGGGATGTGCGTCCAAGCATCATCTGGCACAGTGGGAAACTACGAGCCAGGCAAACCGCAGCAGCGTTCTGGCGTGCGTGCAATCCGTTGGCCGAGTTCTCGGCGAGCCGATGGATGCAACCTGGTGATCCTCCCCACATCGGCGATCTCCTCCTCGCTGAAGACCGTGACGTGATGCTTGTCGGCCATTTACCGCACCTCGACCGGCTACTGGACTATCTCGAATCCCCGGCAGCACAGCCCTTCCCCTCGCACGGGTGTGTCGCCCTGGAGCGCCTCGAGAGCGACTGGGTCGAGCGCTGGCGCCTGACCGTCTGAGTCCTCAGCCCTTTCCAGGCCCGTGCTCGCGCAGCAAGTCCCAGGCAAGACGTACATGCCGCTCCGTCGTTCGAATATGCCCTACCGCAAGGCGGAGTACGAATCGCCCGTCGAGCCGGGTATGCGATAAGAAGACCTTCCCCGTTGCATTGACGGCGTCCAGAAGTTCCGCATTCAGCTGGTCGAGTTGCTCGTTGTCCAGGCCGGTAGCGGACGGGCGAACGCGAAAACAGACGACGGAGAATGGAACAGGAGCGAGGCGTTCGAACTGTTCGTCGGCATCGATCCAGTCGGCGAAGAGCCGGGCCAGCCGCATGTGCTCGGCTAGCCGACGACGTATCCCCTCGGCGCCGAAATGCCTGAGGACCATCCAGAGCTTGAGCGCTCGAAATCGTCGGCCGAGCTGGATACCTGTATCCATCAGGTTTCGGACAGGTTCCGGCTCACGACCCTGCAGATAATCAGGCGTCAGCGAGAATGCCTCTCGTAACCGGTCCATCCTTCGACAGTACAACGCACTGAGGTCAAACGGAGTAAAGAGCCATTTATGCGGGTTCACGACGAGTGAGTCGGCCCGATCGCAACCGGCCAACGTGGATTCACAGCCAGACACGATGGCCGCAACACCGGCGTAGGCCGCGTCAACGTGGAGCCACAGCTGCTGTTGAGCACAAACGTCAGCAATGGCTGGTACCGGATCAACACTCGTGACAGCAGTGGTACCCACGGTCGCCACAACGGCCAGCGGGATCACACCCCGTCGACGGTCGTCGGCAATGGCGGTCGCCAGTGCCTCGGGCTTCATACAGAATCGCGTATCCGTCTCGATTCGTCTGAGCCCACGCTGTCCCAGCCCCAAGGTAATCACCGCTTTGTCGACGGAGGAGTGGGCATGCTCGGAACAATAGACACGAAGCGTCGGTAAATCGGGGCGCCCCGCCAAGCCCTGCTCGCGCACGCCGTGAACGACCTCTTGTCTCGCCGCGGCTAGCGCGTGCAAGGTCGAGACCGAAGCCGTATCGTAGATAACTCCTTCAAACGGGTCAGGCAACCCCAATAGCTGCCGGAGCCAACCCAGCGTGACCTCCTCCAGCTCGGTGACGACTGGCGACGTCCGCCAGAGCATCCCTTGCGCGTTAAATCCAGCGCTGAGAAATTCGGCCAGTATGCCCGGACCGCTTCCACTGATCGCGAAGTAGGCAAAGAACCCCGGGTGGTTCCAATGCGTGAGACCGGGAACGATGAGTCGTTCAAGGTCAGGGAAAATACTGGACCATGGTTCGCCGACATCCGGCGCCTGCGTTGGCAGCGCCTGACGGAGTTCACCGGGACGTACTCTCGACAGGACGGGATACTGCTCGGTCTCTTCGAGGTAGTTAGCAATCCACTCGACGAGCTGATGCCCCGCACGGCGAAACTCCGCCGGGTCCATGTCGCCGAGTAACGGCGAATCGGTCGGTAGAGACTTGAGAGGGTCGTCAGCCACAAAAAAATCTTGAAGTTCTTGGTGCGTGAGGCCGGAGATTGTAGCATCTGGCGGAGCGAAAGCGAGGCTCCGTCTCATTTTCAGCCATCGAGTCGGCCACCCCTCGCTCAATGTTCAATCGGGAAAGGAGGGTTTCGTGACAGACGTAGTGCATACGAGTCGACTACGACTCGAACGCATAGCTGGTCCGGTGCGACATGCGTATCTTGAAGGCTTCGAGGAACCAATACGGTTCGGTGTCCATGGTGGAATCAAGGCCTTTTACGGAGTCGAACCCAAAGAGGACATACCCGCGACGCTGGACTACATGGTCGGCGCCGTCGGTGGTTGACTGCTCGGCACACTAGCACGTGCACTGGAAGTGCGCGAAATTCCGGCACCGAAAGAAAAGATCCAAGCCCGTGTCGAAGGTGACATCGAAGCCATCGACAACGTACTACGCATCACTCGTATCCGCGTGCAATATGACCTACGAATTCCGGCTGGTACACGCGAGAAAGCTGAACGTGCGGTCGCAACGCATGCCACAAAATGTCCGGCCGCCAGTAGCGTCCAAGGTTGTATCGACCTCGATATCTCGGCGAATATAACCGAAGAGTAACCGACACATGGGCGAGGCAAGCCGCCCCGCCCGACGTCCCCGGCGTCCGAGTGACGCTCGCAGCGGCCGTTCCCGAGAATTGCCGTAATCGCACAAACGCCGCGCGTCATGGAGGAGGGGGTGACGGTAGGACCAAGCGCGCCACGCACGACGGCGCGAACGTCGCCCCTCCCTTGCACTCGAAAGCGCAGACGCGTCGGTGGTGTGCACCAACACCATTTAGTGACTTCAAGACGGCCGCCCCTATGCCGACTGAGCCACTCGAAATCCCGTGGCACCCATGGAGCGCCGACGCCTTCAGGTTGGCCAACGCTCAACAGCGGCCCGTACTGCTGGCGATCGGGGCTGCCTGGTGTCCCTGGACCGACGCAATGGCCTGGGGAAGCTACCGCGATTCACGGATCGTCCGTCTCGTCATCAACGGTTTCGTCGCAGTGCGGATCGATGCCGACCAACGCCCTGACATCAGTGACCGCTACACCCTTGGCGGCTGGCCCACGACAGCCTTCCTCACACCATCCGGAGATCTCCTCGGGGGAGGCACGTATCTCGACGCACAGGCACTCCTCGTCGTGCTAGAGCAAGTGGCCAAGGCATACACCTCCCGTCAGGGTGAGATTGAAGCTCGCGCACGTCAAACCCGCGAACAAGTCGACAGTCGACTGACGAACAACCTCCCGGAGGATTCCGTTGTTCTCGACCGCTCGGCTGGGCAGTGGTTCGACGCGGAATCGCACGCACGGTTCGATCAAGTCTGGGGCGGTTTTGGCTCCGGCACAAAACACGTCGACCAAGAAGCCTTGGCAGCCGCGCTGCTGCGCGGTACGCAGCAGGACGACCCGGAACTGACTCGCATTGCGACACGTACGCTCGATGCCATCATCTCAGGGGAGTTGTGGGACACAGACCAGGGAGGACTTTTTCGCGCCTGTGAAGGGCGCGATTGGTCCCAACCCCAGGCCGGTAAACTCCTGACGATTCACGCCCAGGTACTCAACCTCTTGCTGACTGCTTCCATGAGCCTCGATCGTTCAGATTTTGGCGACCGAGCCCGCGCCATCTTTCAGTTCGTTCACACGACATTCGCCGCGTCGGAAGGCGGCTTCTTCACGAGTCAGCGGACAGCACTCCACGGGACTAGTCGAGACGCCAACGACGGCATCGATCGAACGGTCTATTCCGACACAACGGCCACTATGGCTTCCGCCTATGTGCACGGAGCCTCCGTCTTTGGTGACAATTCCCTCCTGGAGTTCGCGGTCGAATCGATGGATCGGCTACTCTCGGAAACCTACGAACCCGGTAAGGGTATTGGGCATGTCGTGTCTGGCGCTCCCCCATTCCGCGGGTTGCTCACGGACCACGTAAACGTGAGCACTGCACTTCTCGACCTCTACGACACGACCCAGCACGCCGTCTATCTTGACCTACCGCAAGAGCTGATGACGTACTGTCGAATCACGATGTGGGACGAGACCGCAGGTTTTGGTGACCGCGCTCGGAACGCCGACGGCGTTGAACCTCCACTGGGATTGCTTCGAGATCGAAACTACCGCCTTGACCTTAACTGCCGGGCATCGATGGTGTTGGCACGCCTTGGAAAATTGTTAGACGATGAGGCCTATCACCGACTCGCTCTCCGCGCCTTGGCCCTTCAAACACCCAAGTATCGAGAGCACGGCTTGCGTGGCGCCGTCTATGTGCTCGCATTGGACACGCTCGACCGATTGGGGACGACGAACGACGGATAGCCTGGAAACACCATTCCATCAACGCCTTCTGCCGATTCCACATCAGGGTTCTGACCACCCAGCATCCCGTTCGTGCCTGGAAGAAAAACACGTCTCCTCTTGACGCCAAGACGAGTGAGGTTAGAGGGGCGTGGTACACTTCTCCACCCGGAGGTTTACTTGTCGGTCGATTACTCCCCTCAATTACCAGCGCTTCGCGCGCTCGCCACCAAACTCCGAATCGATTCATTACGGATCACGAGCACGGCCGGAAGCGGGCACCCCACAAGCTGCTGCTCTGCAGCAGAAATCATGGCAGCACTGTTCTTTGGACATATGCGCTATGACCCTGCCTCCCCTGACAACCCTGACAATGATCGGTTCGTATTGTCCAAAGGGCACGCGGCGCCAATACTCTATGCGGCTTGGGCGCACGCTGGTGTAATCGACCACGCCACGCTGGAATCAGTCCGTCGCATCAGCTCTGATCTCGAAGGGCATCCCACTCCACGGTTGCCATTCGTCGATGTCGCGACCGGATCGCTGGGCCAGGGTATCTGTGCCGCAGTAGGGATGGCACTCAATGCACGACGGATCGCGTCGACGTATCGCACCTACGTCTTGGTCGGAGACGGAGAATCAGCGGAAGGCTCGGTCTGGGAAGCCGCACAAGCCGCGACACGATTCGGTCTCGACAATCTCTGCACAATTACCGACGTAAACGCCCTCGGTCAGAGCCAGGTCACCCAGTGGGGACACGATCTCGCCGCGTACGAACGGCGGTGGAACGCTTTCGGCTGGCATACCCAGGTCGTGGATGGGCACGACCTTGCGGCGGTACTCGAGGCGTTAGATACGGCAAAGCAGATCACCGGTCAACCGTCGATGATCTTGGCGCGGACGGTGAAGGGAAAGGGCCTTTCCTTTGTCGAGGGAAAGGACGGGTGGCATGGTAAGCCACTCAAGGGACCGGACCTGGATCGTGCACTTCAGGACCTGTGAGAGCAGCTAGGCAACAACACCCCCACCACACCATGTATTCCCGCCCCGCCAGCACGGTCTACCCCTGTGGCTCAGCCCGGCCCCCCTATACAATCCCCGACGTACAAGTCAGACGAGCTGATTGCAACCAGAGAGGCCTACGGCACGGCACTCGCGGCACTCGGCACGGCTGACCCACGGGTCGTGGCACTTGATGCGGACGTCAAGAATTCGACGTTCAGCGATCGATTCGAACGAGAACATCCCGATCGTTTTTACCAGACGTACATCGCCGAGCAGGTAATGGTGGGAGCAGCATTGGGATTGGCCAGCCGCGGGGCCATCCCATTTCCTTCCACATTCGCCTGCTTCCTGACGCGAGCTGCGGACTTCATTCGAATGGGAGGCATCGGGAACCTCAACGTGAAATTCGCCGGGTCCCATGCCGGCGTATCGATCGGTGAGGACGGCCCCTCCCAGATGGCGCTCGAGGATCTCGCGATGATGCGGGCCGTCCCGGAGTGTGTCGTGCTGTATCCCTGTGATGCCATCAGCACCTGGCGACTTGTCGTCACTGCTGCAGAACATGATGGGATGACCTATCTTCGAACCTCCCGACCGAAGACACCCATCATTTACACCGTGGATGAAGCGTTTCCCATCGGCGGCGCAAAAGTACTCCGCGAAAGCAACGACGATGTGGCGACGGTCGTCGCAGCGGGAGTCACGGTCTTCGAAGCGCTTGCCGCCCACGACGAGTTGCAAGCCAGTGGAATCCCGATCCGTGTCATCGACGCGTACTCAATCCAGCCCATCGACGCCACGACGCTGGTTCGCGCAGGGCATGCGACGCATGGACGCCTCATCACCGTCGAAGATCACTATGCGGCCGGTGGGCTCGGAGACGCCGTCAGCGACGCCGTCGCTGACGCTGGTCTCACCGTGCAACGGCTGGCCGTACGCACGGTCCCACGCAGCGGACAATCAGCCGCACTCCTCGACCGCTTTGGCATCTCCGCACGTCAAATCGTGGACGCAGTACGCGCATCATGACCGTGTGGCCTGGGCGGCTTAGACCACTCCGGACTCCCGGAATGCCGTGATCTTCGCGGTGTCATAACCCAATTCGCCCAGGATATCGTCGGTATGCTGTCCGAGCATCGGCGGTGGCGTTCGTACTGCGCCGGCGGTGTCCTCCAGCTTGACAGGCACCCCAAGCACCTTCATCGGACCAGCTTTGGGGTGAGTCATGGGCAGCACCATCATGCGCTCAGCCAGCTGCGGATCCGACAGCACTTCGGCCAGGTCACGCACACCACCGCATGGCACTCCGGCTTCTTTCAACCGAGTAAGCCAGTGCTTACGTGACTCGCCACCGACACGCTCTCCCAGCAGGGGCCGTAAGGCATCTTGGTTTTCAACGCGTCCCTTATTCGTCGTAAACCGAGAATCCTCGGCCAACGACGGAATCCCGAGAACATCACAGAACTTGACAAAAAGAGCATCGTTCCCAACCGCAACGACAATGTCGCCATCCGCGGCCGTCAATGTCTCATAGGGCACGATGGTCGGATGCTGATTTCCAAGCCGCGGCGGCGCCTGCCCCGTCGCAAAACAAATTCCAGCCTGGTAGGTCAGGACAGCTGCAACGGAGTCGAGCATGCCAACATCAATAAACTGCCCACGTCCCATCCGCTCGCGAGCCAGCAACCCCATGGCCACGCCATAGGCGGCAAACATGCCGGACACGATATCCGCGATGGCAACACCAAGCCGATAGGGCGTCCCCCCCGGCGGTCCGGTGATACTCATCAGCCCGCCCTCTCCTTGCATCACGGCGTCGTATCCAGGCTCCGACCGGCGTGGCCCGGTCTGCCCGAACCCGGAGATCGAGCAATACACAAGTTTTGGATGCTTAGCGGAGACAGCGTCATAGCCCAGCCCTTGACGTGCCAGCGTGCCCGGGCGAAAGTTTTCCACCAGTACGTCCGCTTGAGCAATCAGCTTGTCGAGGACAGCACGCCCATCAGGATTCTTGAAATTGAGCGTCACACTCTCTTTGTTTCGGTTGACGCTGAGAAAATAGGAGCTCTCTCCGTTCTGAAACGGGGGACCCCACCCACGTGTGTCATCGCCCTTGCCGGGTTGTTCAACCTTGATAACGCGCGCGCCCATATCGGCAAGCATCATCGTGCAATAGGGTCCCGAGAGGACACGAGTCAAATCCAGCACGGTCAGTCCGGTTAGCGGACCATCAGTGAGGGCAGTAGTGTGTGCAGCAGAGTCGGACATATTTGTCTCTAAAAGCGTCAGGCCGTTCTTCGGCCCGAACTGTGCTCATCAGGTCGCCCACGCCAGGGCAACGTCTTACGAAGTCAGACCTCCACTCAGAGGTCCGTATTGACATCCTACGGCTTCGGAGGGGTATCGAGTGCCCACCCCAACCTCGTCAGCCCGTCGTGAAGGGCTTCGGGCTGACCGCCAATGCCGATGCGCAGATGGTACTCTAGGCCGAAGTGCGCCCCAGGCACGACCAGCACACTGTACTTCGCCCGTATTTTTTCGGCTAGCTGGACCGAGGACGACATGCTCTCCGTTGTGCCGGAATAACGAAGCAGGGTCACCCCGCCGGCCTCCGGGGGAATCTGAAACACCTCCTCTCGCTTACCGACCCAGGCTTCTACATACGTCTGATTTTCACGTAATTGTCGGCGCGTTCTCGCGATCAGGCGCTTGCGACGCGACGGGGTCAAGGCTAGTCGGGCCAACTGGTCGTTGATCGCCCCAGGTGCAATCGTCGTGTAATCGTGCCGCCCCCAGAGCGCATTGATCTCCGCAACTGGTCCCACTACCCACCCCACGCGCAATCCCGGGAGTCCATATGCCTTTGACAACCCTCCCGTCACCAACACGCGTTCATATCGCCCCCACGCCGAGGGCGTCTGGTGACCGTCGAGCTCGGCACCTCGATAAATCTCGTCGACGAACAGCCAGCACCCCACCCCAGCCGCAATATTACAAAGTCCGGTCAACTCGTCTTCGGTGAGCCGATTGCCCGTCGGGTTATTCGGATTACAGAGTGCGATGCAACTGGTCCGAGGTGTCACCGCCGCGCGGACGGCGTCAAGATCAAGCCGCCAACGATGCCCCTTCTCAACCTCGAGCCACACGACCCGTAGTTCCGCACCGAACGAGGCCGCCACCCCGGGAACCTGCATGTAGGTTGGCTGAATTACTACGACTTCGTCGCCCGGCTCGACAAGCCGCCAACAAACGAGGAAATTCGCCTCGGCCCCACCATTCGACACCAGCACGTTGGCCGCAGTCGCTCCCGGATGGAGAGCCGCGATCCGCTCACGCAATTCAAGCGTCCCGTTGGTTTGGGTGTACTCAAGGGGTTGCCCAAGGAGCGCCTCTAGATCATCCGCCTCCACCAGTTCTCTGACTCGTAGCGGGTGCACACCGCTTTCGGAGAGGTTAACCTCTACCTCGTGTTCATACTGCGACTGCCAGCGTTCGAGATCGAAAGAGGAAATCTGCATCGTAGGTGCTCCGGTCACTCACCGATCGTCGGGCTTGAGCGTCTCTTCAGTACCTGACCGATTAGCCATCTCTTGTGCCGGGAACGAGCGCAGCACGAGAGCCCGCCACGGCCAAGTCGATTCGTGACTCCGGATCACGGCTCAGACACCGAGGCTCAACCCCGGAAAACTTCCCAGAAGTAAGGCTAGAATACCCACTGATTCCGTGATTTCGCTCGGAAGTTTCTGACTCCGCTCCACACTTTCGGGGAGGGAGTTTCATAGTCTACCCGGTGGGGCGCCGACCCGAGGCAGCTTGAATGCGCAGCCAGCCTCTGCGTAACATGTAATATTTAAGGGCTCAATTGGCCCGACCGTACCGTCCTACCGAGGACCATCCAGTCATGCATGACCATGCCCTACGTGTCTACGATTCCATGCTTGGGCTTCGCTGTGACGCGGAAAACCCGACGCCGCTCGTGCGTTTGAATCAGGTGACTCCGTATCGTCATACCCAGGTCTACGCAAAGCTTGAATGGTACAACCCATTCGGGGCCGTCAAGGACCGCGTCGCAGAGAACCTGCTCGCCGACGGCGAAGCACGCCAAAAGGTCGGACCAAATCAACAATTGGTCGAACCAACGTCGGGCAACACGGGGATGGCGCTGACGATGCTGGCCAACCTGAAGGGCTATTCCCTGACCACACCGCTCTCGAGTGAAATTCCGCTCGAAAAGCGCACGATGCTTCGGTTTTTTGGCGCCAACGTGATGGAACTGAAGGACACCCTCTGCCCGGCACCTGGAGCCCCCGAGGGCGCCATCGCCAAAGCAATGGAGTTAGGCTCACGCCCCGACTATCACATGCTGAATCAGTATGTGAACGAAGCCAATCCCGACGCGCACTACAAAACGACAGGACCTGAAATCTGGCGCCAAACCGAAGGCAAGGTTACCCACTTCGCAGCAGGACTTGGCACATGTGGCACGATCACCGGCACTGGCCGCTTTCTCAAGGAACAACGGTCCGACGTCCAGGTCGTGGGCGTACACCCGATGGACGGACACGACATTCCAGGCGTGCGCAGCTTGCGCCAACTCCAGCAGACCCAGTTATTTCGGCCCGATGAATACGATCAGGTGGTCGAGATCACGGACGAGATCGCATATGCCATGTGTCTGCGGCTAAACCGTGAAGAAAGCATCACAGCTGGGCCTAGTTGCTCTATGGCGCTGGCGGGAGCTTTTACGTCTGTCCCCGACGAACCAGGGAATGTGCTCGTGGTCATTTTTCCAGACAATGCGTTCAAGTATGCCTCGTCGTTCGTCCGACACCTTCCTGGCATGGCCGCTCCAGGCGCAACCAACGGAGATGGACCGAACCCACTCCTCGACCGGATGCGCGAGAATGTTCGTGGAAACGCCGAGTTGACGGTTGCCGTCGAAGCGGCGCACGAACAGTGGCAACGCGAGAAGCCCTTCGTCCTCGATGTTCGTCCGACAACCCAGTACGACGAGGCGCATATCCCAGGAGCCATCAATATTCCGCTCGCGGAGTTGGGGGAAAACAGTGACTATCTCGCAGTGCTCCCCCGCGAACTCGACGCTCCCATTCTCAGCGTGTGTCAACGAGGGAATGCGTCGTTGTCCGGGCTGCTTTTCCTGAAATCACTTGGTTATCGCAACGTACGCAGCATGGACGGCGGCACGTTGGCATGGCGCGAAAAGGGCTTCACCACCGATCCCTAGTGGCGAACAGGTCACAGGTCCCTCAGTTGCGAGTATGTGAGTACAAGTAGCGTGGCACTGAGTATTCCGGCAGATGTGGACGCAGAAATCCGACGACACGGGCGGGAGGCCTATCCCCATGAGTGTTGCGGTGCGCTCATCGGCCGCACGAGCAGGGTCACTCTCGCGATGGCCCTGCCAAACAAGACCGAAGACGGACCGCGCCGACGGTTCCTTGTCCGCCCGACGGACTATCGGGCCGCAGAGCGACACGCCAGTGATCTCGGGGCTATGCTACTGGGGTTCTATCATTCACATCCGGATCATCCGGCTCGACCGTCACAATATGACCTCGACCAGGCCTGGCCCTCATTTGCCTATGTCATCCTGGCGGTCAGATCCGGTGAACCCCAAGCCATGACGTCATGGCGATTGCGAGAAGACCGCTCCGCATTCGACGAAGAATTGATCCACGTAGCTCACCAGACCAACCAGGCAATGTGACAGAAATCATGCTGTACTCGTTCGCGCCGAAAGCACACGCGTTAGACGGTGGGTGCAGCCATGGCCAGAGACACCCCGGCGTGTGGGACACCGCCTATTAGCTAGGACACGGATTATGGCAACCAAGATATTGATACCCACTCCCTTGCGTACCTACACCGCCATGCAAGACACGATCGAGGTGGAAGGAAGTACCGTCGGAGAGCTGCTGTCCAATATGACATCGACATATACTGAGCTTCGTAAACACCTCTTCACCGAGGACGGCAAGTTACGGAATTTCGTCAACATCTATGTCAACGACGACGACATTAGGTATCTGGATAAAGAGGAAACCCCGGTCTCGTCTGACGACACCGTGAGCATCGTGCCGTCGGTGGCAGGGGGACGATCGTGAAAAACGACGCAATCGAACGCCCCACGTCGCTCAGTAACGATGAAGTCGCTCGATACAGCCGACATCTCATCATGCCCGAGGTGGGCATGGCGGGACAGCTCAAGTTGCGATCGGCTCGAGCGCTATGCATCGGAGCGGGTGGTCTAGGTTCGCCGGTCGCGTTGTATTTAGCGGCAGCGGGCGTCGGGCGGATCGGGATCGCCGACTTCGACGTAGTGGATTACAGCAACCTTCAGCGACAGATCATTCACGGGACCCCGGATGTCGGGCGCTCCAAGCTCGAATCCGCGAAATCTCGTCTCAATGCCCTCAACCCTGAAGTCGAAGTCGTGATGCATGAGATGGCGCTCTCCTCTGAGAACGCACTCCAGCTGTTTGCCGACTATGACATGGTGATCGACGGTACGGACAACTTCCCGACGCGATATCTCGTCAATGACGCATGTGTCATGTCCGGCAAACCGAACGTCTATGGCAGTATCTTCCGATTCGAGGGGCAGGCATCCGTATTTGCAACCCGCGGTGGTCCCTGTTACCGCTGCATGTTTCCTGAACCGCCGCCGCCAGGACTAGTACCGAGTTGCGCAGAAGGAGGCGTGCTCGGTGTGCTACCCGGTATCGTGGGCACCATCCAGGCTACCGAGGCAATCAAGCTTATTCTTGGCGAGGGTGAATCTCTCATCGGCCGCGTACTCCTCGTGGACGCGCTCAAGATGCGATTCCGTGAATTGAAGGTCCGCCAAGACCCAGATTGTCCGGTCTGCGGAACAGAACCAACAGTAACGGAACTTATTGACTACGAGCAGTTCTGCGGCATTACACCGACCGTGACGGGCGAGGCTGCGTCACCAGAATCAGCTGACGACGTCACCGTGCGCGAACTCAAATCACGATTGGACCGCCAAGACTCATTCTTGCTACTTGACGTCAGAGAACCACAGGAGTTCGAGATTTGTCGGATTCCGGGATCGGTATTGATTCCACTCAACGAATTACCCGCACGACTCTCGGAAATCGAAGGGCGGGACGACATGATCGTGCACTGCAAGTCGGGGGTACGAAGCGGCAAGGCAGTCAAATTGCTTCACGAAGCAGGGTATGGGCAGGCGCGGAATCTGAAGGGCGGCATTCTCGCCTGGATCGACGAGATCGACACAAGTCTACCCAAGTACTGAGCAGAGCAGGCTACAATGCCTGTAGTGAAACACAGGTGCTAGACTAATGCTGCGACTTTCCAAGAAGGCCGAGTACGCACTGATGGCGTTGAAGGATCTAGCCTCGCGGTCCGAGGCCGGAGCAGCCAGCGCCCGTGAAATCGCCGGCCGTTACGGCATTCCAGTGGAATTGATGGCCAAAGTCCTGCAACGCTTGGTCCGGTGTGACCTGCTGATTTCGCATCATGGGACGCGAGGGGGGTACCACCTGTCACGACCGGCCACACAAATGTCGGTGGCCGACGTCATCGAAGCCATCGACGGACCGGTCATGGTCACCGCGTGTACCAATGCCGACGACTGCGAGCAGTTTGCCACTTGCAATATCCGCGATCCACTCTGGAGGATCAAGGATCAGATCGTTCAAGCGTTGACCTCCTACAGCATCCAAGCACTCGCCGCTGACGAATCACCGCTGGTCCCCATTTCGCTCTCGCGGCGCGTACCGCACCAGCCAGAGATTACGGACGGCGCGCCCCTCGACCGCCACTAGCATCATTCGCCCAGCCTCGGGGCGCGCGCCAACACCGTACGGCGCCTGATTATGACCACGCCCATTTATATGGACAGTCACGCGACTACCCGGGTAGATCCGCGAGTGGTCGAAGCAATGTTGCCGTTCTTCGAAGAACACTACGGCAATGCGGCAAGCCGGCATCATCGCTTCGGATGGATCGCCCGGGATGCAGTAACGGAAGCACGAGCGGCCGTGGCAACCTTGATCGGCGCCCCGTCGCGGGCAGTCGTATTTACAAGTGGGGCCAGCGAATCGAACAACCTTGCACTCAAGGGAATCGCGGACCAATCCCGAGATCGAGGGAACCATCTCGTTACAGTACAGACTGAGCATCGCGCGGTACTCGACCCGTTGCGCCGCCTCGAACAACAGGGATTCCAGGTCTCCTGCGTGCCCGTCCGAAGCGACGGCATTGTCGACCTGTCCCGCCTAGATGCCGCACTCACTCCCGCCACCGTGCTCGTGAGCGTCATGATGGCGAATAACGAGATCGGCGTACTACAACCCATTGCCGAGCTGACGCGAAATCTCCGTGCGCGACATATCCCGTTCCACACCGACGCGGCTCAGGCAGCAGGGCATGTGCCCATCGACGTCCAAGCGGACGGCATTGACTTGCTCTCTCTCACCGCACACAAACTCTATGGTCCCAAAGGCATCGGTGCGTTGTATGTCCGACCAGGGCTCGAAGTCACCCCTCTTCTCGATGGCGGCGGGCACGAGTACGGCCTTCGGTCAGGCACACTCAACGTGCCTGGTATTGTGGGATTCGGACGGGCAGCAACGCTCTGCTGCCATGCGATGCATGACGATGCCATTCGGCTAGCGTCGTTACGCGATCGACTCTTGAACGAGCTACGACAGGTAATACCCGACCTGCAGGTCAACGGGTCCATGGCCGCCCGGCTCCCCCACAACCTCAACATCAGTGTTCCTGGGCTGCCTGGTGAGCAACTCCTCATGGGTCTGGAGGGCGTCGCCGTGTCCTCCGGTGCCGCATGTTCGTCAGGTACCCGCGAGCCGTCGCATGTGCTCCGCGCGTTGGGCGTGCCAGAAAGACTCGCCGAAGCCTCGCTCCGTTTCGGCCTCGGTCGATTCAACACGGACGCAGAAGTCGACGCAGTCGTGGAACAGGTCGGGTCCCTCGTCGCACGGCTTCGGGCCCCCGTGCCGGTGTTCGAGGTCGAAGAAAACGATGATGATGTTCCACCAGAGTGGCAAATGGATCTCTAGTCCTGCTCTTACCACCCCAACCGAACCAGTACCCAGAATGAGCGTTTTCCGGTTATCCAGGATAAACTGAAGGCAGTCTCATGATCGAAATTACCGAAGCAGCGTCCAAGAAGATCCACAGCGCGATGCATGAGGAAGGCGTCAAGCAAGGAGGACTCCGCGTTGGAGTCAAAGCCGGCGGGTGCTCAGGATTGAGCTATGTGTTCAAGTGGGAGCAGGCGCCCACGCCAGACGATCAGGTGTTTAAGAGCGAAAACGGCGCCACGATCTACGTCGATCCCAAAAGCTTCAAATATCTCGACGGAACGATTCTCGACTGCGACCCAAATATGCTCGGACAGTCCTTGATCCTACGTAACCCGAACGCCAAAGCCGAATGTGGCTGCGGTCTCTCATTCGGCGTTTAGCA
>CAZPZZ010000078.1:0-19025 GCA_964591245.1 uncultured Vicinamibacteraceae bacterium | reverse complement strand
TGAAAACGTAAGGCGCGTGCACAGAGGCCGCCGATGGGTCTGGCGGCAACTTCCAGCACATAGATGCCGGAATCGTTGACACGGCACTCGGCATGCACTGGACCATGCGAGAGTCCGAGGGCCGATGCCGCGGTGGTAATGGCGCGTTCGATGCGTTCCTGGAGATCGATGGGCTCCCGTGATGGGGTGATGTAGATGGATTCCTCGAAGACCGGCCCGTCCATGGGATCCGGTTTGTCGAAGAGTGCCAATGTTTGCAGCTGACCGTTCTCGAGCACGCCTTCGACGGCGAATTCCCGGCCGGGGATGAACGCTTCGAACACCAGGTGGTCGTCGGCCTCATGCCGGCGTTCTCGGATGTCGCCGCGTGATAAGAGACGACGCACTCGCCGGACCGCTGTCAGGAGCTCCGCAGGCCCATCGGCGCGGATGACTCCCCGGCTTCCAGAAAGTGCTAACGGTTTGACGACGCACGGATATTCGAGCGAGCGGGCGATATGCTCGTCGTCCGCGGCGCCGCGCAGGTGAAAGCGGGGGCAGGGTAATCCGGCCGCGGCGAACCGCTGTCTCGTCTCGAACTTGTTTCCGCTTGCCCGGGCGGCTGCGGGTGGATGCCCTGGGAGGCCGATCGCCTCGCAGGCCAGCGCCGCAAAGACCGCAGGTCTGTCGCCGAGTCCCAGTACCCCGTCGATTGGTGTCCGTTCGTTGAGCTCGGTCACGGATTTCACGAACGCGACATCTTCGTGAAAGCGAACCGGCAACGCCTTGTCCTTCCACGGATCGTCGAGCAGGTGACAGCGGTCGGTGGCGAAGAGCAACTCGACGCCAAGGCGCGTGGCCGTCTCTGAAAACGTGCGCGTTTGATAGCCCGTCGTCGTCGCGATCAGTAATACGCGCTGCATCAGTGCCTACCGTCGACAGGTTCTACATGACACCGAGCGTTCGGTAGTCTGAGACCAGGCCACGCGAAGGAAAGTCGAATTGCTGTCATACCAGAGCCACCTGCTCTGCGCTGGGTTCGGCTCAGCAATACCACGGCTCGTTCAGGTAGGGCACTGTGGATCGAGGCCTGAGACTGGTCTCGATGATCGGGCGTTCCGGGTTGTCCGAGGCCGCCAGAGCCAGGCGCGCGACCTCACCGAATACGGCAGAGCGGGGCGCGGAGAGCCATCGTCCTACGACAGCGGCGAGAGATTCCTGTAGCCGGTCCACCCGTGGATCTTGATGGGACCAGGGGTAGACCAAGCCCTGGGAGTCAAAGGTACCGAGTTCGGTTCCTAACGTATCCGCGTTCAGTTCCAGTAATCTCGAGCCAGCGGGGATCAGAAGTCGCAGCATCAGTTGCACAGGGGCGATTTGTTCGACGAGGTCTAATCGATCGATCGTGCGCAGAAACTCACAGTAACTCGACAGTGTGGTCCACGGCGTGAACGGAATGAAGGTGGGCGTCAGTACCAACCCTAGCTGACGGCATCGTGCGACCACGGCGTGGAAATCAGAACGACTGTGCCCTTTCTCGAGGTGCTGCAACACGGCGTCATCGATCGACTCGACCGCACTGACGACAAAGAGACACCCTGTCTCGCGCAAGATACCGAGGTGATCGTCGTGCTGCCGTAAATGTTCGATCTTGATGGTGACGTCGTAGGTGAGGTCAGGAAACTCGCGATGAACGGTATTCACGATGTTGAGAGCATGGCCAATCCCATTGAAGAAATCAGGGTCCCCGAAGGTGATGTGTTGCGCGCCAGCATCCACCTGGGCGCGGATGTCCTCAAGTACGACCTCGCGTGGTACGACACGGAATTGGCCATCGTAGATCGGCACGACCGGGCAATGACGACAACGGTGTTTGCAGCCGCGGCTCGCTTCGGTGTAACCGACAACCCGACGGTCTCCAGATGGCATCTGAAGAGAAACATATTGGTCCAGGGGCGGCAGGTCGCGGCGGTCAGGCACACGGAAGTGGAGTCTCGGCTGTCCTCGTTCCTCGACCGTCTCCGGGCCCTGTGTGCGATCACACACAAGATCGAGCAATGCCTGCTCGAATTCACCGCCCAGGACATGTTCCACGCCGAGTTCGCGCAGGATTGACGCATTGAGCGGTGCGTACAGTCCGTACCCACACAATCGGGCCGCGGGGGCTAACGTTCGCACCCGTCTGATCACCGGTACGGCCAGCCTGGTTGCCGTGTGCATCGGAAGATGGAACGCGATGACATCGCTGTCGAACAGTTCGGCGCGAAATGTCTCGCGGGAGAGGTCGATGGTTCTGACGTCGATTCCGGCTTGCCGCAACCAGGCCGCCGGAGACGCCAATCCAAAGGGTTGACGGCCGAGCTCGTAGGTTGCGACCAGGGTGACACGCGTCTGGCTCCGGTGCGTCATCGGGTCAGAACTTATCATCAGTCTGGGGATACTCGACCGCTTCGGTGACGAGGAGAGGAAATATTTCTCTCAGACGACGCGCGTATGTACGGTCTCCACGATTGGGCCAGGCGTGTTGGCCGTCTACAATCTTCTTGGATTTCGTGCGCCTGTGTAACCCGCCCGGCGTTGGAAATGTGGCCGCGGCAGCCGGAGGAGAGATCGTGAACGCGCCAACCCCGTCCTTCAAGATATTCGCGAAGCATGACTGCCCTACGTGTGTGCTCGTACAGCCGGTATTGCGCGCACTGGAGGCGGCCGGCGTGGTGCTCACCGTCTACATGCAGGACGAGACTGGTTTTCCAGAGGGCGTCAACGGCGTCGTCGCCGATACGGGTCTGGAGCAATCCTGGCGCCACCACATCGAGACGGTGCCCACCCTGATCAGGGTGGAGGCAGGGAGCGAGGTGGCGCGCACCGTCGGCTGGGACCGGGTGGAGTGGGAGCGGATAACCGGGGTTGCCTCTCTCGGGACTGGGTTGTCTGATTTTCAGCCTGGTTGTGGGTCAAAGAGTGTTGACCCTGGAATGGCGGAAGTACTCGAGGTGCGCTTTGGGGCACCGTCGCTGGTCGCGCGCCGCCTGGATGTGCAGTTTCCGGAAGATGAGCAGGAGGTCTGCTATGCCCGCGGGTGGTCGGATGGGCTGCCCGTGGTTCCGCCAACTCCGGAGCGAGTGCTGCGGATGCTTGCCGGTACCACCCGTGATCCGGGAGAGGTGATCGGCAAGGTTCCTCCGGATTACGGTGTCTGCACGGTCGAGAAGAGCGCGATCAACGCGGTGATGGCGGGATGTAAGCCAGAGTATCTGCCGGTGGTGCTTGCGGCCGTGGAGGCGGTACTGGAGCCCGCATTCGCCGTGCACGGGTTACTGTGTACGACGTATTTTTCTGCGCCGATCGTCATCGTGAACGGACCTATTACCAGGCGCATTGGCATGAATTGTGGTGTGAATGCGCTTGGGCAGGGTAATCGTGCCAACGCGACGATTGGCCGCGCGCTGCAGCTCATTGTCCGCAATGTCGGCGGCGGTGTGCCCGGGGGGATCGACCGCGCGACCTTGGGTACGCCGGGTAAGTACACGTTCTGCTTTGCCGAGGACGAGAGCGATGAGGGATGGGAGCCACTCAGCGTGGAACGTGGCTTTGCCCCCGGGACGTCGACGGTGACGGTGTTCGGTGGCGGCGGGGTCATTCCCAACCGGGATGAAGCGTCGCGTACTGGTGAGTCGCTGGCTCGCTCGTTCGCGTTGACACTGAACACCGTGGGCCATCCGCGCCAGGTGGGCACCTTCGATGCGCTGGTGGTGCTCTCGCCTGAACATTACGCGATCTTCGCGGAATCTGGATGGGATCGCGCCAGGATCAAGAAAGAACTCAGGGCGGCGACCATACGCTCTGGTGCGGAGTTGATGGCCGGTGCCGGTGGGGTGGCGGTGGGAGTGTCACCGGATAAATCCGGTGGGCGCTACGAGAAGTTTCGTGACGGTGGGTTGCAGATCGTTCGAGCCGGCGGGGAGGCAGGACTGATGAGTGCGATCATCGGTGGGTGGGCCGCGTCGGGGGCGCGTGGTACGGCGCCAGTCAGCAAGGAGGTGGGTACGTGAGTGTGAGCATACAGTTACTGGATCCGACGTCGGAGCAGGAAGCCGTGGTTCGAGAACGGCTGGCGCCGCCGGCCTCATTGGATGGGTTAACCCTGGGCCTGCTTGATATTGGCAAAGCGCGGGGCCATGTATTTCTGGACCGGTTACAGGCCCGGCTCGAAGCGCGCGGGTCCCGGGTGCGTCGTTATGCGAAGCCGACCAATACCAAGGTCCTGCCGGTGACACTTGCGCAGCAGATGGCGGAGGAAGTGGACATCGTCGTTGACGCGCTCTCTGATTGAGGCTCGTGTACATCGTGCAGTGTGCACGATATGCGGAATCTCGATGAACGCGGTGTTCCCGGCGTCATGATCGCGACAACGGCCTTCGAGCAGGCTGCGGCGGTCCAATCGGCCTCGCTCGGGTTTGAGCCGGCCATTGTCTTTGTGCCGCATCCGATCCAGAACCGAACCGACGCAGAAATTCAGGCCGTTGCCGACGACGCGCTCGAGGCCATCGTGGGGGCCATGACCACGGAATGAGCGAGAATCCAATATCGCTCGTATTGTGTGTTGTTTGGTACGCACGAGGTGGCGGCTGGGATCAGCCAAGGGGGTAATCGAGCGGTGAATCGAGGAGCCAGACGTGAACGCCTGGCTCCTCGAGATCCTCAGGTGGCGATCTGCGGAATCACCGTTCCATGCACGTCAGTCAGCCGCATGTCGCGTCCGTTGTAGCGATACGTCAGCTTCGTGTGGTCCATCCCAAGCAGGTGGAGCATGGTCGCGTGCAGGTCGTGTGGCGAGACCCGCTGCTCGGTGGCCTTGTAGCCGAAGTCGTCGCTGGCCCCGATTTCCTGTCCACCCGGGATCCCGGCGCCAGCCATCCAGCCGGTCATGGCGCCCGGGTTGTGATCGCGTCCGACCCCGCGCTGTGAAATTGGCATCCGACCGAACTCGCCGTGCCAGACGACGAGCGTGGAGTCGAGCATGCCTCGTGATTTGAGGTCGGTCAGCAGGCCGGCGACGGGCAGGTCCATCTCCGCCGCGCGAGTCCGGTGGTTGTCGTCCAGGTTGCTATGCGCATCCCAATCCGCGCCCTGTCCGCCGCTGAACAGTTGCACGAAGCGGACCCCCCGCTCGACCAGCCGGCGAGCCATGAGGCATTGCCGGCCGAATGGCTCCGTCAGAGAATCGTCCAGACCGTACAGCTTCTTCGTCGCGTCAGATTCTGCCGAGGTATCCACCGCTTCAGGCGCACACCCCTGCATGCGGTAGGCGAGCTCGTAGGACGAGATCAGGGCCGCGAGCTCGGAGTTACCCGGGTTCTGTGCGATGTCCATCTCGTTCAGCTTGGCCAGCGCGTCGAGTCGTCCACGTTGCTGGGTTTCCGTCATGCCCTCAGGCGCCTGTAAGTCGACGATCGGATCACCGACGGCCCGGAAGAGCGTGCCCTGGTGCATGGCAGGCATGAACCCGGCGCTCCAGATCGGTGGCCCGCCCTTTGGTGTCCCGCGAGGGTCGGCCATGACGACGTAGGCAGGCAAACTGGAACTCTCGGAGCCGAGGCCGTAGGTCACCCACGAGCCGACACTCGGGAATCCCATCCGGATCTGACCGGTTTGCATCTCGTAGGTCGCTTGCACGTGGTCGTTCGACCGACCGTACAGTGATTTGATAAAGGCCACCTCATCGACCTTCTTCGCCAGGTGCGGGAAGATCTCTGAGACGTACATGCCACTTTCCCCGTGCTGCTGAAACTCGAAGGGGCTCGGCATGAGGGGACCCGGATGTCCCTGTCGTACGACCACGGACTCCGCCAGGGGCTGTCCCGCGTACTGGCTGAGCGCGGGCTTGTAGTCGAAGCTGTCGACATGGCTGACCCCGCCGGCCATGAAGAGCGAGATGACCGCCTTGGCCCGCGGTTCGAAGTGGGATGGTTGGGGCGCGAACGGGTTACCCGGTATGGGCGCCTCGCAGGTATCCGACTGCGCGGCGGCCAGCAGTCCCTGACGGTTAAAGAGGTCGGCCAAGGCGACGCCTGCGATCCCTCCACCGGATTGGAAGAGGAACTCGCGTCGGGACCAGAAATTCCGCGTCCGGCAACGGTGATGATGGTCGTGATCGTGCATTGTCGCTACCTCATGTACCGAAACTCATTCAGGTTAAACAGGACGTGCGTGAGCGCCACCAGCGATTGGTCGGTGATCAGTATCTTGGCCACCTCGGCCTCTTCTGGCCTTGGCGCCCGCGTCAAGGCGATCTGGTACGCCAGGTCGATTTGACGGTCGAGGTCGTCGGGTGCCTCCGCGTCCAGGCGCTCCGCGAAGAGTTCTGCCTGGCGCAACACGGATTCGTTGTTCAGGAGTGTCAGTGCCTGGGTAGCCACGCTCGAGACATTGCGAGCCCCCGCCGTCTGATTCTGATCAGGTAGATCGAAGGTCTCGAAGAAGGGATAACTGAGCGCTCGACGTCGGTAGACGTACGCGCTCCGGCGCCAGACGGAGGGACCATCGGGCTGGTTGTCCCAGACTCCATTCTTCTGGGACGCCAGGATTCGTTCCGGGATGAACGGGAAGACCGGTGGTCCGCCCAGCGCCGGATCAATCGCACCGCTTACCGTCATGATCGCGTCGCGCAGCGCCTCGGCTTCGAGGCGTTGCGGCCGATAGCGCCACAGGAGCTGGTTTTCAGGGTCGGCGGCGTGGCTCGCGTCGTGCTCGTAGGATGCGGTCATGCGGTAGGCCTCGGAGGTCATCAGCAGGCGATGCAACTCCTTGACGCTCCAGCCTCGATCCATGAACTCCACCGCTAACCAGTCGAGCAGCTCGGGATGCGTGGGTGATGCACCCATGACGCCCAGGTTGTCCAACGTCGTGACGATGCCGCGTCCGAAGTGGTGGTGCCAGATGCGATTGGCGAGTACGCGCGCCGTGAGCGGGTTGTCGCGCGATGAGATCCACTCGGCCAGGGCCAGGCGGCGACCCGATGTTCGCCCGTCTGGCCGCGGGATGACCGTCGGCGGATCCCCGTAGGTGGCCACGGTGAGAAAGCCGGGGGACATTTTCGACCCGGGACTTCCGTGGTCTCCGCGGATCAGGAAATAGCTCGGTGGTGCCGTGTAATCCGGTCCGCCCTCTTCATGGAGGAATGTACCTGGATCGTCTGGCGGGATGCGACATTCCGGGCAGCCGACGATCTGGTCGCCAGGGCCATCCGGGGCGAAACGATAGTCGCCATCCGTGAGAATTTCGGCGAGTGCTGGTTCGGGAGGACGTTCGGTCTCCAGCGCCGCCAGCTGCCCCTCGAGCGAGTCCACGGTGTCCCCGTCGGACGGCGCCAGGGCCGCTCGGAGGACGTTTCGCCGGGGGTTGACGGATAGCACCTGGGTCACGAGTAGCCGGTCGCCCGCCGTACGCTCGGCCTCGGGTTTCAGGACGGCCTCCAGGACGTTGGCCGGGAAGCGCTCCCGGATCATTTCCATCTGGAGCTGCTCGCGATAGGGGGCTTCGATCTCGGCGATGCGATCCCGAAGCACCTGCTGGCGGCGATCGACGTCCGCATTCTGAGCCTGATATTCGGCCAGTTCCGTGCGGTCGAGTAGGGGGCGGTCGATCTCGACGAAGCCGAAGAGCGAGGCCTGCAGGCTGTAGTAGTCCTTCTGGAGGATCGGGTCGAATTTGTGGTCGTGACACCGGGCGCAATGCACCGTCATGCCCAGCACGCCACGTCCGAGCGTGGCGAGCATGTCGTCAAGGTAGTCGTAGCGCCGTTCTGGATTGTCTTTCTCGCGGAAGTTGACCCGTGGTCCTGCGCGGAGGAACCCGGTGGCGATCAGTGTCTCGTCCGTTACATGGTCGAGTTCGTCGCCTGCAATCTGCTCGCGGAGGAATTGATTGTAGGGTTTGTCCTTGTTGAAGGCGTCGATGACGTAGTCACGATACCGCCACGCGTTGTCGCGCCGATAATCCATCTCGAAGCCGGTCGAGTCGGCGTAGCGTGCGACATCCAGCCAGTGCCGCCCCCAGCGCACGCCATATTGCGGTGAGTCCAGTAGGCGGTCGATCAGTCGCTCCCATGCACCTCGCCCGGTGTCGGCGAGGTACTCGTCGATCTCGGCCAGGGTCGGCGGCATTCCAGTCAGGTCGAGGTAGGCTCGCCGGAGGAGCGTGAGGTCATCCGCGCGGGGCGCCGCAACGACGCCAGCATCACGGCGCGCTTCATCAAGGAGTCGATCTACCGGGTGGTCGTATGTTTCCGACGGGGGGACGGCCGTTTGCTCCGGTAATCGGAAGGCCCAGTAGTCCCGGGCGCCCGGTGGTAACTCGCTGTTCTCGAGGGCAGACAGTGCATCGGCCGCCGTCGTGGTGCCGGACGCATCCCAGTGGGCCCCCTCATTGATCCAGTCGCGTACCGCCGCGAGCTCACCCTCGGTCAATCCATTGCCGCTCATCGGCATGGGCGGGTCGTCGAGGCCGGCGACCGTGCGGTAGAGGCGGCTTTCTTCTGCGCGTCCCGGGACGATCGCCGGTCCCCTGGTGCACCCCTGCATCGCAGACTCGCGCGTTCGGAGGTCGAGGTCGGAGAGTTGGGCCGCCTCTCCGTGGCAGTTCCAACAACTTCGCTCCATGATGGGACGGATGTGGTCAGTGAACGTGACCGGCTGACCGACCGCGCTGGTTGCCGACGCGACACACGCCGCGAGGGTACACGCCCCAACGATGGCATTTCTGACGATGACACGGGCCATCCTGCGTCTCCTATTCTCCTAGCGTCCCACTTCTACAAGAGAATCCTACGACTGTTCGAGGTTGGCGGCAACAATTCTGTTGATCGGCTGGTCACATGCATCCTGCGCACCGCCGGGTCGAAAGACCTGCCGGTGAGCTGGTGCAGGCAGTCTCCGCTGTACACTTGAAGGGGACCGATCACTGTACGCATGACGTGTGGTGGTCGTAGGCCCGTAGCAAGGAGTTCACAATGAGACCGCGAGACCTTGACCGTGCGGCACTGTGCTGTGCGTTGGTTCTACTCATACTGCCCCGAGGTATCGCCGCGCAGACGGCGTCACCCCACACCGTGACGACTACGAAGTTCACCATCGAGGACGTGAACAGTAGTACTGCGTTCTATGAGGATCTGGTTGGCCTGTCGGAACTGCGCCGCTACGTGGACGAGGGACGTCTTGTGGAGCCCTTCATGGGCTGGACCGAAGACGGTCGGATGGGCTTGCTGGCCTACACCGAACAAGAAATGATTGAGAAGAGCCCGTATCCGGTCTCCGTCGTATTTCTGCCCGACCTGGATGCGGCGGCTGCGCGGTTCGAAGCGGCAGGGAAGCCGTTCGAGGTGCACGAGGGCGAGGCGACCGGCGGGGTGCGGCTTGCCCTCGTGCGCGACCCGAGCGGGAATGCCATCGAGCTGGTAGAGCGGGAAGGGCCTCCTGCCGTCGGGGGGGCCAGGCTCATCGTCGACGATCGGGCCGCCGCGGAAGAGTTCTTTGTCCGGATCTTCGGCGCGAAGCCCAGGCAGCGGATCGAGACCGACACCTTTGACGAGGTGTTCATGGACGTCGGCGAGGGACTCTTCGTCGCGCTCTTCGAGCCAAAGGGTGTTGCGCCGCTGCCCAAAAGCCACCACCCGGTGGTGGCCATCTATTCGACCGAGTTCGACGTGCTCCTTGAGCGTGTCAAGGCCGGTGGCCTTCGGGTCAGGGAACGAAGTGCGAGGATGTTTCTCGCCGATGATCCGTCCGGGAACGTGGTAGAGGTCGTCCGCCAGTCCGCGCCGTAGCGGCCGCGTTGTCCGGGTGTGCGCGTGTGGTCTCGCCGGATGCCCGGGCAGAGCCGCTTCAATTGTTCCTGTGCGCGTTGACAGGCGTTGTTCAGTTGTCACCGATCACGGACAACATATCTATCGTCTTTTGGGTGTCTGTCGAGTCACAGGCAATCCGTAAGGTGTGTTCTGTGTCTTCGAGTTCCATCGCCTCGAATATCTTTACGTAGAATTGCCCTGCAGGGTCTGTGTGATTCTCGAGGGTGAATGCTCCCTGTTCGACATCGTCGAGGTAGATCGTGACCGACCCACTGGCTGGACTACGGTAGGCGTAGTACTGCACGGCGGTTCCGGTGAATGAGATCTGTGCCGTACAGTCCGACTGGCCGAATGCCAGCGTCGCCCCCGACGCATTCCAGTGTCTGGGCTCGCTGGTGAAACCGTCGTACTCCCATCGAGGGTCGCTGTCCTCAATGGTTGTCCAGAGAACGGCTGTCTCGGGTATATCCGCTTTCTCAATGTCCCCGCCGGTCAGGGGAATGACCCAATGATCGCCGTCGACCGAACCACCCATCCCATCGACCACGACGGTGTCGATGACGCTCAATGCGCGCTCGGACATGGCGGTGATGCTGTCAGTCGGCAGTGGCAGGTTGTAGCGAGTGCGCTCTATGTCGTAGTCGTCTGAGAAATCCGCTTTGTCAAAGTGCTCTTCCAGGCCAGCGTGGCCGTACAGGAGCCCCAGTAACCCTCCCCAGGTCGCGGTCGGATTGTCCGAGTCCCACCCGGCAAGTGTGCCGATACGAATCGTTTTCCCGTAGTCTCCTTCGCCGTAGAAGAGGCTGACCAGCGACGAAGCGAAGTTGATGCCGGCGTCCCACGAATATTTGTAGACATACCCGGCGGTGACCTGGTTCCGGTAGCGATCGTTGACGCGGTCGCGTGTCTGTTCCCAGTCATCCTTGTCTCTGTTGCCGAGGTATTCGGCTTTCACGAAGTCATACATGTCGGCGATATATGACCAGTCCGGCACGCGTCGCCGTGCCTGGTTAGCGAGCCACATGATTTGATCCCTGCGCGACAGGCTCTCATCAACGACAGACACGAGTGAGTGCATGATGACGTAAAACTCCGCCGCCCATTCGGAATGGAGGTAGGCGGTAGTACGGATGGGGAGGTGTGCGATCTCCAGGGCCACATCAGGACGGGCCGGTGCGAACGCGCCAAATATTTCCGTGGTCAGCTGGGCGTCGATCATGTCCCACATGGGATTGTTCTCGGGGAGCGATGTTGCCGGCGGGACGGCACCGTTCTGCATCTGGCCCAAGGCGGCGAGGTTCGAGACCCAGAGGCGTGGCAAGCGGATGTGGTCTTGCCATTCGGTACTGATCTGCTCGCCAGTCAGAAGGTGCGTGTCGTACTCTTCCATGGCGTGTTGATAGACGTACTCGATGTCGGTGTCGTCATCTGCGAGCCAGGGAGATTGCGTCAGCACGTAGTCAAGCGGGGCCTCGTCTGCACGTGGTCTCGTGCCCCAGTCGTCATCAGTGAAGAAGGGCGGGGCCGTTCGCATGTTCTCTGTCGGGAGTCCGGTCCAGTTGGCGATGATGCCACCGAGCCAGAAACCTCGAAGCCGCTGAAGATAGGCCTGACGGTCGATCCGGAGTTGTCCCGTGGCGTTCGGGGAGTTCGTGCCTGCCGACGTAGTGTCCTCCGTGGGTGTCGGTGTCTCACGTCGTTGGTCGCAGGCTGAGGTGCAGAGGATCGGGAGCGCGAGGCAGAAGGCAGTTGCCACGGACGAGCGTTTGAGGGGACGAGGTATCAAGCTGACCTCCACACGTTGGGTCTGCGAACGAGATGGGCCCGCGCAGCACGTACTGGTGAGAACAGTAAAGAGTGAGCGTTAAGACGGATGACTTCGGATCTCTGCGAATGGAGACGTGAGCCGGACGATTCTAGAAGTCGTGCACTCGAAATTCAAGGCCGCGTGGAATCAGCACCGCGCCGTATGCGGTCGACAGGTGAAGCCCTGTGGCCTCGGCTGCTGTGCGGACGCGGGTAGGAGGTCGGTTCGTGGAGCGCGTGGCGACCACGGAGGGACTATGCCAGCGGCATGACCGGTAGGAACCGGACAGCGACAGACGGAGGTAGACGGTAGAATGAACGTCCTTCGATGTGCTGGAGCAATAAGGGAGCGATGATGGTCAGATATGGAGCGGTCCCCACGGGCGGGTGGCACAGTGTGCTGGGGTTAGTTCTTCTGCTGTTGCCGGCTGCGGCGTCGGCGCAACAGGCCTACCCGGCGCCGGGCGCGTCCTATTCGGCAGCTGTCGTCTCACCAGCGGGTGCGACACTCGCGGTGTTTGGCGGTGTTGCCGGAGCGGGGACGACCGGCGAGTCCGCCTCGCATGCGGCATTGCGTCAGGTGGCGACCCGGCTTGATGCGGTCGGTCTTGACCGATCCCAGATCGTGCGCGTGCGCGCGGCGCTGGCTCCGAATGTCGATTTTGGTGCGTGGAACACGGCGTGGACCACGTTCTTTGCCGGGCGCACTCCTCCGGCGCGGACGACGGTCTACTCGTCCGGACTTCCGGGTGATGCGTCGCTCGTCCTCGATGTCGTCGCCATGTTTCCTTCGAGCGTCGGTCATCCCGTCGTCGTGGATGGCGCCCGGACAACACTGAACCCGAATCTGCAGCTGGTCGGCCCGGCGAGCAACCCGACAGCGGTCGTGTCAACCCGCGCGGGACTCTTTCTCTCGTCTGGGGCATTGCCGGGCCGCGACCTGGGCGATCCGGACTCGCTGGAAGTGCACATCCGTTCGTCGCTGAATAGCCTTGGCGGGACACTGGCCAACCACGGGCTCCGCTGGCACGATGTGTTCTTCATTCGTGCGATGCCGACACCGCAGCCAGACCGTCCCGCACCAGACTTCGCGGCCTGGGCGCCGGTATACGAGACACTGGGCGACCTGACGTCCGGGAAGGCGCCACCGTACACGCTCTGGGCAGCACCAGGGTTCAGCGCCTCACATCGCTACTCCGAGATTGAAGTGTGGGCTGTGCCGCCTGCGCCGGCGGCGGTGTTCGCGACCCCGGACGCGATCACGCAAAATCCGCTGCTGCGCATGTCAGGCTCACCGAGGAGCTTCATTGCGAATGGTGCGACCATTGCGCCGAACGCTGAGTTGGCCTGGTTGTCGGGCGTTGTCGCGCCGGCTGGCACTGCGCCGGACGAGGAGGCCGTGGTTGCCGTCGGGATCATGAAGGAGCGGGTGGCGGCGATGGGGGCGACGTTGGCCGATGTCGCGGAGTTGCGTGTCTATCGCGTTGCCGCCGGTTCAGACGGCGACGAGCTTGCCGCCGCGTGGAACGAGGTGTACGGCACCGAGTGGAACAACGAAGAGACCAACCCGCACAAGCCGGTTCGCACGAATTATCTCGTCGGGAGCCTACCCGGCGGACGCCATGTGGAAGTTGAGGCGATTGTTGTGTTACCCCCGAGAACGTTCTGAATGTCAGCGCGTTCGAGGACACGATCTGTGATTCACAGGAGGAGCCATGTGCACACGTGTTTGCGTTGCCGTCGCGTTCCTGGTGTTGCTGCCCCTGAACGCCGTTGCCCAGTCGACTGACCGGCTGTCCCTCGATCGTTATCTCGATTTTGAGGATGTTGCCGAACCCCAGGTGTCTCCGGACGGTTCACAGATCATCTATGCGCGTCAGTGGATCGACAAGGTGAATGACCAGCGAGAGTCGGCCCTGTGGATCATGGATGCGGATGGGAGCCGGAATCGTTTCCTCGTCGACGGGGCAGGTGCCCACTGGTCGCCGGATGGCGACCGGATCGCCTATACGGCGAGTGGCGATCCGGGGGGGACCCAGATCTTTGTCCGCTGGATGGATGCCGCGGGTGCGGTGACGCAGATCACGCGTGTGGAGCAAACGCCCGGAGATCTGACCTGGTCGCCCGACGGAACGCGTATCGCCTTCACGATGAACGTACGGCAGCGCAACAGCTGGCCGATTGACCTGCCGGAGGCCCCCGATGGTGCGGACTGGACCGAGTCCCCTCGCATCATCGAACGGCTCGACTACCGGCAAGACCGGCAGGGATTTACCGATGAGCACTACCGGCATCTCTTTGTGATTCCCGCAGACGGGGGCACTCCACGCCAGCTGACCGACGGCGACTGGATGCACACCGGGGCGGCCTGGACTTCGGACAGCCGCACGCTACTTTTCACCAGTCTTCGCGTTGAGGACGCGGAGTATGAGTGGCGGGAAACCGAGATCTACGCGGTCGACGTTGCGGGTGGCGGCATCCGGCAGCTGACGACCCGGCATGGTCCGGATGGGAGTCCGATCGTCTCACCAGATGGGCGCCAGGTGGCCTATGTCGGCTACGACTGGGTGGAAGACACCTATATTGACCGGAAGATCTATTTGATGGATATCGATGGCACAAACCATCGGTTGGCCTCGGGAGACTGGGACCGGTCGCCGACGTCGTTGATCTGGAAGGCCGACGGCAGCGGTGTCTATTTCACGGCTTCGAGCGAGGGGACGCGAAATCTCTATTTTCTGCCGACAGCGCCGACTGGACCGGTCCAGGCCGTGACGGCGGGCGTGCATGTGCTGAGCGTGTCGGATATCACCGATGCGGGTACCGCCGTGGGGGTGTTGAGCAGTTTTCATGCCCCGAACGATGTGGTGTCGTTTGACGTCGAGGAGCCACACAACATTGCCCAATTGACGTTCGTCAACGATGACATTCTCGCCGAGGTCTCATTGGGTGCGGTCGAGGAGATCCGCTACCGGTCGGCCGATGGACTCGAGATTCAGGGGTGGTACGTCACACCACCTGATTTCGACCCGGGTCGCAAGTATCCGCTGCAGTTGCATATCCACGGCGGGCCGCACGGGATGTACAACGTCGGGTTTAATTTCGGGTGGCAGGAACAGGCAGCCAACGAGTACGTGATCCTCTATACGAATCCCCGCGGCAGCAGCGGCTACGGAAGCCGATTCGGAAACGCGATCATGCGCGCGTATCCGGGCCAGGACTACGACGATCTGATGGCCGGTGTCGACGCGATGCTCGCGACGGGCTTCATTGACGAGCGGAACTTGTTCGTAACCGGGTGCAGCGGTGGGGGGGTGCTCACAGCGTGGGTGGTGGGGCACACCGATCGCTTCGCCGCCGCATCGTCGAACTGTCCTGTGGTCGACTGGGTCAGCTTTGTTGGCACCACCGATGGCCCCACCTGGTATCGGAACTTCGACGCCTTGCCCTGGGACGACCCGAGCGAGCATCTCCGGCGATCGCCGCTGACCTACGTCGGCAACGTGACGACTCCGACCATGCTGATGACCGGTGTCCAGGATCTGCGGACGCCAATGCCTCAGACGGAGCAGTTCTATAGCGCCTTGAAATATCTGAAGGTGCCGACCGCGATGATCCGCTTCAACAACGAGTGGCACGGGACCTCGCGGACCCCGTCGAACTTTCTCCGTACGCAGCTGTATTTGCGCTACTGGTTCGAGAAATATGCGAGGCCGGGGCTTGAGCCCACGGACCAGGAACAGCCGTAGTACACGCGAGCCAGGCTTCCCGCCGCTTTTTTTCCGGGACACGGCACACACCTCGAGGGGAATCGACGAGCGCACCGGTCATGGATGACCGTTTCAACGCGCGACCGGCGAGGAGGTCGCGCGGATGCGGATTGTGGCGTCCATCCGGGACGGGGCATCGACAAGGCTCGACATCGCCGGGAAACCCAACCTGAACGTACCGTGGATGGTCGGGTGTGCGACGGTCGCACTCGAGCGACCATGCCTTGACGCAGGTGCACTGCCACGAGCTGCTTATAGGCGGGAGATGACGAAATTTGACACGCGTGATGGTCAACGACCGTATTAAGAAACAAGAAATAGTACGCAATCGAGCGGAACGGTATTTTCTAATACGGCCAGGGGACGCGAACCGCGGGTTCAGGGCGTGATTCTGGGTTTGGGCACGAGCATCTGAGATGTGGTGGGTCTTGTCTTGGCGATCAGGGGGCTCTAATATCGTCTGTCGTCAGTCGAGGGGTTTCGGTCGACCCCATGCGTCTGGCATTTTACCTTTCATTACCCGCGCATCTTTGGAGGATGTCGGGATGTGGCAGTAGCAACGGTTTCTCGCACGGACGTCAAAGCGAACAGCATACCTGGCAAAGAACGAGGACAACGTGACTGGATTAACGGAACAAATTCAAGCAATTGATGGTTTTGTCTGGCAACCCTTTGCGATGCCACTCGTCTTGTTGCTCGTCGGCGGCGCGCTCTCTGTCATGACTGGTGTCGTACAAATTCGGCGATTCCCACTGGCCGTACGAATGGTCATCCGTAGCATGCGGGGTACGAGTGACGGGGATGGAACCATTACGCAGTTTCAGGCGCTATCGACCGCGCTGGCCTCGACCGTCGGTAACGGGAATATCGGTGGTGTTGCCACCGCGATATTAATTGGTGGACCAGGTGCCATTTTCTGGATGTGGGTCTGTGCCGCGGTGGGCATGGCGACCAAGTATGCGGAGGCAGTGCTTGGCGTGCATCATCGAGTCACACGAGAAACCGGTGAGCTGGCCAGCGGTCCGATGTACTACATCACCGGCGGTATTCCCCATGCGCGGATCGGCAAGACCCTGGCCATGATGTTTGCCTTGTTTGGCGCGTGTGGGGCGCTGCTTGGTACCGGCAACATGGCCCAATCCAATACGATTGCGCGGACGTTCGTGGAGGCGGCGCGTACCGTCGGTGGTATCGACGTTCCGATGTGGGTGCCGGGGCTCATGATCACGGTGGCCGTGGGCCTTGTCCTCCTTGGTGGGATACAACGCATCGCGGCCGTCGCGGAACGGATCGTGCCGGCCATGATTGTCCTCTATCTCGCCTCGGCCATCGCCTATTTACTGCTCAACATCGGTCAGGTCCCAGCGGTGTTGGGGCTTATCGTGTCACACGCATTTTCTCCGTCGGCGGCCATCGGCGGGTTCGCGGGCGCGACCATGGCCCAGGCTATCGCGGCGGGGGTAAGCCGCGGGGTGCTGTCGAACGAGGCTGGCCTGGGAACGGCGCCGATTGCGCACGGAATTGCAAAGGTCAAGCACCCGGTGGATCAGGGGCTGGTCGGGATCTTTGAGGTGTTCACGGACACGATCGTGGTCTGCTCGCTCACCGCATTCGTCATCCTCACCTCGGGGCTCTGGACTGACCCTGCATTTCAGAATGCCAGTGGTGATCTGACGGCCGCGGCTCTCAGTACCACCCTCCCAGGGGCGTCGCTGATCGTTGCGGTGTGCTCGTTCCTGTTCGGGTTCTCCACACTGATCGGGTGGTGCTATTACGGAGAGAAATGCGTCGAGTTTCTCTTCGGGTCCTGGATTGTCAGGGGCTATCGCATCGCCTTTACGGCCCTGATCATGGTGGGGTCGCTGGTGTCGGTGCCACTGGTCTGGGCCCTTGGCACAATGCTCAACGGCTTTATGGCATTCCCGAACCTCCTGGGAATGCTATTCCTGGCCGGAGCCGTCAAGCGGCTCACCAATCAATATTTTGACGGCAAGACCGAAACCGCGTGAGCGCGGCAAGGAGCGGTGCGCTGGCCTGAACCCATTCCAGGTGGCGCCGTCTCTGCGGTCATTGCGTCGGGCGTCGGGAAAGGGGGCACGCCTCCGATGGTGTCCATCGGAGGCGTGATCGCTGTGGCCCGTGCGTTAGTCGCGACCAGCGGCTTCGCGACCCAAGCGTAGCGCGTTACTCGCGCCCTGGTTGAGCCCGCCGTCGGCACCGACCGTGACGAAGCGAAAGCCTTCGTCGATCCGCTGTTGTACAGAACCCGGACCGGTCGTGATCGCACAGGGCACATCGTTGTCGAGGCACGCGCGCAGTACCCGCTGAATGGCCGCTTCGACCTCAGGGGCGGCCGGGCTGGCATAGCCCATGGAGGTGCTCAAGTCAGAGGGACCGATGAAGATGGCTCCCAACCCCGGAACCGAGACAATCTCCTCGATGTTGGCGACGCCTTCCGCGGATTCAATGAACATCATCGCGAGCAGTTCACCCTGCGGATCGAGGGGCCAGACGTCGGCCCGGGCGTGATAGTCGGAAATCCCCCAGTACCACACGGCGGTCGAGGGATTCCGGCCGCGAAGGCCCCTCGGTTCGTAGTCTGGTGCGTCGTTGTACTGAGGATAGCGGGTTGCTCTGACGGCTAGCTCGGCGTCCTCACGGGTGTGTACGGCTGGAAAGAAGACGCCGAATACTCCGACGTCGAGCACTTGCTTGACCTGCGCCACCAGTTCCTCGGCGCCACCCGCCGCAGGAATGCGAACGAAGGGGACGACATCAGGTTGGAGGTTGCCTTTCTCAAGAATCGAGCGCTTGTTGGTCATGCCCAGCAAGAACAGCCGTAACCGTTCGACGTCGAAGGGGGCATGCTCCATGTCGATGAAGACGAAATCGAGGTCCGAGCTCGCCAACGCGCGAGCATTGTTCAGGGAATAGTCGAATGACAGGACCCCAAATCCGGGCTGATCGCTTTCAAAGAGTTCGATCAGCTTGTTGACCCGAGTGCCATCGGATTGTGCGAGGACGCCTGAAGGCAGGCTCAAGATGGATGCAATACCCAGATACAGTGCAGTGTGTCGTAGTTGGCGCATGGTTTGTTCTCTCGCTTCCATGAGTTCGATTCGGGGTTCACGGTTCTGCGTTCTCGTTACCGCGGCACGGTTGACGCGTGGGCTTGATAGGTGCCGCAGGTTCAGCTGGTGACGGTACATTATCCTCCGTGCGCGAGGTGCTGGTTGGTGCGGGCGGGGGAACGCGATAGGTGGTGAGGTCGGCGAGGGGCCTCGGAGGTATGATCGGCTCCAATAACTGACATTGCGCCACGATCCGGTCAGGCGGACGGTTTGCCGCTCAGGAGAAGGTCATGACGAGAACAGTGTATGCGACCGTGCTTACCACGCTGCTCGGAGTTGGGACGGTCGATGGGCAGTCTGCCGAACGTGTGCACGAGTTGAACGCGTCCCCCTCCACTACCCATATCTTTTTCTTTGACGCCGCCCTCCAGCCGGTACTGCAGATCGACTCGGGTGATGTCGTTCGCCTGGAGACCGCTACGGGGAACCCGCGTTGGTTTGAGAACGCCGGTCTCTCCAGAGACCAGCTCCCGGCCGAGCTGTACGCGGTCTACG